>DASPKU010000012.1 GCA_035627955.1 Phycisphaerales bacterium
AAATGCCGTCGAGGTTGAGGTCGAAGGGCTCGGGGCAGTTGCTGGGCAGCAGCATCGCCGAGGCGGCGAGCGGGAGTGCGCAGGCCGCGGCGATGGCGGCGAGGGTGGAATGCTTGATCATTGGTGGGTGGTCCTGAGTCGATCGCAATATCAGCAGCTGCCGCCGCTCAGCACACGGAAGAACGCCTCGATGTCGCCGTCGGTTGCAACATCGCCGTCGGCGTTGAAGTCGGCCGACCCACAGGTGGGGCAACAGGTGCCGCCGATGCAGGCGAAGAACGCCTCGATGTCCTGGTCGGTGCCGGAGTCGCCATCGCCGTTGAAGTCGGAGGTCCCGCCCGGCGGAGTGCCGGGGGCGCGGAGGCGGACGATGGCGGGCACACCGTTGATGTGCACGGAGATGTAGACCGAGAGCTTGCCGTCGGCGCTCGCCATCTCGCTGATCGCGGCCACGGGGGCGATGTAGGTGACGACCTTGTCGCCTTCCGGCGTGCCGTCGCCGTCGGTGTCGACGGTGTCGTTGACCTTGAGGATGGGGGCGCCGTTGAGGAACGCCGCAAGGGTCACCACGCTGGCGCCGGGCTCGCGGGCGCCCCAGACCATCAGCAGGTCGTTGGTGAGGTTGAGCTTGAGCACCATGGGGGACCCTGACAGCACCAGGCCGCCGACGGTCGCTCCTTCACGGAACGCCAGCTGGTTGTTGACAATGACCAGCGAGTCCTGATCCTCGGAGTCGATCACATCAGCGGCCACGGCCCAGCGCTGCGGGTGGTTGCACCCGGGCACCTCGCCCGCGGCCGGCAGGTAGAAGCGGCGGACCGGATAGCCGTTCCAGGTGCCGCTCTGGCTGATGAGCGTGTGGTTGTTGTCGGGTGAGTTCTCCGGGGCCGCGAGGTTGCGGTTGATCACCCGCCACTCCCCCGCGCCCGCGTACCCGCGGTCGACCGCCACCACGGCGAGGATCTGCGAACCCAGCGGTGAGACCGAGAACGCTTCGATCGACGCGGAGGCGCCGATGACGGCCGCGTCGGGCTCAACGGTGTCGCCGCCGGCGAGGATGCGGGTTGGCGTCATCCCCATGAAGACGCCGCGGTTGACGGCGGCCCCGCGCTGCTGATCGGCCTCGCCGCCGAGCCAGTAGGGCGTGCCGGTTTTGGTGATGCCGGGCCGGCTGAGGAAACGCCAGCGGCGAGTGGCAGACAGCCCCGTGGGCATGGGCTCGCCCTCGATGTGGACAGGCCCAACCAGGTCAGGAGCGCCGAACCACATCGAGTCGAAGAAGCGCCGCATGTAGCTGAACTGCCGGTTCGCACCCGGCACCGGCGAGAGCTCGATGCTCATGGACAGCACGCCCGCGCTGCTGATCCCCAGGCACGACTCGATCCGAGCGGGGTGGTAGTCGGCGGTGCGCTTGGTTTGTGAGTAGTCGTGGATTGCTGACGTCGCACCGCGGTCATCACTCGTCCATAGCACCGTGCGAGTCGCTCGATCGTCGACATTCTTCTGAACGACCGCGGCGGCGTGGTCGCCGGCGGCGGCAAGCGCCTTGATGCGCGCGGCCTCCTGATACTGATGCATCGCCGCAAAGTCGGCCACCTGCGTCGGCCCATCGCCGGCCATCGCAACCGCCGACATCGCAACGGCCGCGCCAAAGAAGCTGAACTGTTTGATCACGCTCCGCCCTCCAAATGCAGGTGCACACAGTCGCACGCACGTTTGTGCGTCGCAGAGCAGATTGGAAGTGGTGGAAGCGGGGTTAGGGGCGGGGCTCAGCCGCTTGGGCTTTCTTTATACAGCTTTCATCTGTACTGCTGGTGCAGCGGGGTCAGCAAATTGGAAGATTAGTTGCACGGCCTCTGGAGAAACCCGGCGGTAAGTGTCGACGGATGAACTCGTTAGAGCCTGCAGGATGCGTACCTGAGTGTCTGGGTTTTTTTCTCAACCCGCGACCACGCTTAGGGGATCGCTCAAAGTTTGTGAGCGCAGCCCGATCCGCTGACTTGGGTCGGTAATGCGGAATTTCCGAGCCAACGGGGAGCATTTCCGCCCAACGCGGAGCCCGTTGGCCCCGACGCGGGACTTTTCCGGCCAACGCGGAACAAGTCAGCCCCGACGCGGGGTAAATCAGCCCTGAAAAGTTGCGTTGTGGCCCCAACGCGGGGCTCGTCGGGGCCATTTTCCATCGTGTCGGCGGCAACAACCCGCGCTGCGCGGCGGCAGCGGCGTTATTCGCGGACCAGGGCAGCAGGGCGGTGGTTATCGCGCCTGTCGCGCGCCTCGGCGCTCAGAGGATCTCAACGACCTTGTACATCTTCACGCCCCGCGGGGCGTTGTAGCGGACGATGTCGCCCACGCGGGTCTTGAGCAGGGCCTCGCCCATCGGGCTGGTGGCGGTGACCTCGTCGTACTCGTCGTTCTCGGTCCCCGAGAAGTCGCCCACCAGCTTGATGGTCTCCTTCTTGCCCTTGGGGGTGCTCTCGTCGGTCATTTCCTGGAGACGCACGGTGGAGCCGATGAACACCACGCCCTCGACCGCCTTGGCCATCTTCTCGTCGATGACGCTCATGTTCGACAGCCGTTCCTGGAGGCGGCGGATTTCCGACTCTTCGATGCCCTGCTGCTCGCGGGCGGCGTGGTAGTCGCCGTTCTCCTTGAGGTCGCCCAGGGCGCGGGCCTCGGCGATGCGGGTGGAGAGGACGGCGCGGTTGTTCACAAGGGCCGCCAGGCGGGCCTCGATCTGCTCTCGTTCGGCCTTGGTCACCAGTTCCATCGCGCGTTCCTCTGCGGGCCGTTGGCCGCCCGCGGTTGGGTCGGTACAGAAAGAAACCCCCGGGGCGTCCTTTCTGGAAGAAGGCCCCGGGGCGTCCCCACAATCTAGGCCACAACGCCGGTCCGTGCCACTCAGCCGGGTTCACCCGGTGTGCGGCCGCCCTTCACTGCGCCACGGCCCGCGATCAAGGCCGCGCCCCAGGTGAGCAGTCCGCCGGCCCAAGCGAGGACAACGCCGGCCCAGTGGCGTGCATCGATCGCTGCGGTCTGTCCGGTCCACGAGCGGTCCCGCGTGATCTCGTAAACGCCGGTGAGCGGGCTGGTCATGAGCCACTCCACCAGCGGTCGGGCGCGGCTGGGGTCAGCGGGGTTTGTCGGCGCGGAGAGCGCGGCGATCACCGGCCCCAGGACCACCAGCAGCACGAGCATCGCCATCATCCCCCAGCGCGAGAGGCGCGGGCGCACCATGTACGTCGCCAGCAGCCCGCCCATCAGCACCGCCCACCCCGCGATCAGCAGGTCCAGGCACAGCACCACGCGCCACGGCCAGCCCGCCATCCACGTGAACGCCTGCGGCCACAGCACCGCCTGCACCGGCCCCAGCAGCACGATGAGGTCCTGCACCACCGCGCGCACGCGGGTCCCTTCGCGGGGCAACTCCTGGGACAACCGCACCATCGGCCACAGCACGCACACGCCCGCGGCCGCGAGGGCGACCATCAGGCGCGCGGCGGGGCGGTAGACGTCGGCGCTCAGCAGCCCCAGGGCCCCCACTGCACCCACGGACACGACGGTCGCGCCGAAGAGGAACATGATCCACGCCGCAGCGAACGTGCGCGGCTCGCCGCGCCGGTGGGCCCAGCGGTCGCGCGGCGCATGGGTGTAATCAGGGTTTCCTTGCGACGCCGGGACTGAGCCGCCCTCATGCGACGCCGGGACTGAGCCGCTCTGGGCGAAGTCCCGGATTGGCGGCGACACCGGAGCAGGCTGAGGCTCACCCTCACGCGGCGGGTCTCCCCCACTCCCCGCCCCCTCCCCACTCACGGCTGAATCGCCGTCGCGGAGATATCAAACTGGAGGTTGGCCGCGTTCACGTAGATGAGCGGGTAGCCCGCGTCGATCCGCTTGTAGTCGTGCATGATCTGGGAAAGGTGCGCCAGCTTCTGGGGCGTGGACACCTCGCCGACCAGCGGCTTGGTCGGCCGCCCGCCCCACACGACGCGCGTGCCCTCGGGCGTGACCAGCGTCAGGCGGCCCTTGGCCGAGTACTCCGAGGCGTCAACGCCCGCGACCTGGTGGTACCACGCCTTCTCCTGCATCAGCTCGATCAGCTCGATGCTGGCGACGATGTCCTCCCCGGGCCACGCGGTGCCGTAGTCGGGCGTGCCGTCGGCGTACGCGGGGGGCGCCACGGCGGGGTTCATGACCACCCGGAAGTTGCGCTCAAGCCCCGCCTTCCGAACCGGCGGGAGCCGCTTGCCGTCCCACGAGACGAGGTAGTCATCCCCCTTGTAGCGCACGAACACGCCGGGGACGCGCCACTTGCCGGTGATGTTGACCTTGCCGCCCCGCCCGCGCGTCACGCTGGGCGTACCGTCGAACCAGCCGGAGGCCTTGAGCGCGTCGGCGACGCGCGCGAGCGGCTCGGGGCTGAAGGCCTCCTGACGCGTGTCGCCCAGGGCGTCGATCACGAGCTGCTCGATCTCCTCCTGGTTGGACTTGGGCAGCCATGTTGACGGCTTGCCATCGGGCGTCACCGCGTTCATGGGCCAGGCGATCTCGGGCTTCACGCCGTTGAGGCTCACGGTCTGCGCCGCCCGCTGCTCCAGCGGGCGCAGCCCCACCGCCACGGCGACGAACAGCCCGCCGATCAGGATGATGATGCTGAAGGAGCAGACGTACGTGATGAACTGCCGCCACTGAAACCCGGAGTTCGCGTCGTTCTTCGCCATAGTCGTCCCTGACGTGCCACCGAGATGTCTTCATCTCGGTGGCTGTTTGCCGGTCTAAACCGCGGCCTTCCGTGCCGCGGGATGCTGATGATCCCTGACCGCCAGCTCCACCAGTTTCGCCGCGAGGTCCGCGTAGGACAGGCCCGCGTGCTTGGCCGCCATCGGCATCAGCGAGTGGCCGGTGAAACCCGGCATGGTATTGACCTCCAGCAGCCACGGCGTGCCCTGTTTGTCGAGCAGGAAGTCGACGCGGGCGAGGTGGCGGGCGCCCAGGGCGTCCCACATCTGCTTGGCCGCGCCCTGGATCGCCTGCTTCACCCCTGCGGGCAGCTCAGGCTCAACCACGTACTTCGTGTCGTCGCTGGTGTACTTGGCCTCGAAGTCGTAGAACGCGACCTTGGGGATGATCTCGATGGGAGCGAGCACCTTGCCATCAAGCATGCCGACGGTGAGCTCGCGCCCGCCGAGCACGGCCCGCTCGATCATGTGCACCCGCCCGGGGTGCTCCCGCTGCTCGCTCATGACCCGCTCGCGCACGCCCGCCCACTCCCCCGGGGAGCGGACAAAGTGCACCCCCACGCTCGAGCCCTCGTGCACGGGCTTGACGACCACGGGCGCCTCGAACGGGCAGCCCTCGTCCGCCGCGTTAAATACCGCGGCCTCCTGCGTGCGGACGTCCACGCGCCACGCCGCGGCCTTGGTCGCCAGCTTGTCCATCGCGAGGCGTGCCGCCTGCGGGCGGCAGCCCACGTATGCCCGCCCGTCGCGCTCCAGCAGGTCCTGGAGACCGCCGCCCTCGCCCCAGCCGCCGTGGAGGACGGGGAAGATCACGTCGCCAGGCAGACCACTCAGCTCGGCCTGGGTGAGGCGGCCGATGACCTCGTAGCGCACGCGGTACGTGCCCAGACCCTTGAGCGCATCGGCCACGCCCTGCGAGCTCCACAAGCTCACCTGCCGCTCGGAATCGGGGCCGCCGCCTAGAACAAGAACATCCATACGTGCCACCGAGATGTCTTCATCTCGGTGCGTTCTCCTATTGATGTCTGGACCACACCACCACCTCAGGCTCGATCGTGACGCCGAACGCGTCGCGCACCCGAGCGACCATCTGCCCCATCAGCTCGATCACGTCACGGGCCTTCGCCCCCGCGTCGGTCACGACGAAGTTGCCGTGCCGCATCGAGACACTTGCCCCGCCCACGCGCATGCCTTTGCACCCGGCGCGGTCGATGAGCAGCCCGGCGGACACACGCCGGCCTTTCGCCCCCACCTCGCCGAGCTCCTTCACATCCTCGCCCAGCGTCGGGTTCTTGAAGCAGCAGCCCGCGGAGTTCTCCGCCATCGGCTGGCTGGTCTTCTTGTACGCCATGACATCCTTGAGCTTCGTCCGCAGGGCCGCGGCGTCGCCGGGCGGCAGCATGAGCTCGGCCCCGGTAATGATCAGCCCCTGCAACCCCGAGTGGCGATACGTGAAGCGGACGTCGCGCCCGTTCTCCAGCACCCGCTCGCGCCCGACGCGGTCCACGGCGAACACCCGCACGATCGATGGCCCGATCTCCCCGAACGCCCCGCCCGCATTCATCATCACGGCCCCGCCCACGGTCGCCGGGATCCCGCCAAGGCCCTCGAGCCCCGACAAACCCTGCCGCACCGACTCGGTCACCAGCTTGGCCAGATCCGCGCCCGCCCCCGCGTACACGCGCCCGGTCTTCACATCCATCTCGATCTTCGTGAACCCGGTCGCAGCGAGCTCAACCACCAGTTCCGACACGCCATCGTCATCAACCAGCAGGTTGGCCCCATCGCCGAGCACCCGCAGACGCGGATCAATCTCCACGCACCGCCGCAGTTCCTCCACCGAACGCGGCACACAGAACCGCTCCGCGCCACCGCCGATCCCAAACCACGTCGGAATGGGGGCGTTCGCCTGGATCACCGGTTCAGTCGCGACTGCGGTCATCTCAATCCTTCATACCAAACACGGAGGCACGGAGAGCACGGAGAGGATGGTGGGACGAAAAAAACAGGTCCAGCTTCAACATCCTCCCGTCATCTTCTCCCTTCCCATCCCAACTCTGCCTTCCTTCTCCGTGTACTCCGTGCCTCCGTGTTTAGTTTTCTGCCTCACGCCTTCAGGAACCCCCGCGCCACCTGCCACACCGGCCCCGCCCCCATCACCACCAGCAGGTCGCCGCCGCGGCAGACATTCTCGAGCTGCTCGACGATCGCCTCGAAGGGGTACAGGTGCATCGCCCGCACGCCCTTGCTGCGAAGGCGGTCAACGAGGTCGCCGGCCGTGACCTTCTGCTTCTCCTCCTGGCTGTCGCGCACGAAGTAGATCTGCGGCACGATGACCACATCCGCCTGCGAGAAGCTGCTGGCGAACTCCTCCATCAGGTGTCGCGTGCGGCTGTGCTGGTGTGGCTGGAAGACGCACACGAGTCGCCCGCCGCGGTCCTGCGGGCGCTCGCTCTCGCGCAGAGCCCGCAGCGTGCAGTCGATCTCGGTGGGGTGGTGGCCGTAGTCGTCGTACACGCGGACGACGCCGCCGCTGGGCATGGGCCGCTCGCCCAGGAACTGCATCCGCCGATCGATCCCGCGGAACGCGCCCAGGCTCTTCGCGAGCGTCGCGGCGTCACCGCCCAGCCACGATCCGAGCACGAAGGCGGTGGCCGCGTTCACGGCGTTGTGCGCCCCGGGAAGCAGGTTCGTCCACGTAGCCACGACCTCGCGCTCGTGCGACACCGTCACCTTCCGCGTCCCGGGGTCGTAGCTCACGACCCAGTTCGCCTCGGGCGAGAAGCCGATGGTCTCGACCTCGCAGTCCAAGCCGGCGGTCACCTCGCGCCGGTGGGCGCCGTCATGAGCGATCAGCAGCCTGCCGCCCGCGCTCTTCGCCGGCACCAGCTTCGCGAAGTCGCGGAAGGCCTCCACCACCGCGTCGAGCGAGCCGTAGATGTCCAGGTGATCAGCCTCCACCGACGAGATGCTCGCGATCGTCGGGCGGAAGTTGTGGAACGAACGGTTGAACTCGCACGCCTCAGCCACCAGGATGCCCGGCTTCCCCGCCATGCCCCCACGCGGGATCGCGTTCGCGCCCAGCCGGAACCCGGTGGGCTGCCCGATGTCCGCCAGCGCCCCCGTCGAGAGCTGCGCACTCGTCGCCCCCACGATCACCGTCGGGTCCAGCCCCGCGTCCGTCGCGGCACAGCCCAGCATGGCAGTGGTCGTGCTCTTGCCGTGCGTCCCGGCAATGGCCACCCCCGTCCGCCCCACCATCGAGCGGCCCAACGCCTCCGCGTACAGGTACACCGGCACGCCGCGCCGCTGCGCCTCCAGCAGCTGCGGGTGGTCGGGCCGCACGGCCGCGGTCGCCACCAGCACGTCGCACTGCTCGGGGATCCACGCCCGGCTCTGGTCAAACCCGACCGCCACACCCTCGGCCACCAGCGCGTCGGTCGTCTCGCTCTGTTCCTTGTCGCTCCCGCTCACCGCCGCGCCGCGGCTACGCATCATCCGGGCCAGCCCGGACATCCCGCACCCGCCGATGCCCACGAGGTACACCGACCGCCCCTCAAGGGCGGAAAACACCTCGGACTCGCTCGCTTGCACGCCGGAATGGACGGGGGAGTTGGGAGTGGGGCTCATCGCCCAAAGCTATCGGATGGCGGGCAACCGCCGGCCCAAAACACAGGTTGCTCTCTGTCTCCGCCCCGAAGGGGGCGTTGGAGCGTTGCCACGGGTGCAGCGACGCGGCTTCGCGTCGCTGAACCCATGGTTCGCTCGGGCGATCTCAAGCCGCCCCGTATGGGGCGGAGGAGCTGCAGCAGATCAGCGCAGAGCAAGTCACCCCTGCGCCGGCGTGTCTTTCAGCTGCTTGAGTTCATCCCGCAGGATGGCCGCGAGCTCGTAGTTCTCCTGCTCGATGGCCTTGGCCAGCCGCTGGCGGAGCTCGGTCTTCTGGGAGATGGGCAGCTTGGGAACCAGGGCGTCGCGCATGCCGCGGAGCAGTTCAACCTCGCTGCTCTGGTCGAACATCTGCGGCTTGCCCGAATCGTTGAAGTAGGATCGGAGGGCCTCCAGCCCCTCATCCAGGGCGTGGATCGCGGCCTTGGGCTCGTTGTCCTTCATCGCCTGGCTGGCAAGGGCCCTTGCCCGCATCATGGTGATGTAGGGGCGGAACTGCTCCAGGATGGTGCGGTCCTCCTCGGTGGAGGCGTGCTTGGCGCACAGGTCCAGCACCCGCAGGTTGCGGGTGGTGTCGCGTACCACGCGGTCAAAGTCCTCCAGAACGAGCAGGGCGAGGTACCGCTGGTAGAACTGCGCGGCCTCCTCCCGCAGGGCCCGGCAGTCGTCGGACGTCAGATTCTGCTTATCGGGCTTGCTCTCAGCCCCCGAATAATCGGGCTCATCCTCGCCCTCGAGCTGCGCCTCGAAGTACTCCAGGAGGCTGGGGTACCCGAACGGACGTTCGCCGTCCGGACGCCCGTCGGCGAACATTTGGATGATGCCGAGGTCCAGGCGGACCTGCACGCGGGGCTCGCCGTCGTCCCCCACGATCATGCGTGCGTTGATTTGCCCGGGCTGGAAAGCCCATTCCTGCAAGAGTTTAGAGATGTCCTGGCTCATGGGTTGCCGCCTGCCAATACTTCATCCTGCCAGCTTGGCGACACTCAAAATATACGTTCGGACGGGCCGGAAGGGTGCTGGAGGGGGGTGGCGCAGAAAAGTTCGTCGACGAGCAAAAAATTCCGAGTGTGCCTTGCATTTCGCGCAAACCGGCACATGTTCATACTGGGGAGAGGTGCGCGAGAGAGATCCTTCAGCCCTTAGGCCCCAGAGTCGATGAAACCCTAGGACGGGGTCATACGGATAGTGGCTTGCTGCCTGGGCCTGCGTGCCCCTGCGTTTGTGTGCAGAACCGGAGTTCCGACCGGGGCAGTACGGCGAATCTACGCCGGGAAGGGTGGGAGACGTGAGTCGAGTTTCCGCTGACAAGACAACCACAGGGAGCCGGTCTGTCCAATCGGACCTGTCGCTCTACCTCAAGGAAATCAACCGCTACACGCTGTTGACCGCCGAGGAGGAGCGCGAGCTTGGCTGGAAGATCATCAACGACAACTGCGCCGCCTCCCGCGAGCGCATGATCCGCTCCAACCTGCGGCTCGTCGTGTCGATCGCCAAGAACTACGTGAACCGCGGCCTGTCCCTCACCGACCTGATCGAAGAGGGCAACATCGGCCTGCTCCGCGCCGTCGAGGGCTTCGACCCCGCGCAGGGCGCCCGCTTCTCCACCTACGCCTCTTGGTGGATCAAGCAGGCGATCAAGCGGGCGCTGATGAACGCCACGCAGCCGGTGCACATCCCCGCCTACATGGTGGAGCTGATCGCGAAGTGGAAGATCGCGTACCGCCGCCTCGAGGCCGAGCTCGGCGCCCCGCCCAGCCTTCAGGACCTCGCCAAGGCGATGGACCTGCCCCTCAAGAAGGTCCGCATCATCCGCCGCTCCATCCGCGCCTTCCAGTCCGGCGGCAGCACCGCCAAGGACGACAACGGCGACCTCATCAACCTGTCCGAACTCGTGGCCGACACGCGCCACGGCACGCCCGACGAGCGCATGTTCCACCATGAGGAGCTCACCCTCCTCAAGAAGCTCCTCGAGTCCATTGACGAGCGCGAGGCCGCGGTGCTCCGCATGCGGTTCGGCCTCGACGGTTGCGAGCCCCTCACCCTCAAGCAGATCGCCGACGAGATCGGCATCAGCCGCGAGCGCGTCCGCCAGATCGTGGATGAGGGCCTCACCAAGCTCAACGCCCGCCTGAGCGACGAAAAGCCCAGCCGCTTCTTCCGCCGCATCGACCCGGAGCTCGAGGCCCTGGTCGAGGCCGCGCACCGCAAGGGCGACGCGGCGGCGAACTGAGCCGCGCGACAACAGTGATACACGAAGGCCGGCGCGTTGCGCCGGCCTTTTTCGCATAGGTCCTATGAGTCCTCTCGGTCCTATGGGGCTGCGCTACGCACCTATCATCCTCCCCTTCACGGAGTTGCCCCATGCGCGCCATCGTCACCGGCCAGGTTGGAATGGACAAGAAGCCGTACCTCGATGGCGCGGCCCGCTTCGCCGGCGAGCAGGGCGATCCCATCAGCATCTACCACGTCGGCGACATGATGTACCGCGAGGCCCGGGACGTGCGCCCCGGCCGCATCCTCGACCTGCCGCTGTCGCGCCTCGACTCCCTCCGCCGGGCCGCGTTCAAGGACATCATCGCTGACAGCCGCGACCAGAAGAACCTGATGGTGAACACGCACGCCACCTTCCGCTGGCGGCACGGCCTGTTCTCCGCCTTCGACTACGACCAGATCGCCAAGCTCAACCCGGACCTCTTCATCTGCCTGGTGGACAACATCGAGGTCGTGCACCACCGCCTGCACAACGAGCATGAGATCGACGCCACGCTCAAGGACTGCATGGTGTGGCGGGAGGAGGAGATCCTCGCCACTGAGCTGATGTCCAAGGCGATCCCGAGCTCCAAGTTCTACATCCTTTCCCGCGGCCGGCACCAGCCCACTGTGAAGCAGCTGTTCCGCCTCATCTGCCGCCCTGGGATGCGGAAGGTGTACCCCAGCTTCCCGATGTCGCACGTCGTGGACATGCCCGACGTGCTCGCCGAGATCGACGCGTTCCGCGCCGCCCTCGCCCAGCACTTCATCACCTTCGACCCCGGCGATGTGGACGAGAAGCTCCTGCTGGAGCGGTCGATGGCCGCGGCCCGCGAGGGCAAGGAGTTCCTGGAGGTTGCCCCGCACACCTTTGGCGGTGCCAAGACCGCCGCCCCCATCAAGGTCCGCATCCGCGAGGTGCTGGACATCGCCGGCGACATCGACGGCCAGATCTACATGCGCGACTTCAAGCTCGTGGACCAGTCGGACATGATCGTGAGCTACATCCCCGAGCTGCCCGGCGGCATCCCGGGCCTGTCAAGCGGCGTCGAGCGCGAGCTCCACCACGCGTGGGAGCACACGAAAGAGGTCTTCGTGGTGTGGAAGCCCAAGAAGAGTCCCTCGCCCTTCATCACCGAGACCGCGACCAAGATCTTCGCGAGCGTCGATGAGGCGATGCGGTACTTCGAGGCGAACGGGTACTTTGGTGAGAAGAACCTCTTCGGGAACTGAAAGACGAAGACCAAACACGGAGGCACGGAGTACAGGGAGGCGGAGTTGGTGAAAGGACGGGAGGCGGATGAGAGGCCACGGCCTTCTTGACCCTTGATTCCAGTTCCCACCTCAGTGCTCTCCGTACCTCCGTGTTTGGTACCCCGCCCCTGAAAGGCGCGACGGGGAATACCGAAAGCAGTGGCGTGGAGACCTACCCCCCACAAGCCGACCCCCTGCACGACCCGCACGCCGCGGAGTGGGAGCGGACGTGGGCGGTCTTCATGCACCTCACGGCGTTCATCCTGCCGGTGTTCTGGATCCCGGTGATCCCCGCCCTCATCATGTGGCGGGTGCGGCACAAGGAGTCGCCGTTCGTGGACGACCACGGGCGCGAGATCGTCAATTTTCACCTGTCGATGCTCGTTTACGGAGTGATCGCCCTGCTGCTCACGGTCATCTGCATCGGCGAGGTGCTGATCGTGGGCCTGTACCTGCTCGGCTACATCGCGGCCATCTTCGGCGCGCTCTCCGCCGGCAAGGGCCGCTACTTCCGCTACCCCATGTGCCTGCGGTTCCTGCATTAGCCTGGCGGTGCGCGGGGTGATTCACCACACGGCAGCCCGCATAGGGGCCAAACACCCCAAGACGCATCACCGCTTCCCACCGTCTAAACTCTGGGCCTGATGCCGCTGCTCCAGACCCAGAAACTGCACAAGACGTACAACGGGCGGGTCGTCGTCGACGACGTGGGCTTCTCGGTGGAGCGTGCCGAGGTGGTCGGGCTGCTGGGCCGCAACGGCGCGGGCAAGACGACCAGTTTCCGCATGACCATCGGCATGATCGACCCTGACCCGGGCTCCGGCAGCCGCGTGTTCTTCGATGGCCAGGACGTCACCGACCTGCCGATGTACCGGCGTGCCCGCCTGGGCATGGGCTACCTCTCGCAGGAGCCAAGCATCTTCGGCCGCCTCACCTGCGAGGAGAACCTGCTCGCGATCCTCGAGACGCTGAAGCTGCCGCGGGCCGAGCGCAAGCACCGCGCCGCGGCCCTGCTCGACCAGTTCGGCCTGCTCAAGAAAGCCAACGAGCCCGCCCGCACGTGCTCGGGCGGCGAGCGCCGCAAGCTCGAGATCGCCCGCGCCCTCGTGACCGAGCCCAAGCTCATCCTCCTCGACGAGCCCTTCAGCGGCGTCGACCCCATCGCGGTCGAGGACCTCCAGGCCGAGATCCGCCGCCTCGCGGACCGCAATATCGCGTTCCTGATCACCGACCACAACGTGCAGCAGACGCTGCGCGTGTGCGACCGCGCGTGCATCATCCTCGAGGGCCGCAAGATCGCGGAGGGCACGCCGCGCGACGTGATCAACGACCCCATCGTCAAGCGGGCCTACCTGGGCAACCTGTTCCGTGGCGACGAGTTCGACGATGTAGTTGTCGGCGCCGCACGGTGAGTGCCCGAGTCAGACTCGTTGTTTTCACTTCGGCGAAGTTTCTGACAGAATCGCTGCTTCAGCGGCAGGCGTATCCACCGTGATGTGGTCGGCTTTGCCGCCGCTCACGACAACCTTCGGGATAGACGACTTACACAGGTCCTCGCCAGCAGCGCACCGCTCGAATAGTCGAACCTGCGCCCGTGTGGCCATGAAGGCTCCGGGCACAACGTAGAAGGTGCCTTCCGGCAGGCTCGGCGATTTGCCATCGCCGGTTACCTCAATCGCATCCCCGGGCACCAGGTCCAGAAACGACTGTACAAGAGAACCATCAGACTTGACGAACGAGATTCCACGGAGCCGCGTTTCAGCGAGTCCTTTGCCTGTGAAGTTGGTAAGAGTGATGGGAACTTGAGCGGACTCTTTCCAAGTCGGCACCTGAAACACGCCGAGATTCGTGTCCTTCTGGATCGGCGGAGTCACGATTGGAACCGCCGCGGAGTTGCCGCACAGTGCAAACAGCACCGTCCGCTCGTTAGGCCTAATGCAGCCGATGGTCCACGAACCATTGACCGGCCGCTTGGCTTGCACTGTCAACGGGAGCTGGCGGCCAACCACCCCACCGTGCTGTACAGGAGTACCGGCGTCCTCAACCTTGAACGTAACCTTGAGCGCGGGCTGAACAACGATGCGGAGCGAACCACGCTCACTCCCCTGCGGCACGCTTGTGGCATATGCCTTTTCAAACGTATGAGCCTCGATCAGGGCAGCACCTGCAGCTTTCCTTTCGCGGTACTCGCTGTACTTCTCGCCCCTTCGCGCCGGCCCTACCAATGTCGCGATATCAACTTTTACATCTGTCGCGGGTGCCAAGAGGTTGAAATTGGCGGTTCCATCCGCGTCGGTCTCCGCGAACGCATTTGTCGAATCGACTTTAGCCATGAGCGGTACCCGTGCAACTGGCGTACCGCTCGCGTCCACAACTCTCACATCAACGGTGATGTGCCGCGGGTCAGCAGGTGCCTGATGCCACAACCCGCTTGTGAGGACGACAGCCGCAAGGAGGTTCATGACACGAATCCTTTCACTGAAACTCGTACAACCGCGGCCCCGTATCGGCCCCCGCCATCCGGTCCTTCACCTTCAGCAGCACTTCCTTGCCCATCGCCTCCGCGGTGGCCATCTCTTCCACCACCGCGTGATCAGCCCCGAGCTGCATCGCCATCAGGCCTTTGCTCAGTGCGTTGGCGCGGGCCGCGAGGAACACGTCCTTCTTGAGCATCCGCACCGTGCGGCAGGCCCGCAGCATGGCTTCCTCATCGGGCATCGTCAGCACAACGGCGTCGGCATGCTCGATGCCGGCCGAGTGCAGCACCTCGGGGTTGCTGGCGTCGCCATAGACGATCTTGCGACCCAGCAGCACCTGCCGCTGCACGGTGTTGGGGTTGAGCTCCACCACTGTGATGTCCACGCCTTCCGGCTGCAGCGCATCGGCCACAGCCCGCCCCACCGGCCCGAATCCCGCGATGATGACCTTGAACTTGTCCCCCTGGGCGTCGGCCACACCGTCAACGGCCGCGGGCTCCTCCCGCAGCATCGAACGCTGCACCCAGGGCGCATTTCGGACGGACTCAAGGCGCGGAGCCACCCGCCGCCCGAGCGCCGCGATGAGCGGTGACCACAGGATCGAGAACGCGACCACCGCGACCGCCTGCGCGACGTACTCCTCCGTGAACAAGCCCTCCTGACGCCCCTTCGCCAGGATGATGAGCGTGAACTCGCCCGCCGCTACGAGGGTGACCGCCGCGAGCACGCCCACCCGCAGCGACGCGCCCAGCGCCCACGATGCCAGCGGTATCCCGACCAGCCGCACGAACGCGAGCCCCAGCAGCCCCAGCAGCACGACCCACCACGAGCTCGCGACGTCCCGCAGCGGCACCGCGAGACCGACCGCGGTGAAGAACACGGCCAGGAACAGGTCGCGCATCGGGATCAGCTGCCCCGAGACCTGGAACCGGAAGGGCGTGCTCGCCAGCATGAAGCCGCCCAGGAACGCGCCCATCTCCGGGCTGAAACCCAGCCACGCGGTGTACATCGCGCCCGCGAGGGCCATGGCCGCGGAGACCACGATCATGACCTCGCCGCCATAGCGGCTTGCCTCCCGCAAAATCTTCGGGAGCACGAAGCGCCCAAACAGCAGGAGCAGGGCGATGCCAGCGACCGCGATGCCGCCCGCGCGGAGCGCCTGCAGCGGCGTCGTCTCCTCCTGGTTCACAGCAGTGCCGTTCCACAGCGCCAGGAAGGGGATCACCGCAAGGGCGACCACGGCGAGCAGGTCCTGGAACAGGCACATGCCGAATGCCAGCCGCCCGTAGGTCGTGTGCAGTTCCCGCCGCTGCTCCATCATGCGGATTGGCGCCGCCGTGGCCGTAAACCCCATCGCAAGGGCGATCCCGAGCGCCACCGGCACGCTGCCGACGAAGAGGTAGGCCAGGCCCCAGGCGAGGAGCACCATGATGGCGGTGGCCAGCGTCGTGCCGCCCACGATCGAGAACAGCCCCTTCTTGACCCTGGCCATGTCGAGCTCAAGGCCGAGGATGAACAGCAGGAGGATGGTCGAAAGGTGGCCGATCTCCTCGACGCGCCCAGCCGTGCGGATGATCTGGAACGCGTGCGGCCCTATGAGCGCGCCGGCGATGATGTACCCGGGGATCGAGGGCAGCCGAAAACGGTTGAACGCGAGCGCCACCAGCGCCGCCATCGCCAGGACCACAACGAGGTCCAGAGCGAAGTTGCGTTCCGCGGCGGTTTCGGCGAGCAGTGCAATCAGCATCGGCGTCTCAATGGCTCACTTGCGGGCGACCAGCACGGCCAGCAGTGTAAGGTCCGCCGGGGTCATCCCCTCCAGCCGCCCCGCCTGCCCGAACGTGGCCGGCCGGAACTTCACCAGCGCCTGGCGGGCCTCGGTCCGCATCTGGTGGAACGACTCGTACGGGGCATTCTCTGGAAGACGGCGGTGCTCGAGCTCCGCCTGCCGCTTGATCTCCGCCCGCTGCCGCACCAGATAGGGCTCATACCGGCGGTCGGCGTACACAGTGGTCAGAGCCGAAACAGCCGATCGCGCAAGCGATCGGATGTCTTCGTCACCCACTTCCTCCAGATCCCGCCGCAAGTCGTCCAACTCGAACTCCGCCGCCATCATCCGCCGCCCCAGCGGCACACCCTCAACCCGCGCCGCATCGATGGCCGCGTGCAATGCCCGCATCTGCTCCCCGCGCAAAGCAAACACCCGCGACCGCACCCGCCCCCACGCGTTCTCCAATAACCCCACCTCCCGCGCCACGGGCGTCAGCCGGTCGGCGGCGTTATCCGCCCGCAGCAGCAGCCGGTGCTCGGCGCGGCTCGTGAACATGCGGTACGGCTCGATCGGGGTCTTGGTCACGAGGTCGTCCATCAGCACGCCGATGTACGCCTGCTCGCGCCCCAGTACCCATTCACCCTGGCCCGTCGCACGCCGGGCCGCATTGACGCCCGCCACAAGCCCCTGCGCCGCGGCCTCCTCATAGCCGCTGGTCCCATTGATCTGCCCCGCGAGGAACAGGTTCCGCACCAGCTTCGTCTCGCCCGTGGCGCGGATCTGGTGCGGGCGCACCATGTCGTACTCGACCGCGTACCCGTAGCGGTACACCTCCGCCCGCTCGCAGCCCGGCATCGAGCGCACGATCGCGTCCTGCACATCCGCCGGCAGGCTGGTGGAAATCCCGTTGCAGTAGACCCAGTCGTCGCGGAGCGATTCGGGCTCGAGGAACACGCCGTGCGTCTCGCGCTCGGCGAAGCGCACGACCTTGTCCTCGATGCTGGGGCAGTAGCGAGGGCCCACGCTCTCGATCTGCCCCGAGTACATGGGCGCGCGGTGCAGGTTGACACGGATGATCTCGTGCACAGCGCGCGTGGTGTGCGTCTGGGCACACGCGACCTGCGGCAGGAGTGGGAAGCGCTCGAACAGAACCGAACGCGCAAGCGATCGAGTGCATTCCTCTTCGCCTTCCGCTCGGAAGTCCTCAGAGAAAGCACCTCCGATTGCTCGCGCAATCGACTCCTTCGATCCCGTGAGATCGGAGAACGGCGCCGGCCGCTCATCCCCCCACTGCTGCGGCAGTCCGTCCCAGTCGATCGACCCCCGCTTCAACCGCGGCGGCGTTCCCGTCTTCAATCGCCCCAGCTCGAACCCCAGCTCGCGCAAGGCCCCCGAGATGCCCACCGCCGCTGCCTCACCGAACCGCCCGCCCTCCGTCCTGCGCTCGCCGGTGTGCATCAGCCCCCGCATGAACGTGCCAGTGGTCAGCACAACCGCGCCCGCGTGCAGCTCCAGCACCTCACCGGAAGGCGCCCGCTTCACGACCACCCCGCGCAGCTCGCCGCGCTCCACCACCAGCCGCTCCACGCTCCCCGCCACCAGCTCGATCTCAGGGCGCATGGCGATCAGACGCTGCACTTCCTCCGCGTACGCGTGCTTGTCGCACTGCGCCCGCGGCCCGTGCACCGCCGGCCCCTTGCTCGTGTTCAGCACCTTGAACTGAATGCCCGTCGCGTCCGTCGCCAGCCCCATGAGGCCGTTGAGCGCATCCACCTCTCGCACGAGCTGGCCCTTCGCCAGGCCGCCGATCGCCGGGTTGCACGACATCACCCCGATCTTGGATGTGTCGAGCGTGACAAGCGCGACTGACGGCCCGTCGGCTCCAATCGCGGACCCACCCAGCACATTGGCCGCCGCCCACGCGGCCTCCACGCCCGCGTGCCCTCCCCCCACCACGATGACCCTGTACGCCTGCACGCCCAATCTTACGGGACGCCCCGGCTCAGAAACTCCACCGCATCCCGCACCACCAGCCGCTGCGCGTTCGCGAACAACTGGACCAGGGGAGCGGGGTCGCCTTTGCGTGCCGTGGACACGCAATGCAGGTACGTGGGGTGGGCCGTGGGCGGGAGCATCAGGGGGAAGCCCCCGGCGCGGATCATCACCGCCGAGGCCAGGGTCCGCGCCAGCCGCCCGTTGCCGTCATAGAAGGGATGGATCACGCCGAGCGCGTGCAGCACCCACGCCGCACGCACCAGCGCCGGCACCCCCGCGGCCCTCGCCGCGGCATTCGCCCGTATGGCCTCCGCAATCGACGGCAGAACCCGGTCAACGGGCGCCGTGTCCTTCCGCACGCCCTCCCCGTCGATGACCAGCACCATGTGCCGCCGCCACTTGCCGCGGCTGTCACGGAGCACCTCGGGGTCCTGCACCATGCCAGGCACCGCGGGCGGACGCAGCGTGGGGCAGAGCAGCGCGTGCAGCTGCGCCACCTCGGCGGGCGCGATGTCCACCCCTTGCTTGATCACGCCGACCAGCAGGTCGGCGCTCTGCCGACGCCCGGCCTCTGTCGGCCACTTCGAAAGATCGGTGCTCACCTCCGCCGAAGCCGCGACTGCGGCGTCGATCCCGATCTCCAGCATCATCGCGATGTGCGACCGCCCGCTCACCTGGATCGGGCGCACCAGCAGCCCGCGCGAGGCCCAGTGCTCAACCAGCGTGCGCATGGCCGCGTCGAGCCGCCCCGCTTCGGACAGGGCCGTGCGGAGTGCAAGCCACGCCGCCCGCAGGCCGCCGGTGTCCTCCGGCAGCTGCCACCGCGCGTCCAGCGGCAGCGGTGGGATGTACCGGAGGTACTCCGAGCCATCCGGCAGCCTGCCGACCGGGTCAGTCATGAACGGTTCCGTGACCTGCAAACAGCAACCCTGCAACACAATCCCCTGACGGGGACCGACACCCGTTCGCGTCTGGTCACCAGCGGTTGCACCGGAGGGCGAAGGTTCGCGCAACTCGCTCCAAGGCCCTTGCGGCGGCCACGTTGTGCGACCGGGGTGCGCCGGAATTCGGCGCCTGTCCGACGGATCAGCACGCCCACCGCATCTTGTCACCCGGGCGGGGTGACTTATCCGGACGGAGGGGTTATGCGCGCGTCTGCGGCAGTGAAAACGATGATGCGGATTGCAGGCTTCTCGGTGTGCACCATGCTCGCGGGCGCCGCAGTGGCCCAGCCCGCCGTACCCTCGCCGGCAACGCCGCCGCAGGCCGAAGCTGCTCAGCAGCCGACCACAAAGCTCGAAGTCAAGCCGCTGGGCGCTGTGCCCGTCGTCATCACCAACGTCACAGTGATCACTATGACCGACGCGGGCACGCTGCCCAAGCGCACCGTCGTTGTCCGTGACGGCAAGATCGCTGAAATCACCGACAAGCCCGTCTCCCTCAAGGGTTCGACGGAGGTTGATGGCTCGGGCAAGTTCCTGATCCCCGGCCTCTGCGATATGCACGTCCACTTCCCGCCCTTCGCTGGCGATCAGGGCGACCCCTCCTGGCGCGCGGCCGCGCTGCTGCTGGCCAACGGCGTTACCACCGCCCGCGGGATGATCGGGCACGATGCCCACATCGAGCTCCGCCGCCGCATGGCCACCGGCGAACTCGTCGGCCCGCTCTGCTACTTCGCCGGCCCGCCGATGAACGCCCAGGCGCACAAGACCGCCGACAAGGCCCGCGAGGCCGTGGCGGCGCAGAAGGCCAGGGGCTTTGACCTCATCAAGTCGCACCGGGTCATTGTGCCGCAGGTGTACGAGGCCATCCAGAACACCGCCCGCGAGCAGCGGATCGCCGTGGCAGGGCACGTGGACAACGAGGTTGGCCTCGACCGCGCCCTCGCCGCCACCATGCAAATTGAGCACATGGACGGCCTGCTCGCCGCCATCTGCCCCCCGGGCGCCGAGCACGGCTGGGCACAGATGCCCGCCCCGCACGTGAAGGACGCCGCGGACCTCACGCAAGTCCCTGCGGTTGTTGCCCGCATCAAGAAGGCGGGAGTGACCGTGACCCCCACGGCCGCGCTCTTCGACCTCATCGCCGACGTGAACACCACCAACGAGACCCTGCTCAAGAAGCCGGGCATCAAGTACATCATGCCCAACGCCGTCAAGCAGTGGGAGCAGCAGCGGCAGCACACCGTCGACAACGGCCCGTTCTCTGATGGGGAGCTGGGCCCCTGGTTCACCCGCGTGCGGGCAGCGTTCGTTGCCGAGCTCAACAAGCAGGGCGTGCCGCTGATGGCGGGCTCCGACTCGCCGCAGTTCTTCCTCGTCACAGGCTTCGCCCTCCACGAGGAGCTTGAGGCCCTCGTCCGCGCGGGCCTCTCGCCCGCGCAGGCGCTCAAGGCCGCGACCGCGACTCCCGCCGACTACCTGCGCTCGCTCCCGAACAAGGGCTCGGGCGCTGGGATTGACCCGGACTTCGGGGTGATCGCCGCGGGCAAGCGCGCGGACCTGGTGCTGCTCAGCGCCGACCCGACCAACGACATTGCGAACACCCGCAAGATCGAGGCGGTTTGCGTGCGCGGCAAGTGGCTCGACCGCGCCGCGCTCGATGACCTGCTCAAGCAGATCGAGGCCTCGGTCGCCCCCAAAAAGCCGCAGGAGTAAGCACGAGCCCTGTGCGCAAGCACAGGGGATACCTGCACCCACGGTTCCTGCAAAGAAAGAACCCTGTGCTCGCGCACAGGGCTCGTGGTTCTCCCCGTGTTTCCGGCCCCGCTTACGACATCACCACCTCGCGCTGGTGCACACCGTTCAGCACCGGCGCCCGCGCCGGCAGCCGCTCGATCGGCAGCCCGTCGGCATCGAGCTCCGCGTGCTTGTGCTGGGCTGCGATCAGCATGTAGATGCACGGCACCACGAACAGCGTGAACAGCGTCGAGATCGTCATCCCCGCCACCAGCGTGATGCCGATGCTGTTGCGGGCCTCGGCGCCGGCGCCGGTGACGAGCACCAGCGGGAAGTGGCCGAACACCGTGGCCGCGGAAGTCATGAGGATGGGCCGCAGGCGCGTAGCGGAGGCCTGCTTGACCGCCTCGAACTTGCTGAGCCCCTGCTCCTGCAGGTGGTTGGCGAACTCCACGATGAGGATGCCGTTCTTGGCCACCAGCCCCACCAGCGTGATGAGCCCCACCTGCGAGTAGATGTTGAGGGTCGTGAAGCCCAGGTAGGTGAACAGCAGCGCCCCGGTGATCGCCAGCGGCACCGACCCCAGCAGCACGATGAGCGGGTCACGGAAACTGGAGAACTGGGCCGCGAGCACGAGGTAGATGAGCCCCAGGGCCAGGCCCAGCGTCGTGACCAGCGAGGAGGACTCCTTGCGGATCTGGCGGCTCTCGCCGGCGTAGTCGATGGTGTACCCCGCGGGCAGGACCTTGCGGGCCGCGTCCTCGAGGGCGGTGAGGGCCTCAGCCTTGGTCACGCCCGGGGCCGCGCCGCCGAACACCTTGAAGCTGTTGCGCTGCTGGAACCGCGTCAAGGCCCGCGGCCCCGCTTTGGTCTCGAGCTCCAGGAACGACCGCACTGACGCCAGTCCGCCGTTGGCCGAGCGCACCTTGAGGTCCAGGATCTTCTCCGGGGTGGAGCGGTCCAGGTCTTCCACCTGCGGGATGACCTTGTAGCTGCGGCCCTCGTAGTTGAAGCGGTTGGTGTACCCGCCGCTGAGCATCACTGCGAGGTCCCGTCCGACGCTCGCGAGGTCCAGCCCCAGGTCCGCCACCTTCTCGCGGTCGATGACGATCTTGGTCTGCGGCAGGTCGAGCTTGAGGTCGGTGTCGGCGTACTGGAACTTGCCCGACTGGAACGCCGCGCCCACGAGCTGCCCGGCGAGCGGGGCCATGTCCTCGGCCTCGTCGGTGCTGGTGATCACGAGCTCCACGTCGAACTGCCCCGCGCCCGGCAGGGGCGGCGGGGTCTGCGGGAACGCCATCACCCCCGGCACCATGGAGAGCTGGGCGTACAGCCCGTCCATCCCGTGCTTGGCGGGGTCGCCGTCCTTGATCTGCGCCGTGGTGCGGTCGCGCTTGCCCCAGTCCTGCGTCTGGATGCCGCCGAAGCCGCTGTTGACCATCGCGACCTGGAAGTAGAACTTCCGCTCGGGCACGTTGAGGAAGATGTCGCCGACCTGGTTGAACGACTTGATCGTGTTCTCGAGCGACGAATCGGGCGCCGCCTGCACGAAGGTGAAGATCACGCCCTCGTCCTCTGTAGGAGCGAGCTCGCTGCGGGACTTCAGGTACAGCGGCACCGCCGCCGCGGTGATCAGCAGGGCGCACACCGCCACCGCCCACCGCATCTGGAGCACGAAGTCCAGCTGCCGCGCGTACACGCGCCGGATCGTCTCGAACCGGCGGTTGACGAACCGCTGGAAGCGGCTCTCCTTCCCGCCCGCGGGCACCATCTTCGCCGACATGATCGGGCTGAGCGTGATCGCGACCACGCCAGAGATGATCACCGCGCTCGCCAGCGTGAACGCGAACTCGCGGAACAGCATCCCCGTCAGCCCGCCCTGGAACCCGATCGGCGCGTACACCGCCGCCAGCGTGATCGTCATCGCGACCACCGGCCCCATCAGCTCGCGGGCCCCGATCAGCGCCGCCTGCAGGCGCGTCTTGCCCTCCTGCACGTGCCGCTCGACGTTCTCCACCACCACGATGGCGTCGTCCACCACCAGACCCACGGCCAGCACAATCGCCAGGATCGTCAGCAGGTTCAACGAGAAGCCCATCAGCAGGATGGCCAGGCACGCCCCCACCAGCGACACCGGCATCGCGACCAGCGGCACCAGCACCGTCCGGAACGACCCCATGAAGATGAACACCACCAACGCCACGATCCCGATGGTCTCCATCAGCGTGGTGCGGATCTCGCGGATCGCGTTCTCCATGTAGTACGTGCCGTCGTAGGCGAGCGTCATCTCAACGCCCGACGGCAGCGTCGGCTGCAGCTCCGCCAGCTTGGCCTTGAGCGCCTTCGCCACGTCCAGCTCGTTAGCGCTGGGCAGCGGCCAGATGCTGAACCAGATCGCGGGCTTGCCGTTGAACCCGGCCTGCCCCATCGGCTCCTCGCTCCCAAGCTCCACCCGCGCCACGTCCCCCAGCCGCACGATCGTGCCCTGCACCTGCCGCACGATCAGCTGGCGGAACTCCTCGGGGCTCCGCAGGTCGGTGTCGGTCACCAGGTCGATCTGCACCTCGGCGCCCTTGGTCCGCCCCACCGTCGCCACGAAGTTGTTCCGCACCAGCGCGCTCTGCACCTCGAAGGGCGTCACGTCGAACGCCTCCAGCTTGCGGCTGTCCAGCCAGATCCGCATCGCCAGCGCCCGCGGCCCCTCGATGCCCGCCTTCTGCACGCCCGGCAGGCTCTGCAGCTCCGGCTGCAGCTCCCGCGCCATGTAGTCGTTCAGCTGCGGCAGCGTCAGCGTGTCGGTCTGCATCGCGATGTAGAACGTCGCGTAGGGCTTGTCCGTCCGCACGATCTCGATCACCGGGCTCTCGGCCTCCTGCGGCAGCTCGCTCCGCACCTGATTCAGGCGCGCCGAGATCTCCGCCAGGGCGTCGTTGCTGTCGTGGTTCAGCCGCAGCCGCACCGTGATCATGCTCACGCCCGCGGTCGAGCTCGACTCGATGTAGTCGATGCCGTCGATCGCCGACACCGCCTTCTCGATCGGCGTCGTGATGAACCCGCGCACGGTCTCCGCGCTGGCGCCGATGTAGAACGTCTGGATGGTGACTGCCGAGGACTCCAGGCGTGGGTACTGCCGCACCGGCAGGTGCGAGATCGCCTGGAACCCCACCGCGAGGATGATCAGGTTGATCACGATCGCCAGCACGGGCTTCTTGATGAAGATGTCGGTGAACGACTTCATTCGTGTGCTCTTGTATGTGCTCTGAAACAACCGCGGAACGCTCGCCCCACCGCTGCCGCTGACTCTGCTGACTTAGTGCTCTGGCTTACTTGCTGCTCGCCACCGGCTTCTCAGTGCCGGCATTCGGAGCCGCGCCCTCCGGAGCCCCCGGCCCCCCCGGACCGCCGCCCGGCGGCCCCGCCTGCGCCTTGATCACCGTCGCCCCCGGGAACAGCTTGAAGGACCCGCCCGCGGCGATCTCCTCGTTCCCCTGCAGCCCCTTCTTCACCAGCACCTTGCCGCCGATGTCCGGGCCCAGCTCCACCATCATGGTGTTGGCCATGAACAGCGGCGGCATTCCCGGCATCTGCTTCTCGGCGGGCGCGGGCACCACCGCCCACACGTGATCGCCGAACGCCGCGCGACGCACCGCGGTGGTCGGGATCGCCAGGTAGTCACGCGGGGCCTCCAGCGGCACCACCACATCGATGAACATGCCCTGCTTCAGCTTGTGCTCGGGGTCGGGGATCGTCGACCGCACGCGGATGTTCCGCGTGTTGGGGTTCACCTGCGAATCCACGGACAGCACCGTGATCTTGAGATCCGGCCCCAGCACCTCCGACTGCGCCACCACTGTCAGCCCCGGCACGGCGCGGCTTGCGTACTCCTGCGGGATCGCGAAGTCGAGGTAGATGTCGTCGGTGATCTCGGCCAGCATGATGATGGGCGTGCCCTCGGGCAGGTACTGCCCGGGGTGCACCGTGCGGATGCTCGCGCGAGCGTGGAACGGAGCCGTGATCGTCTTCTTGTCGATGACCGTCTGTATCTGCGCCACCCGCGCCGCGGCCTGCTCAACCTCCGCCCGCGACTTCGATATCGCCGACTGCGCCCGCTCGATATCGGCGTTCGCCTTCCGCAGGTCCGCGTTCACGCGGTCGATCTCGGACGCTGATACCGCGCCGCTGGCCGTGGAGTACCGCTGCTGGTTGCTCCTTGCAAGCTCCAGGTTCGACTGCGCCACCACGAGGTCCGCCTGCGCGAGTTCGACGCCCTTCTGCGCCACCGACATCGCCGCGTTCGCCGCCGCCAGGTCGGCCTCCTCGGTCCGCGTATCAAGCTTGAGCAGCACCTGCTCGGCCTGCACCTCATCGCCCGTGTCGAACATCACCTCGCGCACCGTCCCGGAGACCTCATTGGCCACCTGCACCGAGCGCTTGGCGACCACCGTGCCCACAAGCCGCGCCGTCTCGAACCACGAGACCTTCTCAACCGGCACCACGTCCACCGTGAACATCGGCGTCATTGCCGGCTTCTCGGCCGCCTTATCCTGACGCTTCTTGAACAGGTAAACCCCGCCGCCCGCGACGAGAAGAACGACGACCAGCAGGACGCCGGCGATAATCGGCTTGTGCTTCATGGGTGGTGCTCGCTGCCCTTCCAGGCTCACGGCGCCGCGCGGCGCCCGCTCGCCCCGGTGCTCTCGGATCTCTTCCCGGCCCGGGTGGAAAGAACCCTATGTTCGATAGTTGAGGTTTTCAACTGTTCCGCTACACTCACTCCTGATGCCCCAGTGCCGCATCCCACGCCCCAAGGACCCAGACGCCGCGCTCCGCGCCGAGGTGGTCGAAGTCCTCTTCGCTTACGTCGAGCGCCTCCGCGTTCACTTTGAGGGCATCGCCAAGAGCCACGACCTCACCCCCGTGCAGGCCAAACTCCTGCTGGGCCTTGGGGATAAAGCGCCCATGCGCACCCTCGCCTCCGAGATGTGCTGCGACCCCTCCAACATCACCGGCGTTGTTGACCGCCTCGAAGAACGCGGCCTCATCTCCCGCACCGAGGACCCCGAGGACCGCCGCGTAAAGATCCTGCAAACGACCGCCGCGGGCCGCAAACTCCGCGACAGCTTCGTCGCCAAGCTCTTCGCCGACGTCCCCGGCATGTCCAATCTGACCCGCGCACAAGTTGCGGGACTGAAAGCCGCGCTCGCGCCGCTCGTAGAGGAATGACCCGACGCCGGGACTGAGGAGTCCTCGACGAAGTCCCGGGTGGTGTAACCATCGATGCGGTTCACACACCCGCACTCGTCGCCGAACTCCCCTCTACCCTCCGAGGGTTGACCCTCCTCGACCCCACCTCCGCCCTCCTCGCCGCGGCCATCACCATCCCCGCGCTGCTGGTCCTCTACCTGCTCAAACTCCGCCGCCGGCCCGTCCGCGTCTCCACCATCATGTTCTGGCCGCGCGCCACCGAGGACGTGCAGGCCAACGTGCCGCTGCGCATGCTCCGCCCCTCATGGCTGCTGCTGCTGCACCTGCTGATCCTCGCCTGCTTCTGCACCGCCCTGGGCCGCCCCGCGCTGCTCCAGGGCGCGCCCGCCGCGGAGCGCGTCATCCTGCTGATGGACACCTCGGCCTCAATGGGCGCGCTCGAGCCCACCGAAGGGCCCGAGCCGCTCTCGCGACTGACCAAGGCGAAGCGCCGCGCCCTTGACCTGGTCGATGAGCTCCGCTCCGGCGGTGGCCGGCGCGAAGTGTGCGTGGTCGCGTTCGCCGCCGATGCCCGCGCCGTCACCGGATTCACCAGCTCCCGCGCCGTGATTGCCGACGCCGTCAACAGCCTTCAGCAGACCGACGAGCCCGGCAACCTGTCCGCCGCCATCAAGCTCGCCGACGCCATCGCGGCGGGCGCCTCCGACGCCGAAGCCGACGGCGGCGAGCCCCCCACCACCCTCCTCCTCAGCGATGGCTCATTCCGCGACCAGGGCCGCCTGCCCGCATCCACCAGCCGCCTGCGCTTCGAGCGCGTGGGTGCTCAGGAGCTCGACAACCTTGGAATCGTCGGCTTCTCCGTACGCCGCGATGCCGCGGACCCCGCCACTGCCCGGGTCTTCGTCGACGTCCTCAACACCGGGAACCAACCCCTCGCCGCCCCCCTGTCGCTCTCCCTCGACGGCACCATTCTCCAGAGCCGCGCCATCGACCTCGCCGCCGCCACCCCAGCCGGCCCCGCGCGCCAGAGCGCCATCTTCGAGCTCCAGAACACCACGGGCGGCGTCCTGCTCGCGACCATCGGGCGCGACGACACGCTCGCCGCCGACAACATGGCCGGCGCGGTCCTCCCGCCCGCCGAGCGCCCCTCCATCCTCCTCGTCGTCCCAGACGACGCCGCCGATACCAGCAGCCTCACCGCCGCGACCTGGATCCTGGAGGATGTGCTCACCGAGCTCCGCTCCCGCTCCTTCCGCCGCATGCCCGCCAGCGAGTACGAGCGCAACGCCGCGACGGGCGACCTCGCCGCCGCGGACCTCATCGTCTTCGACCGCGTAAGCCCCACCCGTCTCCCCCCGGCCCCCACCATCCACTTCGGCGCGGTGCCCATGTTGACGTTCCTCACCGCCGCCGGAACCGCCGGCCCCACCAACATCCTCTTCTGGCAGCGCTCGCACCCCATCCTCCGCAACGTCGCCCTCGACAGCGTGCTCGTCTCCCGCAGCACGCCGCTCGTCATCGAAACGCCCCCGCCCCCGCAGCCCGGCACTCCGCCCACACCCGCCCCCCAGGAACTCATGCGCGGCCTCGACGGCCCCCTCATGGCCCTCGTCACCGATGCGTCCGGCACCCGACGCCTCGTCGCCGCATTCGACCTCTCACACACAAACTGGCCGCTCCAGGCCGGCTTCCCCATCTTCCTGTCTGACGCGGTGGACTTCCTCACACTCCGCGCCGACGCCGCCGCTGGCCGCGCCTTCAAGACCGGCGAGCCGGCCGAAGTCCGCCTCCGCCCCGACACCCCCGGCCGCGTCACCCTCCGCGGCCCCGTCGAGCTCGTCCTCCGCGAGGCCGACAAGCCCAGCGCCTCCACCCTCAGCGCCGGCCTGCTGCCCCGCGCCGGCGTCTACCTCGTCACCGGTCCGGCGCTCGACAACGCCCTCGTCATCAACCTCGCCGACGACGTCGAGAGCGCCCTCGCCAGCCCGCCCGCCCTCGAAGTCGCTGGCCGACCGGTCGAGGGCGTCACCGGCGTCTCCGGCACGCGCGAGGTCTGGTGGTGGTTCGTCCTCGCTGCCGCGGCCATGCTCGCCTTCGAATGGTTCATCTACGGCTGGTCGATCAGGGCATAATCCGCAGCTGTTCGATCAACAGATCAGCAATCTGCTCGCAGGTGAGCCCGTCGGTCTCGACCACGACATCCGCGATTGCACGGTACAGACCGTCACGTGCCTTCAGCACGTCAGGCACTTCCGCAACGGCGTCACTGCCGACGAGCGGAGGCCGCGCGGTCGTATCCCCACGCAGCCGCGCCTGCAGTTCCGAGGCGCTCGCCCGCAGGTACACGAGGCGAACTCCGTCCATGCTCCGCAGAGCTTGAACTGCTCCAGGCGCCGTGGGCGTCCCCCCACCCAGCGCCAGCACACCGACACTGGCCGACCGTCCGCTCATCGCTCGCAACGCCGCGACCTCCGCCGCACGGAACGCCTCCAACCCGCGAACACCCAGCGCCTCGCCAGCACCCGCAAAGCCCAGCACCTTCGCAGTCTCGTCATCAAGGTCGACGAACTCACGCCCGAGCCGACCGGCGATCAGCCTCCCAATTGTCGACTTCCCCGCACCTCGCAGCCCCATCAGCACGATCATGCAACCATGCGGCGCTTCGTTCACCGCTAGAGCTCCCCTGCCGCTCGAAGCGTCTGATCCAGAACTGCCGTTGAAATCCGGAACTGGATCCGCGCGATCAACGCCTCAATGAGCGGTCGCACCTCGCCCACATGCCCGCGCGACTTCGCCTCAAGGAGAACTCCGAGAACGCCAGTGGTTTCGAGCCCCAGCTGCACCGCAGCGCTCCGGCCCGCCCGCTCATCAATGAGGACCTCAGCGCCCAGCTCCAACGCGAGCGCAATCGCCTCCGATTCGCCAGGCCCCAGGCGTGCCTGCAGCTCTTCAACCCGGGCGCGATCGCCAGGCGCGACAACCTTCAGCCACGGCAGTTTCGGGAATGCGTTCCCTTTCGACAGCTCTGCCTCCACTGCGGGAGGTATCAGCACTTGCCCGTACAGCTTTGTGAGCAGGTCAAGCAGTCCCAACGACTCAAGCGCCCGCAGCGGCGACGTGTCGCTCACTACCAGCACTCAGGCGCCCTTCCGCTGCTGCTGCCGCACCTGCCGACGCGCCAGCGATCGCAGGTCGAGCTCCAGGTCATCAGCGGTGTACCTGTAAGGAGCGATCCCCCGCTTCTTGAGCTCGCCCTCCACGGCCACACGATCGAGCCCCGCCAGCCGGGCCGCGTCAGGTAGCTCGATCTTCTCCGATTCGAACAGTCGGCACGCAAGCTCCACGAGCACATCCCGCTCGCTCCACCCCGCCGCCCTCAGGATGTCATCGGGGATCTCCACCTTCATACCCCCGATCGTAGCGAACCACCTTCCCGCCACGCGAACCCCACACCAGCAGCAAAACGAACGAAGCCCCGCCGATCGGCGGGGCTTCATCCAAGTGGGCGAGGAGGGACTCGAACCCCCGTAGGCTTTCGCCAACAGATTTACAGTCTGCCCCGTTTGACCGCTCCGGCACTCGCCCAGGGCTCCCCCATCCAGCCGGACCGGCCGGGACGAGGGGTGGGAGTGTATTCGCACCCACCCCGCGCTTCCACGCCGCGCCCCAACCCCAACGCATGAACGCTCCCGGCATGAGCGCACCTGCACCCCCCGCCACCCCGCCCTCCCACACGCCTCGGCGACGCTCCACCCCATGCCCGCCGACAACACCCCACACGGGCCCACCCGGGCTCAGGTGATCGTCATCACCGGCGCCTCCTCCGGCGTCGGCCGCGCCACCGCCATCGCCTTCGCGCGGCGCGGCTGCACCATTGGCCTCCTCGCCCGCGGCGAGGACGGCCTCGCCGGCACGGTCCGCGATGTGGAAGCCGCCGGTGGAAGGGCCATGGCCGTGCCCACCGACGTCTCCGACCCACACGCCGTCGAGTCCGCCGCCGCCACCATCGAAGAGGCCTTCGGCCCCATCGACGTCTGGGTCAATAACGCCATGACCGCCGTCTTTGCCCCCACCTGGGACATGACCGCCGACGAGTTCAAGCGTGTCACTGAGGTCTCCTACCTCGGCTACGTCTACGGCACCCTCGCCGCCCTCAAACGCATGCTCCCCCGCGACCGCGGCGTCATCATCCAGGTCGGCGCCGCCCTCGCCTACCGCTCGATCCCCTTCGTTTCCGCGTACTGCGCCGCCAAGCATGCCGTGAAGGGCTTCACCGAGTCCCTCCGCGTCGAGCTCATGCACCGGCGCTCGAGGGTCCGCACCACCCTCGTGCACCTGCCGGCGATGAACACCCCCGCCTTCCGGACCATCCGCAACAAGATGCCCAGGCGCGTCCAGCCAATCCCGCCCATCTACCAGCCCGAGCTGGCCGCCGAAGCCATCCTCTGGTCCGTCTCCCACGCCCGACGCGAGCTCTTCGTCGGCTGGCCCACCATCAAGGCCGTCTTCGGCAACCGCATCGCCCCCCGCACCGCCGACCGCTGGCTCGCCACCAGCGCCCTCGACCACGCCCTCTACGACGGCCCCAACGACCCAGACCAGCCCGACGCCCTCTTCTCCCCCGTCCCGGGCGACCAGGGAGCCCACGGCGACTTCGACCACCGCTCCCGCGACGTCAGCTGGGCCCTCTGGGCCGACATGAACCGCCGTTGGCTCGCCCCCGCCGCGTTCGCAACCCTCGGCTTGCTGGCCGCGTCCCTGATCCCCACGTTCAGGGCTGCCGGACGGGCCCGCCAGCGCCCCCTGGCCGCTAACCTCCTCCCCCGCCGCCCCTTGCAGGCCGGCCGCCGCGCCGCCTTCGCCCGCGCCTGAACCCCGTCGATGACCCGCCCCCCTTGCCCGGACGAGGGTTGGCGCTACTATTCCGGCCCTACTTGGAGTTCCGCATGTACGCCATCATCGACGAGTCCGGCAGCCAGCGCAAGGTCACCCAGGGCGAGGTCATCCTCGTGGACCTGATCGATGAGGGCAAGGCCGAGGCCGGCAAGACCATCACCTTCGGCAACGTCCTCGTTGTCGGCGACGTCGGCGGCGCGGCCAAGGTCGGGGCCCCCTTCGTCTCCGGCGCCTCCGTCACCGCCGAGGTGATCGAGCCCATGGTCAAGGGCGAGAAGCTCCACATCCAGCACTTCCAGGCCAAGAAGACATGGCAGAAGAAGACCGGCCATCGCCAGCGCTACACCAAGGTCAAGGTCACCGGCATCAAGGGCTGATCAGGCCATCACACAGCATCTAAGAGCCCCGAGCGCAGGCTCGGGGTTTTTTCTGCGCGCACCGCCGAGCCCGTTTGCTCCCCCACCCCTCCCGTGGTACACCACACGCCCCACACCGGGAGGAGTCGCCAATGTCCAAGATGAACACCAAGCAAACCGGCCCCAAAAACACGAAACCCGCCCCCAAGCCCACGCCCAAGCCGGCCCCCAAGAACGTCATCCCCAAGGCTCCGCCCAAGCCGCAGCCCTCGCCCATCCAGAAAGCCAACACCAAGCTCAACCAGGATGAGGGCAGCGGCCACTCCCGCTCGCGCCACGTCGGCATGACCGACAAGAAGCTCGTCGACCGCAAGATCGACACCGCCACGAGTTTCAAGACCAAGCACGACCAGAACAAGGTCGCCGCGTCGGGCCTGGGCACCAAGGCCGCCAACAACGCCGTGAAGAAGGCGATCTCCACCGGCCAGAACCAGGCCATCACGGTGAAGGGCTCCACCGGCCGCACCGCTTCCATCACCCGCGTCGTCACCAGCGACGGCCAGAAGTTCAACGCCAAGGTCACCGAGAGCAAGATGGTCATGCAGGGCGGCACCGGCAAGGTGCTCACCACGTACGCCACCAAGGGCACCATGCTCCCCAAGCCCGCCCCCGGGCCCAACCTCAAGCCCAGCACCCCCAACAAGAACGTCAAGGACATTGCCTCCGGCGCTGGCAGCCTCCGCAAGGTCCCCGCCCCCGTCGCCCGCACCGGCATGCCCATGGGCAAGGTCGTCGACAAGAAGTCCAACTAACAAGTCGAACTGGCGCCGCTCACCAACCTCCTTTCCAAGGGCCCACTTCGGTGGGCCCTTGTCATTTCGGGTTGATCCCCTCCTCTTCACCGTCTAGCTTTCTCTCAGGTGGAAGCACCGGGCCCTCTGTTCGAGCGCGGCGGCCCGGCCCTCCAGAATCACTCACGCCCGCGCCCATTCCTGACAGGTGAACCCATGACCCGCTCGCTCCACAGCGCGTGCGCCCTCTCCCTCGCCCTCCTCGCCGGCACCCTCACCGCCTGCTCAACCAGCAGCACCACCAACCCCGGCCAGCTCGCGGCCCAGCCCACCAAGGCCCGCCTATTCGACGGCCTCGGCAACCACACCCGCAAGGTCACTACCTCCAGCCCCGACGCCCAGCGCTACTTCAACCAGGGCCTCAACTGGATGTACTCCTTCAACCACGACGAGGCCATCCGCTCCTTCGAAGAGGCCGTCCGCCTCGACCCCGGCTGCGCCATGGCGTACTGGGGCATCGCCCTCTGCCACGGCCCGCACATCAACGCCCCCGTCATGACCGAGGACTCCACCAAGGCCGCGTGGTCCGCCCTCCAGAAGGCCAAGGACGCCGCCGACAACGCCACGCCCGTTGAGAAGGCACTCATCGACGCCCTCGCCTCCCGCTACATCGACCCCGCCTCCGCTAAGGACGGCAAGCTCCCCCTCACCTTCGACGAGCGCAGCACCCTCGACAAGGCCTACGCCGAAGCGATGTCCCGCGTGTACGACGAGCACAAGGACGACGCCGACGTCTGCACGCTCTACGCGGAGAGCCTCATGGACCTCCGCCCCTGGGACCTCTACGAGGTCGGCACCGCCGCGCCGCGCCCCGAGACGCCCCGCGTGCTCGAAGCCCTCGAGCTCGCCCTCAAGATCAACCCCAACCACCCCGGCGCGTGCCACTACTACATCCACGCCGTCGAAGCCTCCAGCACGCCCGAGAAAGCCAGCGCCGTCGCCGACCGCCTCCGCACCCTCGTCCCCGCCAGCGGCCACATGGTCCACATGCCCAGCCACATCGACGTCCGCACCGGCAAGTGGGCCCTCGCCGCCGAGCAGAACCGCAAGGCCAACAAGGTCGATGACGAGTACCGCAAGCTCAGCCCCAAGCAGGGCCTCTACCGCCTCTACATGGCCCACGACGACCACTTCCTCGCCTACGCCTGCATGATGCTCGGCCGGCGCGAAGAGGCCCTCAAGGCCGCGGCCGACATGGTCCGCAAGATCCCCGCCGACTTCGTCAAGGACATGGCCCCCTTCGTCGACGCCTACACGCCCATCGGCAGCGAGGTCATGGTCCGCTTCGGCATGTGGGATGAGATCCTCGCCAGCCCCAAGCCCCCCGAGCACCTCCCGATCACCGTCGCCCTCTGGCACTTCGCCCGCGCCGCGGCCCACAACGCCAAGGGCAACACCTCCCTCGCCCGCGAAGAGCAGCGAACCTTCCGCACCCACATCAAGACCATCCCGCAGGAAGCGATGATGGCCCAGAACCCCGCGCACAAGGTCCTCGAAATCGCCGACCACACGCTTGAGGGCGAAATCCTCTTCCGCGAGGGGAAGACCGACGACGCCGTGGCCAGCCTCAAGAAGGCCATCGCCATCGAGGACACGCTCCGCTACATCGAGCCGCCGGACTGGGTGCAGCCCGTGCGCCACTCCCTCGGCGCCGTCCTCCTCGCCGCCGACCGCCCGCAGGATGCCGAGGCCGTGTACCGCGAAGACCTCAAGATCTGGCCCGAGAACGGCTGGGCCCTCTACGGCCTCTCCCAGTCACTCAAGGCTCAGAACAAGGACACTGCGGAGATCGACAAGCGCTTCAAGGAAGCGTGGAAGCACGCCGACACCAAGCTTCACGCGTCTTGCCTGTGCGTGCCCACAAAGTGAAAATGGAAAAGTGAACAGGGAAAATGGGAGGGAGCCATGGTGAGCCGTCTGAAGCCCGAGATCGTCGCACGCGCTGAGGAGTTCAGCGACAGGATGCTTGATGTCGTCGACGCCCTCGAGAAGAAGCGCGTCTATGCCCGCATCATCGACCAGATGGTCGGCTGTGGCACTTCGGTTGGGGCGAACGTGTGTGAAGCGGACCAGGCGATGAGCGCCAATGACTTCTGCAAAGCGCTGGGCGTCTCAGTCAAGGAACTCGGCGAGTGCGGCTACTGGCTGCGCCTGTGCGTCCGCCGCAAGTGGATCCCGGCTTCGCGCCTGACCAAGCTCCAGGATGAGGGAGTGCAGTTGCTCAAAATCTTCGGAACGATGATCAAGCGCACGCGCGCGAAGAACCGTAAGCGCTGACCATTTTCACTTTTCCCTTTTCACTTTTCACTTTACGCGCCCGCATTCCTTCCGGGAACCGGCGCCCGCGTGAACCCCTGACAGCCCGAAATCGGAGTCACCACCAAGTGCAAGGACGCGTGCCGCGGATGCCCGCACTCCTCAACGAGATCCTCCGGCGCCTGCCCCGACACACGAATCTGGTACAGCCGCGGCTGCTCCTGCGGCTGGTTCTCCCCGAAGTGGGCGCACAACCCGCACTGGCCTTCGTGTACCTGTTGCATGTCTTCAGTCTGCCCGCGCCGCCCGACCCCCGCCTGTTGTCCGCCTGAGCGGCCGTTCAGATTCCTCACCCGACTCACCCGGCAAGCCCGCGCCGCCGCAGCACCAGCTGGATCACCCGCGCAACCTCCGCCTGGTCCACGCCTGTGAAGCGGTGCAGCTCCGCCAGCTCCGGCTCGAGCCGGCGTGCAGAGGTCTGATCCAGCTCACCGCCCCCGAGCTCGAGCAGCGCCCTCACATACCCCTCGTGCGCCCGCCGCACCAGACCCGCCGCCCCCGGCGTGCTCATGAGCCGTGCCTCCGCCTCACGCCTCACCGCACGCGGCAGCTCGAACACCGGCTGGGTTGGATCCTCACTCCGCCCCACCCGCCGCACGAGCCCAGCCTGCCCGAGCCGCTCCAGCTGCTCTGCAAGGCGCAGGTCCGCCACCGACGCGTGCGGATCCTCCCCCCGCCGTGCCAGTGCAGCCGCCGCCCCGCTCATCGCCCGCATCGCCCGCACCGACCACCGTCCCGCAAACACCGACGCCCGCAGCAGCACCGCCAGGTTCGCCGGCTGCTGCACATCCACCGCCCACGCGGCAACAGCCTGCAGCACGCGCTCCGCGCTGAACGCCGCCAGATCAGTCACACCGGCCATCGCCGCCCGCTGCCGCAGCTGCGCCTCGAACTGCGAGGGCGTCATCGTCCCCGCCAGCCCCGCCGCCAGCTCCACCGCCTGCGGGCTGCCCCGGAGCACCGCGCACACCCGTGCCGTCTCCTGCGGGCGCTCACGCCACGCGCCCGCCTCAGGGCCCGCCACGCGCTCCAGGAAGTGCGCCGCCGTCGCCCCGGGCGCCGCATCCTCCATGGGCATGACGACCACCACCTCTTCGCCAGGAATGTGCAGCGCCCGCGACCCACCGCACAGCACCCGCAGGTTGGGGCACGCCCGCAGCAGCCCCTCGACCACCGGTGCAAGGTCCGGCCCCGCGTCATCGATCACCAGCAGCACATCGCGCGTGCCAATCCGCTCGATCAGCTCCTGCTCGACCCCGCCGCCCCGCCCGCGCACGTTCATCGCGAGCGCGATCAATACCGTCGCCACGGACGGAGCGCACCCCGCCGGCACAGGCACCCACCACGCCCCGCCCGCAGTGATGTCCCGCACCGACCACGCCGCCGCGTGCAGCACGCTGCTCACCCCGCTCCCGCTCGGCCCAGCAACCGTGACGATCCGCCGGCTCTTGAGTGCACCCGCGACACGCTGAACCAGCGCCCCGCGCCCGATCAGCGCCCGCCGCGGCTGCTCCACATTCCCCAGTTCCCTCGGCATCACTCCGTCGGACGCCCCGCCCGCCCGCGACGCGACAAATACCCGCCCCCCCGACAACTCCCGCAGCGAGTCCTCGATCAGCCCCACCGCCTCCTTCATCGACACCGCCCGCTCCGCCGCGCTCTTCTTGAGGCACGTCTGCACCAACCGCAGCACCCGCCCCGGCGTCCCCCGCGGCAGGGCCGCGTACTCCGGCTCCCCCAAGATCGTCAGCGCGATCGTGTCCGCCAGCGTCTCACCGCCAAACGCCGCCCGGCGGGCCAGCAACTCGTACAGCACGCACCCCAGCGACCACACGTCGCTCGCCGGCGTGATCACGTGCCCCCGCGCCTGCTCCGGCGACATGTACCCCGGGGTTCCCAGCAGGAACGCCGGCACTGTGCTCCGCGGGCTCACCTTCTGCACCAGCGTCGCCGCGAGCGGGTCCACCGCAATGTCCTGCTGCCCCGCCTTGGCGATGCCGAAGTCCAGCACCTTCACCATGCCGTCCGCACGCACCTTCACGTTCGCGGGCTTGAGGTCCCGGTGCACCACGCCCCGCGCGTGCGCCTCTCCTAACCCCAGCGCGATCTGGCGCGTGATCTCCAGCGCCTCCTCCACCCCCGGCGGGCTCACCCGCACCCGCTCGCTGAGCGTCGGCCCCTCTGCCAGCTCCAGCACGAGGTACGTCCCCGCCTCGTCGCTCTCGATGCCGTAGATGCCCGCGATGTTGGGGTGGTTGATGGCCGCGAGGGTGCGGGCCTCACCCTCGAACCGCGTCCGCCACAGCACGTCGCCCGCGTACTCAGCCGGCAGGCTCTTGATCGCCACCGCCCGCCCGAGCTTCGTGTCTACCGCGCGGTACACCACGCCCATGCCGCCACGCCCGAGCTCGTGCTCGACCGCGTAGTGCGCGATGGTCTTCAGTTCGCTCACGCCCGCCCGCCCCCCGGGCCTGCATCCCCGCCATTCGCAACCACGCTGTTCTGCCCGTGCGCCAGGTGCCTTCCATGCCGCACGGCGTACCACGCGATGCACGCCCCCACCCCCGCCAGCAGTGCCGACGTGTAGTACGGCGCACCCGCCTCCCACTTCTGCGGCGTCTCATAGTTCGTGATTGCGTACTTGAAGATCGTCCCCCCCAGCGGCGGCCCGATGATCGCCGCGACGCTGTTGAGCGCCGTGATCGCGCCCTGCGTCGCCCCCTGCTCGTCCGGCCGCACCGTCTTGGTGATCATCGCCTGGATCGCCGGCTGCGAGATCCCCGCGAAGCACGCGTAGCTGATAATCAGGAAGATCATCCACCCCTCGGTCACCGTGCCGTACCCCAGGTACGCCAGCACCGAGATGCACACGCCCGTCATCAGCGTCCGCCGCTCGCCCACCTTCGCGATGATCCTGCCCGCCACCACGCCCTGCACGAAGAACGTGGCCACCCCCACCGCGAACAGCGAGTACCCCACGTTCCGCTCCGTCCACCCGTAGCGGTACCCCGTGTACAGCACCCACGTCACGTGCAGCAGGAACTGTGCGAGGCTCAGGAAGAACAGCGACAGCGCCAGCTCCGTGACCAGCGGGTACTTCAGCAGCGCGTTGAACGCCCCGATCGGGTTCGCCCGCCCCCACCGCAGCGGCGCCCGCCGCTCCCGCGGCAGCGACTCAGGCACGACAAACAGCCCGTACATGCAGTTCAGCATCGTCAGCGCACCCGCCACGTAGAACGGGTAGCGGATGTTGCCCGTCATCTCGATGCCGAACCAGTCCAGCACGGGCAGCGTGTGGTGCGGGTCCCCCACCACGCCCCCGATCAGCGGCCCGAAGATGAACCCCAGCCCGAACGACGCCATCATCATCCCGAACGACGCCCCCCGCTTCTCCGGCGGCGTCACATCCGCCAGGTACGCGCTCGCCACCGTCACGCTCGCCCCCGACGCCCCGCTGATGAACCGCGTGATGTACAGCCACGCCAGCGTCGGCGCGAACGCCGACGCGAAGTAGTCGATCCCCGACCCCAGCAGCGCCACCAGCAGAACCGGCCGCCGCCCGAAGCGGTCCGACAGCACGCCCATGAACGACGAGAACAGGAACGCACCCACCGCGAACAGGGCCCCGAACGTGCCCACCTTCGCCGCCGCGTCCGCCTCGCTCAGGTTCCCGCCCAGCTCCTGGATCAGCCGCGGCGACACCGGAATCAGCAGCCCGATGCCCATCGCATCGAGCATCACTGTCAGCATGATGAACCAGATGCTCGCCCGCCTCGCCGCCAATCTCAGCTCCTCCAGGGGAGCCAGAGGATACAACCCCGAAAGAACATCTCGCGGCCACTTCCGACTTCCCACTTCCCACTTCCGACTTACCCTCCCCCTATGCACTTCGACCTCGTCGACCGCGTGCTCGAGCAATCCCCCGACCGCATCGTCACTTTGAAACTCGTCACCGGGGCGGAGGAGTACCTCCAGGACCACTTCCCCACCTTCCCCGTCCTCCCCGGCGTCCTCATGCTCGAGTCGCTCGTCCAGGCCGCCCAGCGCCTGCTGAAGGACCGCACCTCCACCCCGCTCGTGCTCGGCAAGGTCCGCGCCCTCAAGTACGGCCGCTTCGTCAAGCCCGGCAGCACCCTCCGCGTCGAGGTCTCCCTCCACAAGTCCAACGACGACGGCACCTTCGACCTCAAGGGCGAGGCCACCCTCCTCGACCCCCAGTCCCCCGAACAGCCCACCGCCGTCTCCGGCCGCTTTGTGCTCCGCCCCGTTTCCGTCGCCGGGTAACCAGCCACGCTCAAGGGCTCCCGATGTTCCATCCCTTCTTCAAAGAGGGCATTCTGGGCTGGCCCTTCAACGACCTTGAACGCGCCCTCGAGGCCGGTCTCACGGACCCCGCACGAATGCCGGCGTTCTGGGGACTGTTCCTGCAAAGCAAGGTCCTTGCCCTCGCCAAGAACGAAGTGCCCGAATCTGGGACAGGTTCCATCCTGGCGGTCTTCACCGCCCCGGAGGGCCACGCGGCCATCATCGCTTTCACCTCCCCTCAGGTGGCCCAGGCGACCATCCTCGAACCTACGCCAATGAGCGAGATCAGCCTTCCCACCCTGCTCGAATACCTCGGCGAAACCTCAATCGTTCTGAACCCCAGCGGCCCCTACGGCAAGGAGTTCCTCGCCGCCGAGCTCCGCGCCGGCAGGCAGGGCGTCACCCGCACCGGCCGCGACGGCATTCATGTCGCCCCGGGTACGCAGGTGTTTTTCGGGGCCCTCGCGGAAGACCCGCTCGAGTTGATTGAGGCCGTCACCTCCGTCTGCCGCGCCGATGAGACCATCCACTCGGTTTTTATCAGCGGCGTCTGCGTTCCCGCGGCCGGCGACACGGCCGCGCACCCGCTCATCGGCATCGATGCCCACGACTTCGCCGCGGCCAAGGCTCGCATCTCGCGGGCCATGGGCGGCTGGACTTCCCGCGAGAACAAGCCTGTCGACTTCATCAACATGCGTGAGGCGGGCACCTTCGCCGACCACCTTAAGAAGGACGGGAAGCGGATCTACAAGAAGCGGGGCTGGCTGGGCAGCCTGCTCGGGTGACCCCGCCGGCCCGCCTAAAGCACCTGCGCCGCAACACATACAGCCGTCAACCGCGCCGCACGTCCAAGTTTGTGCCAACTCACTTGGCCGCGTCTATCATGCTCTTTCCGCCGCATACACGTTGGGGACTGAAGCACGATGACGCAAGACGAGGTCTTCCAGAAGGTTCGCACGGTGCTCATGGACGCTCTGGCCGTGGACGAGGACGAGGTCACCATGGACGCCGTCCTCACCAAGGACCTGGGCGCCGAGTCGATCGACTTCCTCGACATCGTCTTCAAGCTTGAGCAGGCCTTCGGCATCAAGATCAGCCAGGGCGAGCTCTTCCCCGACAACGTCGCCCAGGACCCTAAGTACGTCCAGAACGGCAAGGTGACCCCCGAGGGCGTCGCCGCCCTCAAGGCCCGCATGCCCCACGTCAACTTCTCGAAGTTCGAGCAGGACCCGCAGCTCGGCAACGTCGCCAACGTCTTCACCGTCGAGGCCCTCGTCAAGTTCGTGCAGGGCAAGCTGAAGGCGTAAAGGTTCAAATCGCAAGTGGTCAAAGGGCAATGAAGCCCGCGGCGCTCCTCTGATTTGCCCTTTGCCCATTTGCCCTTTGCGAATTTCTCCCCATGCGCTGGATGTGGATCGACAGAGTCGTCCTGCTTGAGCCCCGCCAGAAGATGGTCGCGCTCAAGAACATCTCCATGGCCGAGGAGCACCTGCACGACCTGCCCCACGGCGGATCAAGCCCCCTGATGCCCGCCAGCCTCATCATCGAGGGCATGGCCCAGACCGCCGGCATCCTCGTCGGCCACGCCAACAACTTCCGCGAGAAGGTCGCCCTCGCCAAGATCAGCAAGGCCGAGCTGAACGAGGACGCCCCGCCCGGCTACACCCTCCGCTACACCGCCACCATCCAGCACCTCGATGCGCTGGGCGCCTCCACCACCGGCACCGTCGAGCTGCTCGACCCCGCCACCGGCCACGCCCGCGCCATCGGCGCCATCGACCTCATGTTCAGCCACCTCGACCACAACCTCGCCGGCGCCGAGTTCCCGCAGCACAACTTCGTCTTCAGCGGCCTCTTCAAAACCCTCCTCGAGACCAGCGGCGTCAAGCTCTCCTGATAGGACCTATAGGACCCATAGGACCTATACGACCTACTAGGATTGACCGTGACACCACCGGCACAAACTGATCTGTGGACCACGCGCCGCCTCCTCGCGTGGATGCAGGAAACCTTCGCCAAAAAACACCTCGACGCACCCCGCAAGCAGGCCGAGATGCTCCTCGAGCACGTCATCGGTTGCAAAACCCTCGAGCTCTACACCAACCCCGACCGCCCCGCCTCCCCCCTCGAGCGCGACACCCTCCGCAACCTCGTCCAGCGCGCCCTCAAGCACGAACCGATCCAATACCTCGTCGGCAAGGAACGCTTCTTCGGCCTCGAGCTCCTCGTCGACAAGCGCGTCCTCATCCCCCGCCCCGAAACGCAGACCATCGTCGAAGAGGTCCTCCAGCACCTCCGCGCCAACCATGGCCAGTCCGCCACCAAAGGCGACGGCCTCCTCCTCGCCGACATCTGCACCGGCTCCGGCGCCATCGCGATCGCCCTGCTCAAAAACCTCCCCGCCGCCCGCGTGGTCGCCACCGACCTCAGCAAGGACGCGCTCGAAGTGGCCCGCACCAACGCCACCCGCCACGGTGTCCTCGACCGCCTCGACCTCCTCGAAGGCGACCTGCTCGCGCCACTGCACGACCACCCCACCACCCGCGGCGTCGCCTCCCTCGATTACCTCGTCTCCAACCCCCCCTACATCCCCGACGAGGAATGGGCCGCTGTCGAGCCCAATGTGAAGGACTACGAGCCGCACCTCGCGCTCCGCTCCAGCCCCGACGGCCTCACCCACGTGCGCCGCCTGATCAACGACGCCCCGCGCCTGCTCAAACCGCAGGGCCTCATGCTCATCGAGGTCGCCGAATCACGGGCCGCGCAGGCCGCCGACCTCGCCCGCGCCCACCCCGACCTCACCGACGTCCGCACGCTCAAGGACCTCTTCAACAAACCCCGCGTCATTGTCGCGGCGAAGAAGTAGCAACGTGCCAGCGAGATGTCCTCACCTCGGTGGGGAGCCGCGCGGGAACTCAATCCACCGCGTTCTTGACTTTGTCCCCCGCGTTCTCCACCGCCTTGCCCGCGTCCTTCGCGGCCTTGTCGATGTTCTCCCCCGCCTTCTCCGCCGGCCCCTTCTTCTCGCACCCCGCAAGCACCACCGACGACGCGGCCGTCGCGAGCGCGACGATCACGCCAACGACAAACGCCTTCCGCGCAAACGCCGAGAGCGAAGCAGTCAGAGCACTGGGAATCGAAAGCGTGTCCATGATCTCCTCCGTAGCCGAACCACCGGCCGTTGCGGACTCTAGATGTACGACAAGCCCGCTCCAGCACCACCTTGATCCGCTTTCCATAAGCGAACTTTCATCGACCCTTTCACGCTGTTAGTGCTGACTACGACCGCACCTGCGATCACCCGGGCCCGCGCGGCCCCACCCGCGACCACTCGGCCCCGCACCACCCCCGGCCCAACCCCCGATTTGACGCCTACCCCCCGAATCTGCACCATACCGCTCCGGCCGCTCCGGCCGCCCTGCCTGGGGGTGCGTGTGCTCTGCCCGTTCTGCAACGCCAACGACGACAAGGTGATCGACAGCCGCAGCAGCGATGCCGGCAAGGTCATCCGTCGCCGGCGCGAGTGCCTCACCTGCCACCGACGCTTCACCACCTACGAACGCGTCGAGCAGACCGCACGCCTCACCGTCGTCAAACGCGACGGCTCCCGCGCCCCCTTCAACCGCGACAACATCATGCGCGGCGTCCAGGCCGCCTGCGGCAAGCGCCCCATCCCCGAGGACGTCAAGGAGAACCTCGTCTCCGACATCGAGGAAGAACTCCACCGCGACTTCGACCGCGAGGTCGAGAGCAGCATGATCGGCGAGCGCGTCATGGCCCGCCTCCGCGACATCGACGAGGTCGCCTACATCCGCTTCGCCAGCGAGTACTACAAGTTCCGCTCCGTCGACGAGCTCAAACAAACCCTCGAGCTCCTCGACGGCCGCATCAAGGACACCAAGGACCAAGGCAAGCTCTTCTGACTCGTATTGGGTACCCCGTCTCTCCGAGACGGGTGGCCAGCTCCCCAGCGTACGATCGGCAGGGATGACGCTGAACGTCCCCGGCGACATCATCGCACGATCTGGGCACACCACCATGGACCTATTGATCGAGCTCGCATGTCGCCTGTTCGACGCCGACAAGCTCGGGAAGAGTGCCGCGGCTCGACTCTGCGGGATGGAACGCACCGCCTTCGAATTCGAACTCGATCGTCGCGGCCTTCCTCTTTATCACGTGACGGACGAGGACTGGGAGCTTGACTGCAAGTTCCGCCGATAAGCCGACGAGCAGTCCGAGGCTCCTCCACTCCTCCACTCCTCCACTCCTCCACTCCTCCACTCCCCCACTCCTTCCCCCGCCCCCCATCCGGCATTAGGATTCCCCATGCGCACCGCCGCCCTCGCCCTCACCACCCTCGCGCTCCTCGGCTGCCAGTCCCCCCCGCCGCGCCAGCGTCCCCCCGCCCCCAGCACCCTCGGCGCCAGCACCCGCACGATCACCGTCCCCACGCGCCCCGCGCCCACCCTCGCCCAGGCACAGCAGCAGCAGGCCTTCCTCGCCGCCGCCGCCCTCGAGTCCAAGATTGGCATCGACGTCGAGCCCGTCTCCGGCGCCGCACCCGCGTGGTGGCCCATCGGCTCCACCGCCCAGGGCATCGGGCGTGGCCAGTCCCCCCTCATCGAAGCCGCGTACCAGTCCGCCGTCCGCCAGGCCCGCGGCACCAGCGCCACCGCCCCCGCCATCTCCAAAATCTCCTACGCCCGCCTCCCCGCCGGCGACTACATCGTGTGGGTCCAGTCCGCGACCGCCGCGGCCGCTGCCGCCCCCACCGCCCCGGCAACGCCTACGTCCATCGCCGCAGCTCCCACGCCCGAACCGCTCGCACCCGCCCCAACCAACGACCAACCCGCAACCACTCCAGCCGCGAACCCGACCACACCCGCAAACCCCGAGACACCTACGACCACCCCCGAGCCCCCACGCGACGGCCCCCCCAAGGTCCTCCCCCCCAGCCCCCCCAAAGACCCGCTCGCGCCCTCGTGGTTCAGCACCACCGCCCGCGAAGAGAACGGCCGCGTCTACATGAGCGCCTCCGCCGAAGCCGCCACCGTCCGCGAGGCCCCGCGCATGGCAATCGAGTCCGCCCGCGCCGCCCTCGCCGCGGCCATGAAGCAGGACGTTCCCGATGTGCACCCCGAAGCCACCTTCGTCACGCCCATCGAAGGCCGCTACCGCGCCTACGTCCTCGTCAGCACCCCGGGTACCATCCGCAAATAGTGCCGCGATCATGCCTCATGATCGTGCCCCCAATCGCAATCCTGCCTCCAATCGACCGACCTCCCACCACAGGTGACCTGAAATGGCCAACAAGGTGTTTGCAGACGCGAAGGCCGCCATGGCCGACCTCAGGGACAAAGGCATCCTCCGCGACGGCATGACCGTCATGGTCGGCGGCTTCGGCCTCTGCGGCATCCCCGAGACGCTCATCCTCGCCCTGCGCGACAGCGGCGTGAAGGGCCTCACCTGCATCAGCAACAACGCCGGTGTTGACGACTTCGGTCTGGGCCTGCTCCTCCAGACCCGCCAGATCAAGAAGATGATCTCCAGCTACGTCGGCGAGAACGCCACCTTCGAAAAGCAGTTCCTCTCCGGCGAGCTCGAGGTCGAGTTCAACCCCCAGGGCACCCTGGCCGAGCGCATCCGCGCCGGCGGCGCCGGAATCCCCGCCTTCTACACCGCGACCGGCGTCGGCACGCCCGTGGCCGAGGGCAAGGAGACCCGCACGTTCCTCCGCCCCCGCGAGGACACCGCCCTCCACAACCGCCCCGGCCAGCGCCCCTCATCAGCGCAGCCCCGCGAGTTCGTCATGGAGACCGGCCTCTTCGCCGACCTCGCCCTCGTCAAGGCCCACAAGGCCGACAGCTTCGGCAACCTCGTCTACCGCAAGACCGCCCGCAACTTCAACCCCATGATGGCCACCGCCGCCACCTTCACCATCGCCGAGGTCGAAGAGATCGCCCCCCTGGGCGCCCTCGACCCCGACACCATCCACACCCCAGGCAACTTCGTGAAGCGCGTCATCAAGTCCACCCCCCAGAAGCGCATCGAACAACGCACCATCCGCCCCTCGTGAGGACGGTTGGTTCTCGGTCCTCGCGACCCGATGACGGACGCCCGTCCCATTTTCAGCCGGGCGGGAACCGCGGCCCGATACAGCGCTCCCTGCCCGGCAACCACGCCGCCACACCACCGGGCAGACAGGGGCGTCCATGGAATACCGCGTCCGTCTCAACCTGCTCAGTACCGCCGTCGTCCTCGCCATCGGTATCGCCGCGAGCGTGATCACCAGCACCATTGTGGCGGCCCGCGCGTACCAGAGCCGAGTCCGCCAGCTCGCGAGCAACCAGCGCGAGATAACCGTCAAAGGCTCCGCCCGCGAGCGCGTCACCTCGGACATCGGCGTCTGGTCCATCTCCGTTTCTGAACGTTCCAAGGCCCTGGCCGACGGCTACACCGCCCTCGAGTCCAGCACCGCCAAAGTTCAGGCGTTCCTCGCTGAGCAAGGCTTCAGTGCCTCGGAGATCGCCCTCGCCTCTATCGAGACCGATCCCCATCATGCACGCGACGAGCGTGGCAACTCCAGTTGGGAAGTGGAGGCATACACGCTGTCGCGCGTCCTCACCGTGACCAGCCCCCAAGTCGCGCGTTTCCCCAAAGCCGAAGCCGAGGTCACCCGCCTGATGAAGGACGGCGTGAGCGTCCGCTCCTACGCACCGCGGTACTACTACTCCAGGATCGCCGATCTCAAAATCCAGATTCTCGGCAAGGCAGCGCAGGACGCGCACGCCCGCGCCCAGGAAATCGCGAAGAGCTCCGGCGGCCGCGTCGCCGATGTCCGCTCGGTGCAGATGGGCGTTCTTCAGATCACCGAGCCTCACTCAACCGAGGTGAGCTCCGCAGGCCTCTACGACACTTCCACCATCGAGAAAGACGTCACCGCCGTCGTCACGGTCGCCTACGGCCTCGAATCCTGAATAAAAAGGCCCGGCGCACCCGCGCCGGGCCCTCATCACATCAGCTCAACTGAACACTACCGCCGGCCGCCGCGCCCGCTCTTGCTGGTCTTCACCTTGCGGCCGATCATGTTGCGGTCCTCGCCGCGACCACGGTCATCATCCCCGTCGCGGTCGCTGCCCTTGTTCTCAGGCTTCTTGGTCTTCTGACCCGACACCTCATCCGCCACGAACTGCGTGTTCGTCAGCGTCCCGCGGGTCTCTACCCGCTGGATGCGGCTGGGGGTCATGAACACGTCGTCCGCGTTCCCGAAGTTTCCATCCGTCGGGTTCACGCCCGCGGCGAACGTGCTGTTCGTCGCCCCGCCGCGCAGCTCGATCTTCTTGATCGTGCCGCCCGCGTAGGTGTCGGCCGCCGCGCCCTCCCCGCCGAAACGGGCGTCGCTGCCAAGGTTCGCGCCGGCGATGATCGTCGACGCCGTCACCCCGCCGCGGATCTGCACGTGGTCGATGTTCCGCGCCGACACGGTGATCCCGCTCACGCCGCGGTCGCTCCGCAGCGTCTTGAGATTCCCGTTCACGCCCATCGCCCACCCGTCCATGATCGAGCGGGCGTACAGGTTCCCCACCTGCCCGGTGATGGTCCACGTGCCGCCGGTGATGTTCCGGATGCCCGCGTTCCACAGCGCCTTGCCGCCGCCGTTGTTCAGGATCAGGTCCGCCCCGAACGTGCCCGCCAGCAGCACGTGCACGCGGTCCGCGATCAGCTGATCCGGCGCCGACGTCTGGCTCGTCCAGCTGTTCACCTTGAACAGCGCGAACTCATCGTTGTGCGTGACGGTCACGTCCTTCAGCGAGTCCACGTTGAAGATGGTCCACGTGCCCTCGCCGCCGAAGGTGATGGCGCCGTTGGCGATGTCGTCGCCCTGGAAGTGCCTGATCTTCCCGGTGACCGTCACGTTGCCGTCAACGTCGGTGCGGTGCAGGTGGATGTGGCCAACGTCCCCGTTCACCACGATCCCGCCCAGCACCGGGTCGGCCGTGCTGCCGTCCCCGCGCTTCACCTTCACCACCGTGCGGTCGTTCGTCCCCGTCAGCGTCACGATCCACTCGCCGTTCTCCTGGCTCAGCGTGCCCGTGCCCGGCCCATCAAGCTTGAACACGGCCACCTGCCCGTCGGCCAGAGTCTTGGTCAGGGCCACGCGCTGACCATTCACCACCCCGAACACGTCAGCGGGCGGCGGAGGAGGCGGCGGAGGGGGCGGGGGCGGCGGCGGCGGAGGAGGAGGCGGGGGCGGCGGCTGCACTTCCCCGATCTGCAGTGTGTCCGTCGTCGCCGCCGCGTTGTTCGCCGCGTTGTCCCCCGCAGCATCAGGGATCTGCAGCGTCGCGATGATCATGTACTGCCCCGCCGGCACATCCGCCGTCGTCGGGCGCGCCCGCACCAGGTTGTACTCCACCACGTCGCTCGTGGTGTAGGTGCCTAGGAAGAACTGCCCGAGCTGGAAGTCCTCCGGCCCCGGCACATCATCCGCCGACAGCAGGAACTTCAGCTCCCCGCCGCTCTCGTACGTCACATCACCGACGTTCCGAACCGTGCCCGCCACGTGGATCAGCTCCGCCGGCGTCCCCGGGTCGGTGATCGTGATCGGGCTGATCGAAATCGCCAGATCCGCGGCCAGCATCGCCCGGCTCTCGAGCACATCCATCGGACTCGAAGGCTGCGCAAACATCCTCATCACAGATCTCCTGTAGACCGGCTTACCCAGCACACCGGGTGACCAAAAGCATAAACCCCCCTAGCTGGCTGCCAAGTGGTTTCTGACAGTCTGAGCGCAATATCACGGCGGGTAAGGCATCTCGCAGGGGGCGCACGACCGATCAATCCACAAACCCAAGGGTTCTGTCCGGGTGCCTCAACGACCTACTCTCGTGCCTCGTGCCACCGAGATGTCCTCATCTCGGTGCGCCCGTGCCACCGAGATGTCCTCATCTCGGTGCTTCCCCCCGGCACCTCCCGAGCCCCCCATGTTCCGCGACATCGAAAAGGTCCTGATCACCCGCGACAAGATCGCCGCCCGAGTCCACGACCTGGGCGCCCAGATCGCCCGCGACCTCCAGTCCGTGCTCGGCGACGACCACGACCACACCAACGAGGTCGTCCTCGTTTCCGTCCTCACCGGCTCGATCATCTTCGTCGCCGACCTCGTCCGCCAGCTCCCCCTCAAGCTCAGCATGGGCCTCGTCGCCGTCTCCAGCTACCCCGGCACCTCGATGGAGAGCAAGGGCGTGCACATGCGCTCCGAGCTCCCGCAGAACCTCACCGGCAAGCACGTCCTCGTCGTTGACGACATCCTCGACTCCGGCCAGACCCTCGACGTCCTCTCCCGCCTCATCCTCGAGCAGAAGCCCGCGTCCCTCCGCCTCGCCGTGCTCCTCCGCAAGCCCGGCAAGGCCAAGGTCCCCGTGCACGTCGACTACGTCGGCTTCGACATCCCCGACGAGTTCGTCGTCGGCTACGGCCTCGACTACGACGGCTTTTATCGGAACTACCCCGAGATCGCCACCCTCAGGCCCGAGGCCGTCGCACGCTCGCAGTCCTGACGTGCCACCGAGATGTCCTCACCTCGGTGGTCCCTGCATGTGACAGCGCCCACAACTCCCTGCCATACTCTCCGCGCCCGCATGCACCCCGCGTCCCAACCACCCAACCCGCCCACCGGCCTGCTCCGCCGCTACGTGCCCGAGGGCGAGCGCATCATCCTGTGGCTGCACCCTTCGCCCTGGTTCATCGTGCTCCGATCGTTCTGGGTGATCGCTGTGGTGATGCTCATCGTCGTCGGGATCCGCTACGGCGCCGGCGTCATCGACCTGCCCGTCGTTGTCGACTTCGCCGCGTGGATCGGAGCGGGCATCCTCGTGGCCGTCGTCGTCTGGCAGTCCCTCGAGTGGCTCAGCCGGCTGTACGTCCTCACGGACCGCCGCCTCATCGCCGTCGCCGGCGTCGTCCGCCAATCCATCTCCGACGTTCCACTCCGCAACGTCCGCAACCTCGTCATCGTCCGCTCCCTCGCCGACCGCCTCCTCGGCCTTGGAACCCTCGGCGCCGCCACCGCCGGCACCGCCAACTACGAGGTCGTCTGGGTCGAGCTCGAGAAACCCAACGACGTCATGCGCCTCGTCCGCAAGGCCGTTGATGATGTTGTCGGTCCTCAAGGTGGCACCGGTCTCCCGACCGCTGCTCCTCAAGGTGGCACCGGTCTCCCGACCGGTGCTCCCCCTCACCCCCTCATCCTCGGCCTCACCGGCGGCATCGGCGCCGGTAAGTCCGCCGTCGCCCGCCTCCTCGAGCAACGCAACTTCCTCCTCATCGATTCCGACAAGGACGCGAAAGAAGCCCTCGACCGCCCCGAGGTCCGCTCCCAGCTCGTCCAGTGGTGGGGGGACAGAGTCCTCACCCCCGAAGGCACCGCCAACCGCAAGGCCATCGCCGAGATCATCTTCTCCGACCCCGCCCAGCGCGCCCGCCTCGAAGCCCTCATCCACCCCCTCGTCAAAGCCGACCGCGCCCAAGTCATCGCTCGCGCCGCCCGTGAGCACCGCCGCGGCGTCGTCGTCGACGCCCCACTCCTCTTTGAAGCCGGCTCCGACAAGGAGTGCGACTTCGTCCTCTTTATCGACGCCCCCCGCGACCAGCGCCTCGCCCGCGTCGCCTCCCGCGGCTGGGACGAGGCCGAGCTCACCCGCCGCGAAATCGCCCAACTTCCCCTAGAGGAGAAGCGCCGGCGCGCCGATACCACAATCGTCAACGATTCCACAATCGAGGCCCTTCAAGCCCGCGTGGACCTCGCCCTGAACGATCTCTTAGCCCGTCCGCGTCCTGCCCGGATTCCGGGAACTTGGCCGCACCCCGGGCAGTAGGCTATAGTGTCGCGACGGGGAAGAACGCCAGGCGCATCAGCACGGCGTCCACCCCAGTCTCCCAGAACCCAGCAAGTCAGCACGACAGTCCCGCCCGCCCAACGGGCCGGCGAACTCACGATCCTCGATCCCCATTTTGTTCCCCCGCCCCGTAACCGGGGCCGCACGCCGGCGGGCAACCGCCGCGACCCTCTGGGTTCACGCCCACCCCCACATACACACCCCGATTCACCTCGCCACCGCGGCGATCCGTTTGGAAGGGTTCAATGGCCAAGGCATCCAAGTCCATGAGCGAAGAAACCAAGACCGAGGGCGCCCCCCGCACCCGCCGCACCGCCGCAAAAAAGGAAGCTCCCGAAGCCGCGGCCCCCGCGCCCGCCCGCGAGCGTGAGCCCGCTCGCGAACCCGCTCGTGAGACCCCCGCCCCCCGCCAGGAGGCACCCGCTCCACAGCCTCAGCGCGAAGCGCCCTCGCAGCCCCCGCGCGACCAGGTGCAGCAGGCCCCGCGCGACCAAGGACAGCGTGATCAGGGCCAGCGCGAGCAGGGCAACCAGGGCCAGCGCGACTTCCGCGACCGCCCCGACTACCGCCAGAACGGCCCGCAACAGGGCCAAGGTCAGCAAGGCCAGCAGCAGGGCGACCGCCCCCAGCAGCAGGGCGACAACCGCTTCGACCAGCGCCGCGATAACCGCGACCAGCGCGACTTCCGCGACAACCGCGACCAGCGCGACAACCGCGACGGCGGCAACCAGCAGTTCCAGCCCAACCGCAACGGCCAGGGCGGCCCCGGCGGCCCCAGTGGTCAGGGCGGCGGCGGCAACTACCCCAACAACTACGACATGATGGACCGCGGCTTCCGCCGCAAGAAGAAGCGCCGCAAGGGCGGCATGGGCATGGGCGGCATGGGCGGCGGCGGTGGCCAGCCCGGCATGTCCCTCATGCACCAGGGCCAGCTCCACGCCTACCTCCCCAGCGACGAGGAGCTCGAGCGCGAGGCCGTCGAGCTCGAACGCGCCGTCAAGGCTGGCGAGGTCAAGCAGGGCGCGGCGGAATCCGTCTCCATCGCCGAGCTCCAGCAAATGACCCTTGAGGAGCTCCACAAGGTCGCCCACCGCGAGGGTTTCGCCGACGTCCAGTCCACCCCCCGCCAGGACCTCGTCTTCAAAATCTTGAAGGCCCGCGCCGCCCGTCAGGGCCTCATGTATGGCGAGGGCACCCTCGAGATCATGCAGGACGGCTTCGGCTTCCTCCGCTCCCCCGAGCAGTCCTACCTCCCCGGCCCCGACGACATCTACATCAGCCCCTCCATGATCCGCCGCTACGGCCTCCGCCGAGGCATGGTCGTCAAGGGCGTCGTCCGACCCCCCAAGGAGAACGAGCGCTACTTCGCCCTCCTCCGCGCCGACAAGATCAACGGCCGCGAGCCCCAGAAGGTCCACGACCTCCGCGGCTTCGAGGACCTCACGCCCCTCCACCCCGAGCAGCGCTACGTGCTCGAGACCGAGCCCAGCGAGATCGAGTGCCGCGTCATCGACCTCGTCACCCCCATCGGCAAGGGCCAGCGCATGCTGATCGTCGCCCCGCCCCGCACGGGCAAGACGGTCCTCATGCAGAAGATCACCAAGGCCATCACCCGCAACAACAAGGACGTCAAGATCATCGTCCTCCTCGTCGACGAGCGCCCCGAAGAAGTCACCGACTTCAAGCGCAACTGCGCCGCCTCCAACGTCGAGGTCGTCGCCTCCACCTTCGACGAGCAGTCCTCACGCCACGTGCAGGTCGCCGAGATGGTCATCGAGAAGGCCAAGCGCATGGTCGAGTTCGGCGACGACGTCGTCATCCTCCTCGACTCCATCACCCGCCTCGCCCGCGCCTACAACGCCGAGACCAGCCACTCCGGCAAGATCATGACCGGCGGCCTCGACAGCAACGCCCTCCAGCGCCCCAAGAAGTTCTTCGGCGCCGCCCGCGCCATCGAGCAGGGCGGCAGCCTCACCATCATCGGCACCGCCCTGGTCGACACCGGCTCCAAGATGGACGAGGTCATCTTCGAGGAGTTCAAGGGCACCGGCAACGCCGAGCTCCACCTCGACCGCAAGCTCGTCGAGAAGCGCATCTGGCCCGCCATCGACGTCGCCGCCTCCGGCACCCGCCGCGAAGAGCTCCTCCTCGACCCCAAGGAGCTCGAGCTCGTCTACCGCCTCCGCAAGGTCCTCTCCGACATGAACGTCGTCGAGGCCATGGAGCTCCTCAAGACCCGCCTCAAGAAGGTCAAGACCAACGCCGAGTTCCTCGTCACGATGTCCCTCGGCTGATTCACTCCAGCATGTGTGGCATGCTCACCGCTCTGGGTGAGCATGTCTTTGATCGCCGTCGCTGACCCCGCCACCCCCGCCACCGAGATGCCCTCATCTCGGTGGCTGTCTTTTTGCAACCCACGCCCCCAGCCCTGGTATCACCCGCACCATGACCACCCCCCGCCTCCTCATCGCCGCCGCCCTCCTCGCCCTCTCTGCCACCGCCCTCGCCCAGCCCTGCACCCCCCACTTCGTCACCGGCTACAACACCGCCGCCTCTCTATCCGGCACCGTCACCGCCGCCACCACCTTCCGCGGCCAGCTCCTCGCCTCCGGCAACCTCCAGGTCGGCGGCATCACCACCCGCTTTGCCCGCTTCAACGGCCAGAGCTGGGAGGCCGTCCCCAACCTCACCGTCAACGGCGACGTCAACACCCTCGTCTCCCGCACCGAGAACGGCAACGAAGTCCTCTACATCGGCGGCACCTTCAGCACCGTCAACGCTCAGCCCTCCATCGGCATCGTCCGCTGGGACGGCAGCACGGTCACGCACTTCCCCGGTCTCTTCTCCCAGTCCGGCGGGGTCGCCGCCATCGAGTTCTTCGATAGCGGCGCTGGCCCCGAGATGCACATCGCCATGCGCAGCCTTGTCGCGAAGTGGAATGGAGCCGCCTGGACCAGCATCGGCGTCACCACCGGCAACTCCAACATCCGCGCCCTCCACACGTTCAACGACGGCTCCGGCACGAAGCTCTACGCCGCCGGTTACTTCACCTCCATCGCCGGCCAGCCCATCCACAGCATCGCCGCATGGGACGGCGCCACCTGGCACGCCGCCAACGCCGGCCTCCTCCCGCAGGAAGGCTTCCCCACCGACATCTACACCCTCACCGTTCACAACGACGGCGCCGGCCCCCGGCTCCACGCCGCGGGCTGCATCAACACCATCGCACGCAACTTCGGCGACACGGCCGTGGCCCGCCTCGAGGGCGGCACGTGGGTCTCCCTCCTCGCCGAAGATCAGACCAGCAACGCCCGCTCCGCCTCGAAGCTTCTCTCCACGGTCGAGAACGGCGCCCCCGTGCTCTACGCCGCCATGGGCTCACTCGTCGAAGACCCCACGCGCATCCGGAGGTTCTCCGGCGGCGTGTGGACCAACGTCGGCCAGCCGATCGCCACCTCGGTTGATCTGTCCACCGACGAGATCTCGGAACTCCTCATCGCCCCCATCAACGGCCAGAACACCCTCCTCGCCCTCGGCACCGTCGCCAACGGTGCCCTCCGCTGGACCGGCACCACCTGGTCCACCATCGAGTCCTGGAACTCGCTCCCGCCGCCACCCGCAGGCGCCCGCATCTACGCCGACCCCGCCGCCACCGACGGCGTCTACTACATCGACGGCGCTCCACGCAAGGGCAACACCTACCTCGACAGCACCGCGCCCGTCCCGCCCTCCCGCGGCCTCGCCCGCTTCTCCCGCGACTCTCAGAGCCTCCTCGTCTTCGCCAGCGAGACCCAGACCGCACTCCACGACGGCACCGCCTGGATCACGCTGCCCGCCGTGCCCGGCAACATTCAGACGCTCCGCGCCTCTCGCGACACCATCGGCCAGGGCGACACCGCCTTCCTCGTGACAGCCACCGACGCCGCCGCGCAGGTCTACAGGCTCGACGGCCTTCAGTGGTCCCCTGTCGGCCCTCCGATCGAAGCGAACACCTCCAGCTTCTTCCGCGCGGTTCAGACCTACAGCAGCGGGGCCGGCCCGGAGGTCTACGTCGGCGGCCGCATGGGCCCCGCCAATGCACGCCGCCTCGTCCGTCTCGCCGGCGACCAGTGGCTCGACGTCCCCGGCGTGGACGGCACGGTGTACGACCTCACGATCTTCGACGTCGGCGATGGCCCCGAGCTCATCATGGCAGGCGACTTCCTCGCCACAACCGGCCAGACGTCCGGCGGCGTCTCACGCTGGAACGGCGCCCGCATCGCCCCGATTGGCAGCGGAATCAGCGCGCCGGCGCGGGGATCGGCGTTCGCCGTATTCAATGACGGCTCGGGCCCAAGGCTCTTCATCGGCGTGGCGTCCGCCAGCCCCCCGCTCCGCTACTGGAACGGCTCCACCTGGGCCTCCCTCGGCGCCTTCAGCCCCGGCAGCAGCATCTCCGGCCTCGCCCCGATCATCGACGAGGACGGCAACCCCTCGCTCATGATCACCGGCACCTTCACCGCCGCCGGCGGCATCCCCGCCACCAACCTCGCCCAGTACACCGCCTGCCGCGCCACCTGCACCGCCGACTTCAACGGCGACGGCGACACCGGAACCGACCAGGACATCGAAGCCTTCTTCGCCTGCATCGGCGGCACCTGCTGCCCCACCTGCGGCAGCCCCGACTTCAACCACGACGGCGACACCGGAACCGACCAGGACATCGAGTCCTTCTTCCGAGTCCTCGGCGGCGGCACCTGCTGAAAGTGGCAAGCTCAGTGTGGCATGCTCACCGCTCGGGGTGAGCATGTCCTCAAACAGGAAGCCCGCGCGTCAGCAGAGGGCATCGCCGCGCCTCGCGGCGATCCGCTTCGCACCCATGCCACTGAACTCACCCTGCTGAACAGGAAGCCCGCGCGTCAGCAAGGGCATCGCCGCGCCTCGCGGCGATCCTCACCGAGCAGCAGCCAACGGTGCCACCAAGAAGTCCTCATCTCGGTGGCTCCTCTTCCACATCACACGACCCCCGCGCGCAACCCCCCTCCCTCCAACGCCTTCCACCCCATCGGCGACGTTTGTGCGCAAACTCGTGGTCATGCGCACTTTCCCCTTCCCTCCCACCACCGCCCAAGGTAGGGTTCCGTACGGCCACCCGCCCGGAGCCCACCCATGCCCACCACCCCCGCCGCGCACCTCCCCACATCCCAAATCCCAAATCCCAATCCCACATCCGAAATTTCCCCCTCCCCCGCCCCCCTCCTCCCCCTCGCCGCCCCCGACGAGTCCGCCCTCCTCGCCCTCATCCTCAACAACTTCGACATCTTCCAGGCCGCCAGCGACTGCCGGCAGACCCCCGCGTTCCTCATCGCCTTTTCCACCCGCCCAGATATCGCCGCCTACCTCGCCGCCTACCGCGCCCTCACCAACCTCGGCCTCGAGCGCAGCGCCCTCGACACCCTCTCACGCCTCTTGAGCCCGCCCCACAACGCCACCAAACAGCTCGATCACCACAAAGTCGAATCCCGCCGCAGCGCCACCACCATCCTGCGCGCAATCCGATCCCAGCAGGAACCCCGCGCGTCAGCAAGGGAGCCATCACGCCCCGCGCCGATCCCACCCACCACGCCCACCCGTGCCACCGAGATGTCCTCATCCCGTGCCACCGAGATGTCTTCATCTCGGTGCGCCCTCTCCCCACACGAGCCGCCCGCATCAACCGCGACGCGTGCCCCCGAGATGTCCCCTTCTCGGTGCGTTCACACCGCCCCGGCCACCACTCCCACCTCCCTCCACACCACCGCCGGCAAACTCCCCCCGAACCCCTCCCCTTCCTCTATCGTTAACCTTGCATCCCGTCCGATCCCCCGTGGGCCCTGAGGCCCCCGTTTCACCAGCCCAAGGGTCCCCCATGCACCGCGCCCACGTTCTCGCCCTCCTCTTCCTCGCCGGCACCGCCGCACACGCCCCCGCACAGCCCCCCGCCGCACCCCCCGCCGCTCCTCAAGCTCTGCAGGCCCGCTCCCCCCTCGGACCCTTCGTCTCCGGCGAGATCGCCCGCATCGCCCTCATGGACATCCGCGGCCTCAAGGACCCGCGACCCACTGACTACCAGGTCACCCTCGGCCTGCTTGGCCTGGCCCAATCCCTCGCCCCCGCCGACGAGGCCCTCGCCCGCCGCCGCGCCGAGGCCGCGTGGCAGGCCGGCGACGCCGACGCCCTCGCCGCTGCCACTTCCGACATCATCCGCCTCGACCCCAAGGACACCGTCGCCACCCTCCGCTACCTCACCACCCGCATCGGCGCGATGCAGACCGCCGACGAGCGCCTGGCCGCCTACGACCGCGCGGTGGCCGCGCAGTCGCTCGACGCCTCCATCCGCTCGCGCATGGCCCTGGATGCCGCCCTGCTCCTCAAAGAACGCGGCGACGACGCCGGCTTCGTCCAGCGCCTCAAGCAGGCTACCCAGCTCGACTCCACCAACAAGGAGGCCGCCCTCCTCGCCTTCACCTACTTCACCCAGCGCGTCACCGACCCCATGGGGCGCCTCGAGCTCGCCAGCAACCTCCTGCTCGCCGACCCCCTCGACGTCAAGAGCCACGAGCTCCTCCGCGCCGAGTTCGCCGCGCTCAACGCCTGGCGCGCCGCGGCCCGCTTCCACCGCGTCGCCACCGGCATCCACCAGGCCTCCGGCCTCCAGGACGAGACCCCGCTCCATATCACCGACGCCGCGCTCAAGTGGCGCGTCGATGGTGTCCGCGCCCTCCTCGACAGCATCAACAACACCCTCGCGGTCCAGCGTCAGCACTGGAAGGAGCTCGCCGACCGCCCCGGCGGCAGCTTCATCAAGGGCCCCGAGGACGTCCGCCTCGGCGAGCCCTTCGAAGAGATGCGCCTCGCCGCCGCCATCGCCTCGCAGCGCCCCAACGACATCCAGGCCTCTCTCACCGACATGACGGCCAACCTCCAGCGCCGCATCGAGCTCCTCCGCGACGTCACCCGCCGACCCGCCGACATGACCGCCGAGCAGGCCGCGGACGCCCTCACCACCGCCGCCTCCTCGCAGGCCCTTTGGCAGTGCCTCGCATCCGTCCTCGCCCCCGCCCAGCCCGCGCCCGCCGAAGGCGCCCAGCCACCCGCACCGGCCGCGCCCTACACCATCCCCGTCGAGGCCAGCTCCCCGCTCGTCAGCGGCTGGGCCGCGCTCCGCGACAAGAACTATGAGGCGGCCAAGACCAACTTCGCGCAGGCCGGCGACTCGCTCTGGGCCCAGCTCGGTCGCGCCATGCTCCTGTACAAGACCGTGAGCAACGGCGAGTCCGCCCGCGCCCTCTCCGATGTCTCGAGCGCCGCGCCGCTCACCGCGCTCGGCTCTCTCGCCGCGACCCTCGCCGCCGAGCAGCAGCTCAAGGACGGCGGCGGCCGCCCCGTGACTGACGCCAAACCCTTCGAGGACTTCGCCACCTCCATCCCGCCCTGGATCGACGACATGGCCAAGCGTCCGTGGGGCTTCCAGGCCATGCGCGTCGAGCCCGTCACGCCCGTGGCCGGCAACCTCCAGCCCATCAAGCTCCGCGTCCGCCTCAAGAACCTCTCGCCCATCCCCCTCGGCGTCGGCTCCTCCCGCACCATCAACACCCGCCTCCTCTTCGTCCCCTCCATGGCCAACAACGCCGGCGCGGCCCTCATGCTCGAGCCCGAGGTCATCGAGATCGATCGCCGCCTCCGCCTCATGCCCGGCGAAGAGCTGGTCTGCGAAGTCTGGCCCGAGGTCGGCATGGTCGGCTTCGCCGTGCAGCAGAACTCGCACTTCCCCAGCCGCATCCGCTGGCGCGTCATCCAGGGCTTCGAGGTCACCGGCCCCAGCCAGCGCCGCCCCGGCCTGGGATGCGTCGAGTCCCAGATCGACGCCGGCGTGCTCCACGAATCACTGCCCGAAGTCCGCATGAAGGGCGACGACCTCGTCAACGCCATCGCCACCGCGCCCGAGCAGTCCCTGCCCGCGCTCTTCGTCGCCGCGCGCATCCGCCTGCTCATCGGCGCCGACCCCGCGCTCGACCGCCTCGTTGACGCCATCGCCCGCCGCTACCCATCGCTCTCGCCCGAGGCCCGCATGCTCGCGATCGCCGCGCTGCCCTCCACCTTCCGGGTCCCGTCGATGAAAGAGCTCGACCGCGTCGTCGCCCTCGACAAGGACGCCCAGGTCCTCACCCTGGCCTCCGTCACCCGCATCACCAGCGCGACCGACCCCATCCTCGCCGCGGCCCTCGGCACCAACGACCCCACCGCCACCCGTGTCGCCAACGCGATGAAGGCCCGCTTCGACCGCAACCTCCAGCCCCAGGACACCGCCCCCAACATCGCCCCCGCCGTGCCGCCGGATCAGATGCCCAAACCCCAACCCCCCGCATCTAGTCCGCCACCAAACGGCCCCGCCACCACCAACCCCGCCCCCACGCCGAGATGATGGACTTCACCCAGGCACACGCCCCGTCGCTCCCATTTTCACTGTTCCCTTCTCACTTTTCACTTTCACCGTGGACCGCGAGGCACCACAACCCCCGCGCCGCCCCCGCTGGACCAGACTCCTCGGCTTCGCTATCGCTCTCGCCCTCCTCGCGGCCGCCATCAATGCCGTCTGGTCCCAGCGCGATGCCCTCGCCGAATCACTCCGCCACGCCGCCACCACCCGCTGGTACCTGATCGCCCTCGCCCTCGCGCTCCCCGCCCTCAACTGGCTCACCACCAGCGCGATTTTCTACATCCTCACCAACGCCCACCCCATGCGCCGCAAGGTCCGCCCGGGCGAGATGGCCGCGCTCGTGGGCGCCTCGTGGCTCTTCAACTACCTCCCCGCCTCCCCCGGCCTCTTCGGACGCGTGCTCTACCACCAGCGCTTCCACGGGCTCCACTGGAAGCACTCGGTCACCGTCGTCGTGGGCTCGATGCTCACCTCCGTCGCCGCCCTCGCCGTCACCTTCGTCGCAGGCGTGCTCTTCGCCTTCGACTCCATCCCGTTCCTCGTTGCCCCAACGGTGCTCGCAGTCGTCGCCCTCACCCTCAGCATCCTCAACCGCCGGCGCGCGGTCGCGGGCTGGCGCGAGGCCGCGGCCCTCGTGGTCCGCTGCCTCGACCTCTACATCTGGGCCGCGCGGTACTACGTGGTGCTGCTCATCCTCGACCTCGACCCCACGCCCACACTCGCGCTCTCGCTCGCGGCCGTCAGCCAGGCCGCGCTGCTGATCCCGTTCCTCGGTAACGGCCTGGGCCTGCGCGAGTGGGCCGTGGGCCTTGTGGGCCCCGCGCTCCCCGGGTGGGCTGCAACCCGCACCACGGCCCTCTCTGTAGATCTCGTGAATCGCGCGTGCGAACTCCTCATCGCCATCCCTGTTGGCCTGATTTCCGCCGCCGTGCTCGCCGCCAACACCCGCAGGGAATACCCCGAAGTCAACGCCCAAACCGCTGCTGCAAACCCACTTCCCGGACCTTCCCCTCAAGCTGTTACATCCGACCGCCGATTCCACTCGTAAGGAACTTTGACGGGTCTTTTAGCGGCACACCCCGCGGCCCGTTGTACGGTGAGCAGGACCGTTCACCCAGCACGCCAAGGCCGGCAGCCATGGTCAACAAGATCGAACAAGACCACCAGCGCTTCCGCCAGATCATCCGCGGCCGCATCCGCAAGGACCTCCGCCGCTTCCTCTCCCGGGGCGAGCTCCTGGGGCGCGAGGGCAAGCGCGTTGTATCCATCCCCGTCCACGACATCGACATCCCCACCTTCCGCTACGGCGACAACTCCGGCGGCGTGGGCATGGGCGACGGTGAAGAAGGACAGGGCGTCAACCAGCCGGGCAAGGGCAACATGGGCCAGGGCGGCGAGCAGGAGGGCCACCACCTCCTCGAGGTCGACGTCACCCTTGAAGAGCTCGCGGACATCCTCGCCGAGGAGCTGGAGCTGCCGCGCATCCAGCCCCGCGGCCACCACCAGATCACCACTATCAAGGACAAGTACACCGGCGTGCGCCCCGTCGGGCCCGCGTCGCTCCGCCACTTCAAGCGGACCTACCGCGAAGCACTCAAGCGTCAGCTGGCGATGGGCCAGTACGACCCGCTGCGACCGGTGATCATCCCGATCAAGAACGACCTGCGCTTCCGCACGTGGAATGAGGTCAAGAAGCCCCAGAGCAACGCCCTCATCGTCTACATGATGGACGTCTCGGGCTCGATGGGGGACGAGCAGAAGGAGCTCGTGCGGCTCGAGGCGTTCTGGATCGACACGTGGCTCCGCCGCAACTACGAGGGCATCGAGAGCCGCTACATCGTCCACGACGTCCGCGCCGGCGAGGTGGACAAGAAGACGTTCTTCTCGGTGCGCGAGGACGGCGGCACACGGATTTCTTCCGCGTTCACCTGCTGCAAGGACCTGCTGGCGGCGCACTACGACCCCAACGACTGGAATATCTACCTCTTCCACTTCTCCGACGGCGACAACTCCAGCGACGCCGACAACCGCTTGTGCGTCAAGCTGCTGAAGGAGAACCTGCTCCCCCACTGCAACCTCTTCGGGTACTGCCAGGTTGCCAGCGCCTACGGCAGCGGCTCCTTCTACGGCGTGCTCCAGGAAGCGTTCCCCGACGGGGCGGCGGACGAGTCGGGCCCCAAGCTCATCACCAGCAAGGTGAACGGGCGCGACGACCTGTTCGAGTCGCTCCGCACGTTCTTCAAGGCCGGGCGGTGAACCTCCAACCCCACTTACACTTCTCCCCGTGGTCCTCTTTCCCCTCTATGCCATGCTCGTGTGGGCGCTCACCTGGAGGACCCGCCGCACGTGGCTCGCTTCGGTGACCGTCCTCGCGGGCGTGCTGGGGGTGTGCATCCTCGGCCTGCTGCACCGGTTCACCGAGCTGGTGTTCCCGGTGCACGTGTCGGGCCCGATCTTTCCACTGCTGCTCGCCACCGAGGCCGCGATCATCCTTGTGGTGGGGACGTTCATCGCGGTCCTGCCGCGGCATCGGATTGATCGGCCGTGTCGGCGGTGCCGGTACGAGCTGGTCGGGCTTGATGACCCGAATCCGACGTGCCCGGAGTGCGGCATGCTGCACGCCGCGCGGAAGGTGAGGCGGCGGAGCTGCCGGCAGTGCGGGCAGTCGCTCTACATCTCGCGCGGCGAGAACCCGGCCTGCGCGGGGTGCGGGTGTGATCACTGCATCCGGGAGGTGAAGCCGGCGCGGGAGCCGGTGATCGCGCCCGCGATCGGGTACGCGTGCCGGGCGCTTCAGCCCCTGATCAGCCGGTACACGACGCCGCACGCGAGCACGAGCAAGGGGAGCCCGAGGATCATCGTGGTCCGCAACCCGGACAACACCTTCTCCTCCATCGGCTGAACGAGGCTTACGACCTGGGCCGTGGCGCTCTGGGCGATCAGCTCGTCCTGGCCGCTGAGCCAGAAGACGGACGCCTCGAGCAGTTCGAGATTGCCCGGGGTGGCCGCGCCAATCCGTCCGTCCACGACGCGCTGCTGGAGGTGGGGGTTGAGGATCCACTCGCGCGAGCCCACGGCGACAAGCCGCTGCGGCTCTGGCTTGCCGCTCTCCCGCTGCTCGACGGAGACCGCAACCAGCCACGCATCTTCGCGCTCGCCTTTGGCGCCCTGCGGGTTGCGGGCGTCGCGGGCGTTGTCGAACGCGGGAGGGTTGGGCATGAGGCCACGCTGGGGGCGCGGCGTCTGCCAGAGTTGCAGCCACTGCGACTCTGCCCACACGCGGTCGCTGGGCATGATCGAGTACAAGGGCCAGACGCTCTGAGTCACGTTCGGGGCGGTGGGCGCCGAGTGGAAGGACACGGCCCATGGGACGATCATGGGCAGGCCGCGGACGGCGCCGGCGAGCGCGCCGGTCGTCTCCTCTGGCAGCACGATGTGGTCGCTCTGGACCAGGCGGCCCTCAGGGGTGATCGCTTCGGCGAGCAGGGGGCGTCCGGTGTCGGCCATGAGGCCGAACCTGGCGAGAACGGGGGCCATGGGGTCGGACTGGCCGTAGGTCGGCATCACGCTGGGGACGAGGCTGATCAGCAGGTTCTTGCGCGCGGCGGCGATGTCGCTGACGACCTGTGCCAGGCGCGTGGAGCGCTGCGCGCCGGTACTGCCGGTGGCCTCGCTGCCGTCGGCGCTGTCGGGGGGGAAGGTCATGTAGACGACAGGTCGCTTGCCGTCGGGGTTGAGGGCGGCGAGGCGGGAGGGGGCGGCTTCGGTGATGACCGACCACTCGATAACGTCGATGCCGTGGAAGCGCAGGCGCTGGAACGCGACGCCGAAGTTGCGGTCCAGCGTCTGCCCGGCCTCGAAGAAGGGGCGCTCGGCGTGGACCATGACGACGATCGGGCGCACGGGCGTGAGCAGCGAGCCGATGCCGGTGGTGACGACCTCCTCGACGCGGCGGTTGAGGTCGGCCTTGCCGGTGCCGGTGGCGTCCAGCCAGGCGGCGCTGGGCATCAGCGACTCGAGGTCGATGGCGGTGATGCCCATCTCGCTGGACCCGATGACGAGGGCGGCGCTCTGGCTGCGGAGGACGTCAGCGATGCGGATGAGGTCCAGGCGCTTGGTGCCGCGCATGCTGGTGAGGAGCACGGACATGTCGTCGCGCTGGCGCTCGAGGGCGGGCAGGAGGTTGCGCGCGGCGGTGGCGGGCGGGCCGGCCATGGCGGGGATCTCGGCGAAGCGGCGGATCTCGCGGGACATGGCGGTGAGCTGGTCGACGCAGCGGGCGAGGGCCTCGCCGACGGTGCGGGCGGCGGCGTCGGCGGCGGGGAGGGAGATGTCGTCGATGCGCTGCTTGAGCTGCTCGCCTGCTTTGGCGACGGCGGTTCCCATGTCCTGGGAGAGGAGGCGGGCGGCGGCGGCGGCCTGCTCGAAGTAGGCGCGGTTGTTGTCGGCCTGCTCGCCCGCGCCGGCGATGGTGCCCTGGACACTCTGGAGGGCGGGGGAGAGCTCGTTGTTGAGGTAGGTGGCCATGGCCTGCGCGGCCGTGAGCCCGAGGTTGACGGAGGCGACCTGCTGGTCGATGAGGCGCTGGTCGCGGGCGACGAGCTCACGCAGGAGGCGCTTGTAGGACTCGAAGCCGCTGGCGGAACCGGTGTCGATGAGTGCGAAGTCGAGCTTGCCGCTGCTGCGCTTCATCTCGCCGAGCACGTCGCGGACGCGCTCGCGGGCGCGGGCGTCAACCGACTTGAGGTCGGTGGCCACCACGACGCGGACGGGGCTTTCGAGACGACCCAGCACGCGCGTGGTTCGCGGCGAGAGCTTCTGCGTGCCCGTGGCGGTGACGTCGAGGCGGGCGTTGTACTTGTCGGAGACGACGTTGAGCACCACCAGGATGGCGGTGGCGGCAAAGAGCGTGACGGCGGTGGTGAGCAGGACCTTGCTGCGGCGCTTGCGGCCGCTCACGGCGGGGGCGAGCGGCACGGGCTGCTGGGGCTTGAAAGGCACGGCCGTCATCGCCATCTCCTCAGCTCGACGCTCGCGACGCTCAGCAGCAGGAACCAGCCGGTGGTGCTCAGGAAGAACACGACGTGCCCGGTGTCGATCACGCCCTTGGCGAAGTCCTCGATACGCGGGCGGATCAGCATCGCCCCGACCACGGGCCGCAGCCAGGCGGGGGCCTTGTCGTACGCGCCTTCCATGAACATCAGGCCAAGGATCGCGAACAGGGTGATCATGAACGCGAGGGTCGCGTTGCTCGTGAGCGAGGTCGCGAGCGTGCCGATCGAGAGGTAGAGCAGCGCCAGCAACGTGAGGCACAGGTAGCCCGAGACGAGGGGGCCGACGTCGGGCGCGGGCTCGGACACGCGGAAGAGCAGCGCTACGAAGACGAGCGTGGGCAGGAGCATGCCGAGCAGGAAGAGGGCGGCACCGAAGAACTTGCCGAGGACAATGGCGGGACCGGTCACCGGGCTTGTGAGCAGCCCTTCCAGGGTGCCGCTCTTGAGCTCATCGGAGATGAGCCGCATGGACACCGCGGGGACGACGGGCAGGAGCAGCCAGCCCGAAACCGCAAAGAAGCTGCGCAGGGTTGCGGGCTGGCCGGGGTTCAGCACCCAGAAGGAGAAGACCATCGCGGTCAGGAAGAGGTAGAGCGCGATGATGATCCAGCCCGCCGGCTGGCGGAAGTAGGACCCCAGCTCGCGCGATGCGATCGCTCCAGCGCCCTTCATGCCGCGCTCCCGGTGGGGGTCGCCCGGACCTTGTCGTCAATCACTGCTGCGGGCTCGGGCTCGGGGGCGGCCTGCTCGCTCTCTTCGACGAGGCGGAGGAAGACGCGCTCGAGGGTCTGGGCGTCCGTGCGGAGCTCGCGGAGCATGATGCCGTTCTGCATGGCGGCGTGGGCGATGGCCTCGCGGAGGTCGGGGGCCCCCTTCTTGGAGGTGAGCACCCAGTGGGTCCAGTCCTGCACCTCGCCGGGGCGGTCGGGGTTGGTCCTTCGCGCACTCTGGACGTAGGGGACGGTGGTCATGATGCGGATGAAGCGGTCGTCGTCGCCGGCGCGGCCGCCCTTGGCCTGGGCGAGGTAGGTGCCCTGGTCGCCGCTGTCGCGGATGAGCTGCGCGGGCGAGCCGTCGGCCCGCACCTTGCCGGCGGCGACGATGATGACGCGGTCGCAGATGCGCTCGACCTCGGGGAGGATGTGCGAGCTCATCAGCATGGTGCGGTCGGCGCTCAGCTCGCGGACGAGCTGGCGGGTCTCGCGGATCTGGGAGGGGTCCAGGCCGTTGCTGGGCTCATCGAGGACGAGCACGGGCGGGTTGTGGAGCAGGGCGGCGGCGAGGCCGACGCGCTGCTTGTAGCCCTTGCTGAGCTTGGCGACGCGGCGCTTGCGGACGTCCTTGAGCCAGCAGCGGCTGATGACGTGCTCGATGGCGGCGACGCGGGTGCGGCGGTCCATGCCGAAGAGCTTGCCGCGGAAGTGGAGGTAGTCGGTGACGCGCATCTCCGCGTAGAGGGGGGTTGATTCCGGGAGATACCCCAGGCGGGAGTGGGCGGCCTTGGGCTGGTCGACGGTGTCGCAGCCGCCGATGAGGACGCGGCCCTGGTCGGGCAGGTAGAACCCCGTGATCATGCGGATGGTGGTTGTCTTGCCGGCGCCGTTGGGGCCCAGCAGACCGGCCACCTGGCCGGGTTTCAGCTCGAATGAAATGCCCTGCACGGCCCGGACACTTCCGAATGACTTGTGCACACCGTCGACGACCAGCATGACAGTTCATGCCCTCCGCAACCTTCGTGCCGATACTACCGAAGTACCAGATAGAGGGCGTTATCGGCCCCGTCCCGGCAGTGCATCGACCAGCCCCGCGGCTTAACACCAACACTTCGCTACACTTCCTGGCGGCAAGGAAGTCCCCCACCATGCCCGGCAGGAGCCATCACAGCCCGCTCGTCGTATCAGAAGAGGTCTCGCCCGACCAGGTCCGCCTCAGGCCATCCCCGTTGACGAACACTACCGGTCATCCTGGCGTGAACGGGCCAGCCCAGCACTCTACGCCGGGCCACTCACATGGTTCCGACTTGAACTCCCCCCACGACCCCACAACACCGGCCGGCGAGCAGCAGTGGGATCACTCGGTAGGAACGCTGGCGTTGTCGCTGCTGAACGCGATTGGCGAGGGCGTGGGGCTGTACACGCGGGCGGGCGTGCCGATCTGGTCCAACGACCTGCTGAGAGGCATCACGGGCGCCATGCACGAACGGGTGGCGTGGGCGTGCCGGCAGTTTGACCGGGACCACCCCTCGCCGCCGATTGACCTTCCATATCCGATCCCCTCTGTCCGGTCCGAGTTCCTGCTTGCAGACTCGGACCGTTTCTTTGAGGTGTCGATTTCACCGCTGCCGCGGAGCACGCTGGCGGCGCTGGGCGAGGGGATGAAGCGCTGGGGCGACTGCCTGGTGGTGATCCTGCGCGACGTGACGGCGGCGAAAAAGCTGCAGCAGAAGATCAACGCGATCGACCTGGCGGGGTCGGAGCTGGTGCGGTTTGATGCGGACGTGGTGCGCAAGTACAACGCGCACGAGCGGCTGAAGCTGCTGGAGGACAAGATCACGCGGGTGGCGCGGGACCTCCTGCACTTTGATCACTTCGCGATCCGGCTGCTGGACGAGCGGACGGGGAAGCTGGAGCTGGTGATCGGGTACGGGCTGCCGACGGAGTTCGGCGAGACGGTGATCAAGCCGGCGCTGGAGGGGTACGGGATCTCGGGGCATGTGGCGGCGTCGGGCCGGTCGTACATCTGCAACGACACAGCGCGGGATGAGCTGTACCTGCAGGGGGTCGAGGGGGCGAAGAGCTCGCTGACGGTGCCGCTGCGGCTGCACGACAAGATCATCGGGATCATGAACGTCGAGAGCCTGCAGGCCGAGGCGTTTGACGAGGAGGACCGGCAGCTGGGCGAGATCTTTGCCCGGTACGTGGCGGTCGCGATCAACCTGCTGGACCTGCTGGTGGTGGAGCGGAGCACGACAAACCAGTCGATCTCGGGGCGGGTGGCGGTGGAGCTGAACGAGCCGCTGCAGGACATCGCGCACGAGGTGGAGGTGCTGGAGATCGAGACGGCCTCGGCGGGCCCATCGACGCACGCGCACCTGGAGCGGATCAAGAGGGACCTGGAGTCCATCCGCAACCGGATCAAGGAGTGCGCGGCGGGGCCGGCGTCGCTGCTGGGCGTTGAGCAGGCGCTGGCGGACAAGAGCCAGGACCCGCTGCTGCGGGGCAAGCGCGTGCTGATCGCGGACGACGAGTCGCGGATCCGGCGGATCATCGGGGATGTGCTGTCCACCCGCGGGTGCACGGTGACCGTGTGCCAGGACGGCGGCGAGGCGATGGCGGAGATCGAGAAGGCGGGGCCCAACGGGTTTGACCTGGTGGTGAGCGATATCCGCATGCCGGACCACAACGGGTACGAGATCTTCGCGGCCAGCCACCGGCAGAATCCGTCGGCGCCGGTGATCCTGATGACCGGGTTCGGGTACGACCCGCACCACTCGATCGTCCGGGCGAGCCAGGAGGGCTTGCAGAGCGTGCTGTTCAAGCCGTTCCAGGTTGAGCGGCTGCTGGATGAGGTGCGGAAGGCCCTGAGGAAGTAGGGCGTTTTTGAACGCGAAGGGGAGCGAAGGCGCGAAGGGGAAGGCCAAGGCCGTACGCGGAGTTTCGCGGAAGGGCGGAGTTGCGCGGAGTGGGATCGGGGTGGGGCCGCGGCGCTGGAGGTCAGACTTTTTTGAACGCGAAGGTCGCGAGGGGGGAGCGAAGGCGCGAAGGCCGTACGCGGAGCTTTGCGGAAGAGCGGAGTAGCGCGGTGTGGGGTCGTGGTTTGAGGCGGGGTCGGGGTTGTTGGGTGTGGGTTGGATTTGCGAACCGGGTGGGGTTGGTTCCGGTACCATCCGCAGCCCATGCCGATCATCCTCCGCTGGTTTTTGCGGCTCAGTATTCAGAACCCGATCGCGGTTCGGCTCGTGCAGAACGGGTCGCGCCGGACCAAGCACCTGTACATGCGCGGGATTTACCTGGCGGTGCTGATTGCGGTGCTGCTGTGGCTGATCCTGGCGATGAGCGCGGGCTCGACGCTGAACATGCGGGAGCTGGCGAGCAACGCGGCGGGGGCGTTCACGAAGGTGGCGTACCTGCAGATCTTCCTGATCTGCGTGCTTTCGCCCGTGTTCATGGGTGGGGCGATTGCGCAGGAGGCGAACCCGCGGACGTGGGAGGTGCTGCTGACGACGCCGATGACGGCCGCGGAAATTGTGCTTGGGAACCTGCTGGGGCGGCTGTTTTTCATTCTGGCGCTGCTGACGTGCTCGATGCCGCTGTTCGCGCTGACGCAGTACTTCGGGGGCGTGCCGGGGTCGGCGATCCTGGCGAGCTATTTGATCGCGGGGTGCACGGCGACCATCGTGGGCGCGCTGGCGATCGCGCTGAGCGTGTCACGGCTGGTGGGGAAGCGGGCGTTCTTTGTGTTTTACGTGGCGGTGATTTCGTACCTGGGGATCACGCTCGCGATTGATGCGGGGATCCGGCAGCAGAACATGGGGATGGGGGCGTACGGCCAGGGCGTAACGCCGATGACGGCGCTCAACCCGTTCCTGTGCCTGAAGGCGCTGCTGAACCCGTCGACGTACCCGAAGGCGGGGCCGGGGACGCAGGCGGGGCCGATGGCGTGGCTGCTGGAGACGCCGGTGCAGACCTTCTGCATCGGGTCGGCGGTGCTGAGCGTGCTGTTCATCGCGGCGTCAACGGTGACGGTGCGGCTGGGCGGGCTGGCGATGCTGGGGGTGGACAGCTCGGGCATCCCGTGGTGGCGGCGGCTGCTGGGGCTGAAGGCCAAGGGCGACATGCACCGGGCGCCGCGCGGGGTGTGGCATAATCCGATTGCGTGGCGGGAGGCGGCGAGCCGGAACTCGACGCCGGTGAAGATTGCGCTGCGGTGGACGTTCCTGGCGCTGGGGCTGCTGTTCGGGATCGGGATCACGCTGGCGTACCACTTTGAGTACCTGGAGAGCGTGGGGCGGTACCAGTTCATTCTGCTGGCGACGGTGTGGGGGGAGCTGGCGGTGATCGCGCTGGTGGCGATCAACACTGCGGCGACGGCGATCAGCAAGGAGCGCGAGGACGGGACGCTGGACCTGCTGCTGACGACGCCGATCACGGCGTCGGCTTACCTGCAGGGCAAGCTGCGGGGGCTGATCACGTACCTGCTGCCGCTGCTGGCGGTGCCGCTGGTGACGCTGCTGGTGGCGGGGGTTTATTCGCTGACGGGGAAGCTGGATGTGGCGGGGATCGGGCCGCAGGGCGGGAGCGCGGCGGCGGTGCTGCCGGAGGCGGGGATTCTGGCGACGATCGCGATCATCCCGTTCATGGCGTTCTGCACGATGGTGGGGTTGCAGTGGAGCCTGAAGAGCCGGGGGACGCTGTCGAGCGTGGTGTGGACGGTGGGCGTGGTGGGAATCGTGGCGGGGATCATGGGGGTGTGCGGGTGGAACGCGGCCCACGGGCTGGAGAACCTTGGTGTGTTCCTGGGGGCGCTGAGCCCGGCGAGTTTGATCTACACGCTGGTGGACGCGGCGAGCGCGGCGCCGCAGACGGTGCGGAACGGGGGCGTGGGTGGCGTGCGGGTGTGGCTGTTCTTCGGGTGCCTGGCGAGCGCGGGGCTGCACGCGGCGATCTGCTACGGCATTCACACCAACATGACGCGGACGTTCGACATGACGGTGCGGAAGCTGGCTGGCGGGCGGTAGCGGCTCAGGCGGCCTTCTGGTCCTTGCCGGCGGCGGGTGCGCTCTGGGCCTGGGGGACGCGGATGTTGGTGGAGCAGTTGCGGCAGCGGACGGTCTTGCCGCGGCATGCGGTGGGGACGGCGAGGACCTTTCGGCAGGTCAGGTTGGGGCACATGATGCGGATGGACTCGGTGGTATTGGTGGGGTTGTTCATGGCTGTAGCTCTCCCGGTCAACGGACATCGGCCGGTCCGCAAGCGGGCTTAAGTCCGGGTGGGAGTGGAGCGAACAGCGGCCCCCCCAATTGGCTACTGTGTCGGTTTCCGGACCCTCCAGGACCCCACAAGCCCTCTGTATGACAACGCACTCATCCAGCCAGACCTGCTCCGCCGTCGTTGGCCTCCAGTGGGGGGACGAGGGCAAGGGCAAGGCCGTCGATATTTTGGCCGCGCAGCACGACGCGGTGGTTCGTTACAACGGGGGGGCCAACGCGGGCCACTCGGTGGTGGTGAAGGGGGAGCGGTTCAGCCTCCACCTGATCCCGTCGGGCATCCTGTACCCGGGCAAGCTTGCGGTGATCGGCAACGGGGTGGTTGTCGATCCGTGGAAGCTGGTGGAAGAGGTTGAGGGGCTGAAGAAGCGCGGGGTGGATACTTCGGGGCTGGTGTGCTCGGACCGGGCGCACGCGGTGCTGCCGTATCACAAGACGGAGGATGCGCTGCGCGAGGACCTGTTGAAGCGGAACGCGGCGGCGCTGGCGGTGGATGAGCGGGGCGTGTCGGAGATCGGGACGACCCGGCGGGGGATCGGGCCGGCGTATGCGGACAAGGCGCAGCGGGCGTGCGCGATCCGGATGGGGGACCTGCTGCGGCCGGAGGTGCTGCGGGAGAAGCTGGATGTTGCGGTGGCGATGAAGGGGCCGGCCTTGACGGGGCTGGCGAGGACGCTGGGGGTCAACGCGGAGGAGTTGAACCGCGATGCGTTAATCCAGCAGTGCACGGAGGTCGGGCAGAAGCTGGCGCCGTTGATCAAGGAGACCACGCACCTGCTGCATGCGCAGCTGGGGGCGGGGAAGAAGATTCTGTTCGAGGGGGCGAACGGGTCGCTGCTGGATGTTGATCACGGGACGTATCCGTACGTGACGGGCTCGACGTGCATCTCGTCGGGGATCGGGCCGGGGACGGGCGTGCCGACGACGCGGGTGGGCCGCATCCTGGGGATCATGAAGGCGTACTCGACTCGGGTGGGCGGGGGGCCGTTCCCGACCGAGCTCAAGGACGCGATCGGGGATGGGATCAGGAACCGTGGGCGGGAGTTTGGCACGACGACGGGGCGGCCGCGGCGGGTGGGGTGGCTGGACCTGGTGGCCGTGAAGTACGCGGCGATGATCAACGGGGCGACGGGGCTCTGCCTGACAATGCTGGACGTGCTCGCGGGGGTGGAGGAGATCAAGGTCTGCACGGCGTACCGGATCAACGGTGCGGAGACGACGCAGTTCCCGCCCGACGCGTATGACCTGCAGCGCGTGACGCCGGTGTACACGACGCTGAAGGGGTTCGCGCAGGACATCACAAAGGCCCGCAGGCTGGCGGACCTGCCTGCGGAGGCGCGGCGGTACATCGACTTCATCGAGCAGAGCGTGGGTGTGAAGGCCGACATGGTGGGCGTCGGGCCCGACCGCGAACAAACCCTCACCAGCTGACGTTGTACGTCTCACATTGGCACATTCAACGCAACAACCCTCCCCCACTACCGCAACCGTCGCCAGTTCTCTGCGCTTGCCCCTGGCGTTGCGTTTGGGAGCCGCCTCTCCTGCCTTGGAGGCGTCATGAGCCCGCAGCCTCACACTGACGACATGGCTGTCTCGGCCCTCGCGGCGCTCAAGGCACGGAACCCGAAGGCGCGGCCCGAGACGCTGATCCCTGACGTGCACCCGGCGCGTATCCCGCGGCACATCGCGTTCATCATGGACGGCAATGGGCGGTGGGCCCGGGCGCGAGGCTTGCCGCGGGAGCTGGGGCATCAGCAGGGCGCGAAGACCGTGCGCGCCGTGGTCGAGGCTTGCGACGACATCGGCGTGGAGGTCATCACTCTCTACTCGTTCTCGCTGGAGAACTGGAAGCGTCCGAAGGCCGAGGTTGATGCGTTGATGCAGCTCTGCATCGCGTACCTCGAGTCCGAGGAGGAGGACCTCAGGCGCAACGGCATCCGCTTCCGGGTGATCGGCCGGCGGGAGGGGCTGCCGCGGCCGGTGATCGACGCGATCGATCGCGTGACGGAGCGGACGGCCCTGGGCACGCGGGGGGACCTGTGCCTGGCTATCAACTATTCGGGGCGGGCCGAGCTGACCGACGCGGCGAAGTGGCTGGCCCGCGAGGTGGCCGCGGGGCGGCTATCGCCTGAGCAGATCGACGAATCGAAGGTGGCGGGCTGCCTGTACACGGCGGGCCTGCCGGACCCGGACCTCCTCATCCGCACCGCTGGCGAAAAACGCATCAGCAACTATCTTCTGTGGCAGATCTCCTATGCGGAACTCCACATCACCGACGTCCTCTGGCCCGACTTCGGCGTCCGCGAGCTCCACGACGCCGTCAGGGATTACGCCGCCCGGGTCCGACGATTCGGCGCGGTTGAAGAAGCAGCGCGAGTACCGCAACCGGCTCATCATGGGGCCGATCATGCTGGTGTTCTTCGCGGCGGTGTTCTACCTCGATGAGCTGATGGGGGGCGTCCGCCTGCCCGACTTCCTGCTCCCGATCGGGCGCACCTTCAACCACGAGCGGTTCCCCGCGGGCACGGCGATCTTTCCGGTGATCGTCGCGATCGCCCTGTTCGCCGCGCGGGAGATGACCGCGATTCTTGCAGGGAAGGGCATCCAGGCGAGTAAGCGGGTGATGACGTTCGCGGCGCTGCTGGGGCTTTTCATCACCGCGTTTGTGCCGGACGAGATCCCCGGGCGGGCGGGGGGCGCGGGGGCGGCGGGCGCGGCGATCGTCAGCTTCTCGGCCGCGGCGGTGCTGGCGTTCTCGATGATCTTCTACGCCCGCAACCGCTCGGTGCAGGGGATCGTGGCGGCGGCCGGGGGGGCGCTGCTGGCGTTTGTGTACCTGGGGCTGATGTTCGGGGCGATGGTCGCGATCCGGCGTGAGCACACCGCGTGGCTGCTCCTGTGGACGCTCATCACGACGAAGTCGTGCGACATCGGGGCGTACTTCACCGGGCGGGCGATCGGGCGGCACAAGCTCATCCCGTGGCTCAGCCCCGGCAAGACGTGGGAAGGGCTCGCCGGGGGGCTGCTGTTCTCGACGCTGGTGGGCTACGCGGGGATCGTGCTGCTGAATCGGACGGTGGACCTGTCGATGCCGCCGCTCTGGGCGTGCCTCGTGCCCGGGTTTGTGTTCGGGCTGGTGGGGCAGGCGGGCGACCTGATGGAATCGGTCTTCAAGCGGGACGCCGCGATCAAGGACTCGGGGGCCCTGGTGCCGGGCATGGGCGGGGTGCTGGACGTGCTGGACTCGGTCCTGCTCGTGGCCCCGCTCGCCTACTGGTGGCTCCGAGTGGGCGTGAGCTACGGCTGGCTCATCAAAACACCGCCCTTGTAATCGCTTTCCGCAGGCCCACCCGTCCCGCTACACTACCGGGTAGTCCCCCCCGGAGCCCTGAATGGACGTGACGGCCAAACTGTTGCGGGTTTTTCAAGTCGACAAACAGCTCCGCGGCCTCCAGTCGCGCCTGTCTCAGGCCGAGTCCTTCCTCGCAGCCCAGAACAAGGATCTGTCCACGATCGACACCCAGCGGTCTGCCCTGGAAGCCCAGGTGAAGCAGCACGCGGCGCAGGCCGCGGACCTTGAGGGTGAGATGGCCCGGCTGGACGCCAAGATGGCGACACTCCGCTCGCAGATGGAGAACGCCCAGACCAACAAGGAATACAAGGCGTTCCTGACGGAGATCAACACCTTCAAGGCCGACCGCGACTCGGTGGAGACCAAGGCGCTGGAGGCGATGGGCAAGGCGGACGAGCTCCGCAAGCAGATCGCTGAGCTCACCGGGAAGCGGTCGGAGCGGGAGCAGGTCCAGAAAGTGGCCGCGAATGACCGCGATGCCCGCTTCAAAGAGATCGAGACCCGCCTGAACGAGCTGAAGGCGGAGCGTCAGAAGCTGGCGGCGGAGGTTCCGCCCGAGGTGCTGCAGATGTTCAACCGGCTCGTAGCCCAGCGCGGCGACGAGGCGATGGGGACGATCGAGGTGCAGGACCGCAAGCGGCACGAGTACACCTGCTCCATCTGCATGATGACGATCCCGGTGGACTCAGTGAGCGGCCTCATGTCGAGCGGGAAGCTGACCCGGTGCAAGTCGTGCGAGGCGATCCTGTACATCGACGAGGATGCGAAGAAGGCGCTGCTGCCGCCGCAGGCTTCGAAGAGGTAGGCGGGCCCTTGGGGGCGGGTAGGTCCGCGAGGTCGACTAGGTCGGCTAGGTTGAAGAAGAAGATCCTCGCGCGTCAAGCTGGTGAGGGGCGATTCGTGCCGCTCTCGCCTGTTCGCTACCGCGGGTCGGCCACCATTCTCCCATCTCTTTCCAGGAGAATTTGTTATGGCACGCATGGACGCACAGGGTGGCGGCGGCAGCTTCGATTCCGACGCGGGCAAGGGCTCGCAGCAGCAGTCTCAAGAGCAGCGGATGGGCACGAGCGGCGGGCTCGGGCGCGATATCGATGATCGGGTGAGCGGCGATGACACGGGTGCTGATGTCGAGATGTCCGGCCTAGGGGCCGACACGGGCATCGGCGAGGGCGACCGGGGGACCGAGGCGGGTGGCGGCCTGGGTATCCGCGGCGGCAATCTTTCGGCCTCGGGCAACGTGGAGCATCTGGGCGGGACGACGGACTCGGGCACATCGCCCGGGCCGGGGCGCGGCGCGGTGCCGCGCGGCAAAGCCAAGAACCTGCTGGATCAAAGTCAGCAGAGCGACGACGATGGCGCGTACGAAGACCCCGGCGTGGACTGACCCACGCCCCGCACCAATCACACGCGTGCATGCGCCGGCCCGCTCAACGTGGACGCGTCGCGGGCTGACGCACGCTCACGCGCCGCCCAACGCCTGATTGCATTCAGAGGTGACCCATGTTGCGCATTTGCCCGATCCTTGCTTTGCTCTTCCTCGCCGCGTGCGAGGGGCCGAACGACCCACAGCAGCGCCGCGGCGGCGCGGATGGCACCACGCCCAACGCCAGCCAGCGGGGCGGGGGCGGCGCTTCGGGCGGGGGCGGCGGGCACATCGGCGGCGACGGTTCGCGTTGACGCCCGCTGCACGCCGCCGAGTTCGGTCAGGGCCCGCCTTTGATCTCGAAGTCGCTCTCTTCCATGAGCGGACGGATTTCGACCTCGCAGTCCTGCGGGTGAGGGTTGGGGCACTTCTTCAGCCACTCGATGGCTTCATCGAGTGAGCGGACCTGCCAGACCCAGTAACCGGCGACCAGGCCGTCGTCAGGGAAAGGGCCGCGGCGGGCGGTGCGTTCGGGGCCGCTGAAGCGGACCCGCGCTCCGTCGCGGGATGGGCGGAGGCCGGCGCCGTCGATCATTATGCCGGCGCGGACCAGCTCCTCGTTGAACTTGCCCATGGCCTCGAGCAGCTCGCGGCCGGGCATCACGCCTGCCTCCGAGTCCTTTGTCGCCTTCACGATGACCATCACGCGCATCGCGGTGCTCCTGAGGAAGTCGGCGGGTCACTTAGCTGTGACGCGCTCGGCTTTCACGATCGTGACCGGCGTCTTTGGCACGTCCGAGTGGCCCATCTTGGAGCCCGTGGGGACTTCCTTGATCTTGTCCACGATGTCCATGCCGCTGGAGACGCGCCCGAAGACGGCGTAGCCGGCGCCGTCGTTGGGCTGGCTGAGGAAGAGGTTGTCCTTGACGTTGATGAAGAACTGGGCGGTGGCGGAGTTGGGGTCGCTGGTGCGGGCCATGGCGATGGTGCCGCGGGTGTTCTTGAGGCCGTTGCCCCACTCGTTGGTGATGGGGTCGTTCGTGCGCTTCTGCTTCATGTCGGCGGTGAAGCCGCCGCCCTGGATCATGAAATTGGGGATGACGCGGTGGAAGATGGTGTGGTCGTAGTGGCCGCTGTCGACGTACTTCAGGAAGTTCTCGACGGAGACCGGGGCTTTCTCTTCGTCCAGCTCCAGCACGATCTCGCCCATGCTCGTCGTCAGCTTCACGCTCGTCATCTGGTTCGTTCCTCTGAGTGCCCCGTTTCTCTGAACGGGTCGTTGCGGCTTCTGAAATAGCAAAGGCCGCGAGCACGCGCCCGCGGCCTGGAACCTTCGACCGATTACTTCTTCTTCTCGGGGGACTTGGTGTCCTGCTTTGACTCGGGCTTGGGCTCGGGCCTGGGCGCGTCCTTCTTGTCGGAGGGCTTGACGTCCTTGCCGGCCTGGACGATTTTGTCGGCCTCGTCCTTGGTGAGCTTGGTGGCCTTGGTGACCTTGACGGGGTTCTTGGGCAGGCTCTTCTCCTGGCCGCGGTAGTCGGTCTCGCCGTCCTTGATCTTGTCGACGGTGTCCATGCCCTGGACGACCTTGCCGAAGACGGCGTAGCCGGCGCCGGAGTCGAGGTTGTACTGGCCGGTGCCGTCGTTGTCGGCGACGTTGATGAAGAACTGGCTGGTGGCGGAGTTGGGGTTGGCGGTGCGGGCCATGGAGATGGTGCCGCGCTTGTTCTTGAGGCCGTTGCTGTGCTCGTTGACGATGGGGGCGTCGGTCTTCTTGTAGTTGCCCTTCTCGTCCATGCCGCCGCCCTGGATCATGAAGTCGGGCATGACGCGGTGGAAGATGGTGCCGTCGTAGAAGCCCTTCTCGACGTAGCGGACGAAGTTCTCGACGCTGACGGGGGCCTTCTCGTGGTTGAGCTCGAGGACGAAGGAGCCCTCGGTGGTTTCGAACTTGACGTACTGGAGCTTTTCCTGCGCGGGCTTCTCGCCGGTGGTGGCGGGCCTGGTGTCGGGCTGTTTGGTTGCGGGTTTGTCGGGCGCGGGCTTTTCCTGAGCCAGGGCCACGCCGCAGGACATGACTACCGCCAGCGCCGCCATCATCTGAAACTTCATGGGTTTATCCCGCCAGTCGCCGCGTGCACGGTCATCCGGTGACCAGCAGCCCGCGGCCAGGTGCGTCCCCAATCCTAGCCGTGGTCCCCCGATCGGCGGGCCGGCTGATACCCTCCACGTGGGAGCCCAACCCCCTCAGGAGCCACCGAAATGCGCACCGCCGCCTTTGCCGCAGTTCTTGTCGCCGCCGCGGTGAGTCACGGGCAGACGACGCCGATGACGCCGCTCGTGAAGCCGGGGGAGCAGCAGCCGGAGGTGAAGCCCGCGCCGAAGAAGGACATGCCGAAGGTGTACGACGAGTCGGCCGATGGTGCGCGGCAGATCGAGGCGGCGATCGCGAAGGCCAACAAGCACAACCGGCGGGTGCTGATTCAGTGGGGGGCGAACTGGTGCGGGTGGTGCATCAAGCTGCACAACACGTGCACGACCGACAAGGACATCAAGAAGCAGCTGTCGTATGAGTACGACGTTGTGCACGTTGACATCGGGCGGGCGGACAAGAACCTGGAGCTGGTGAAGAAGTACGGGGCGACGCTGAAGGAGGGGGTGCCGTACCTGACGGTTCTGGATGCGGATGGGAAGCCGGTGGCGAACCAGGAGACGGGGTCGCTGGAGAAGGGTTCGGTGCATGATCCGGAGAAGGTGCTGGCGTTCCTCAAGCAGCACGAGGCGCCCAAGGTGGGGGCGGAGGAGCTGCTGACGGGGGCGCTGGCGCGGGCGAAGAAGGAGAACAAGCTTGTGTTCCTGCACTTCGGGGCGCCGTGGTGCGGGTGGTGCCACAAGCTGGAGGACTGGATGGCGCGGCCGGACATCGCGGCGATCCTGGCGAAGGACTTTGTTGACCTGAAGATCGATGAGGACCGGAACCCGGGGGCGGCGGAGGTTCAGAAGAAGTACCCGAAGCGCGGGGGGATTCCGTGGTTCGCGTTCCTGGATTCGGATGGGAAGGTGGTGGCGGACTCGAACGGGGAGAAGGGGAATATCGGTTTCCCGGCGAAGGCGGATGAGGTCGCCCACTTTGTGGGGATGCTGAGGAAGGCGAAGCGCAACATCTCCGATGCGGAGGTTGAGGTGCTGGGGGCGTCGCTGGAGCCGAAGAAGAAGGACTGACCATTGGGCTTGGTTCGATTGAGGGGGCGTGGAGTTTTGCTTGGTTTGTACTGCACGCCATGAAGTCTGACATTCGACACTTTCTTTCCCGGGGACACTGCATGCTGCCTCGCCTCGCCGTGGTCGTTTCGTTTCTTCTTGCCGTGGTTGTGCACGCCCAGCAGGTGGCGTACGAGAAGTACAAGCTGGACAACGGGATGACGGTGATCCTGCACGAGGACCACTCGCTGCCGGTGGTGACCATCAACACGTGGTACCGCGTGGGGGCGAAGGAGGAGGCGGCGGGGCGGTCGGGGTTTGCCCATTTGTTTGAGCACCTGATGTTCATGGGGACGGAGCGGGTGCCCGGGAACCAGTTCGACGTGCTGATGGAGAATGGGGGCGGAAACAACAACGCCTCGACCAGCTTTGACCGCACGAACTACTTCTCGAATGGGCCGGCGTCGCTGCTGCCGACGCTGCTGTGGCTGGATGCGGACCGGCTGGAGGACCTGGGCCGCACGATGACGCAGGAGAAGCTGGACAAGCAGCGGAACGTGGTGCGGAACGAGCGGCGGCAGGTGATCGAGAATGCGCCGTACCAGAAGGCGGAACTGCTCATCACGAGCATCATGTTCCCGCAGGGGCACCCGTACCACAACGAGGTGATCGGCACGCACGAGGACCTTGAGGCGGCGACGGTGAATGACGTGAAGGACTTCTTCGCGACGTTCTATGTGCCCAACAACGCGTCGCTGGTGGTGGCCGGGGACTTCGATCCCAAGGTGATCAAGCCGCTGGTCCAGCAGCTGTTTGGCACGATCAGGCCGGGGCAGGACCCGGTGCACAAGACGGCGCCGCCGGTGAAGCTGGACCGGGTGGTGACGGCGACCACGCTGGATGCGGTGCAGGTGCCCAAGATCGCGTTTGCGTATCACAGCCCGTCCATTTACGCCGAGGGTGACGCGGAGATGGACCTGGTTGGCGCGGTGCTCTCGCAGGGGAAGTCGAGCAGGCTGTACAAGCGGCTGGTGCTCGATGAGAAGCTCGCGACCGATGTGTCCGCGTACCAGTCGAGCAACATGATCCAGTCGACGTTCCGGATCGACGTGATGGTGCAGCCGGGGGCGGACCTCGAGCGGGTGGAGCGGATCGTAGATGAAGAGGTGAACCGGCTTCGAGACAAGGGGCCTACCAAGGCGGAGCTGGACCAGCGCGTGGCCACCATCGAGATGGGGAAGCTCGCGCAGCTGCAGTCGGTGCAGGCGAAGGCGGACAAGCTGAACGAGTACGAGTTCTACTTCGGGAACCCCGACAGCTTCAAGCGGGACCTGGACCGGTACCGCAACGCGACGCCGCGGGGCGTGCAGGAGTGGGCGCGGCGGGTGCTGACGCCGGATGCGCGGCTGATCGTGCACATCCTGCCCGAGCAGCCGGTGCGCGGGGCGACGCCGCGGGATCAGCGGCCGCAGGACCTGTCGGACAAGGCGTTCAACCCGCAGAAGCCGCAGACGTTCACCCTCAAGAACGGGGTAAACGTTCAGTTCTGGGCGCGGCGGGAGCTGCCGCTGGTGGCGGCGCAGATTGTCAGCGTGCCCGGCGGCCCGCTGGACACGCCGGAGCTGGCGGGGCGCTCGGCGCTGGCGGCGCAAATGATGGAAGAGGGCACGATCAACCACACGGCGACGCAGTTCTCCGACTTGCTGCAGTCGTATGGAGCAACGTTCAGCACGTACGCGGCGAATGAGTCCGCGGGGTGCTCGCTGCTGGTCCTGAAGCGGAACTTTGATAAGGCGATGAGTCTGGTGGCGGACGCGGTGCAGCGGCCGCGGATGGAAGGGGCGGACTGGGAGCGGGTGGTGCGGCTGCAGCTGGAGGCCATCAAGGAGCATGATGATGACCCGCGCATCCTGGCGGGGCGGGTGGGGCAGCGCGTGCTGTTCGGGGACGGGAACCCTTATGCGTGGCCGCTCTCGGGGACGCCGCGTACGGTGCGGTCGCTGACGCTTGACCAGGTGAAGGCGCACCACAGGACGCTCTTCTCGCCCGCGCATACGACAATTCTGATCGCGGGTGACCTCACGGTGGAGGATGCGAAGGCGACGCTGGAGAAGCACTTTGGCGGGTGGGAGGGGAACCCGGCGCCGCGGCCGCGGCTGTCGGATTTGGCGGCGCCGCAGCGCGAGCAGATGCAGGTGGTGATCGTGGACCGCCCGGGGGCGGTGCAGACGGTGATCCGGTTCCTGACTCCCGGCGTGCCGTACACGAGCAAGGACCGGGTGCAGCGGCAGCTGCTGAACGAGCTGTTCGGCGGGGGGTTCACCAGCCGCATTAACCAGAACCTGCGCGAGGACAAGGGCTACACGTACGGGGCCGCGTCGTCGTTCGTGATGCAGCCGAGCACGGGGTACTTCATCGCGAGCTCGTCGGTGCGCGCGGATGTGACCGGGGCGGCGCTGGGCGAGTTCCTCAAGGAGTTCGAGCGGATCCACAAGGGCGACATCACGCCGGAGGAGGCCGCGAAGGCGATGGAGTCGCAGCGGGTGGAGACGGTCCGCGGCTTCTCGGGGCTTTCGGGGGTGCTCGCGGCCGCGGGGCAGCTGGTGGCGGTGGGCCTGCCGTTCGAGACGATCGCGAGCGACATGCAGGCGATGCGGCGGGTCACGGCGGCGGACCTCAACACCCTTGCGCGGCCTGCGACACCCATCTCGCACGGCGTTCTCGTGCTTGTGGGGGACAAGGCCACGATCCTGCCGCAGCTCAAGGACCTGAACCTGCCCGCGCCGGTGGAGTACACCATAGACGGGGAACCGAAGAACTGAGGGCTACGACCCGGCGGCGCCTCGCGGCTTGTTTGTTATTCTGGCGCCCTCACCACACCGGGAGCTGCGTCATGGACTTCTCGTTCTCGTTCAAGAAACCTCCGTCGGGCTCGCAGGCCAAGAAAGCGAACCCGTTCGAACAGGCGGAGGAGCAGTTCAATGCGATCCGCGGGTGCGGGGTGACGCCGCGGCCGGCGGTCACGTTCGCCCAGCTGACTGAGGGGCAGGACCCCGCGGCGTTCGAGGGTGCGCCGTATGCGCACATGCTGTGCGTGATGGCGGGGACGGGGAGCGACGGGGAGCCGTTCTCCGATGACGTTCTGCTGGTCAACCCGCAGTGCATCAGCGAGAGCGGCAGCTACTCAGCGTTGATCACGAGCGTCATGCGGCTTGCCAAGGGGGCGCTTCCCTTCGAGGACCTCGCGGACTCGTATGACGGCGACAACAACGTGGCGAGCATCACGTTCACGCTCGACAGCGAGGGGCAGCAGTGGGACGTTGCTGTGGAGGATAACGGCGTCGCGCCGGAGGTCTGGTCAAACCTGGCGACCATCGCGGCGTCGCGGGCAGATTCGGGCGAGCGCCTGGCCTGGTGCGAGGTCGATGGGCAGCGGCTGATGGTGTTCCTGTCGGAGTCTGACCTCAGCGATCTGGCCCAGACCACGGGCATGGAGTGGGCGGCCATCGAGTGATGGGGCATCGCGGGGGTTGGTGCGTGGGGCCGTCCTACTCGCCCTTGGGCTCGCTGGATCCTTCGCCGCTGGCCTTGCCTTCGGACTTGCTCTTGCCCAGCGGGTGCCCGGTGGCCCACAGGGATGCGCCCAGCACCAGGGCCACCGCCCCTACCACGATCGCGAGCATCAGGAGGTCCATCGGGGCAGCATACCGCAGGGCTGCGCGGCCATCGCGCGGCCGCTAGGGCCGGTGCTGGAACACCATGCCGACCACGTCGTAGGTGCCGGGACGGTCGGTGGGGTCGGGGGTGGTGAAGTCGGTGGGGCCGCGGAGGGTGAGGCCGGCCTCCTGCGCGAGCGCGATGATGCGGCGGTAGTCGATGGTGAGGGTGCGGTGGGCGCCGTCGACGTCGGTGGTGATGACGGCGCGGCCATCAGGCTTGAGGAGGCGCTTGATCTCGCGGAGGGTTTCGCGGGCGAGGTCCTCGGTCACGTGCTCGAGCACGCTGATGCAGAAGACGCGGTCCCACTGGGCGCTGGGCAGGCCGGTGTCGGCCATGGAGCGGAGCTTCCAGGTGACCTGGGGGAAGACGTGCTCGGGCGGGCGGTTGAACCCGCGGAGGGTGTGGTGGGGTGAGGCGGTGAGGTTGAGGTCGACGCCAGCGCAGTGGCAGCCGAGGCGCGTGACGAAGTAGGGGATGAGGGGCGCGCCGCCGCAGCCGAGGTCGACGACCTTCAAGCCGGGCTTGGTCTCGCTATTGATGACGGCGAAGGGGTATTCCCACTCGCGGGACCAGTGGGTGATGATGCGCTCGGGGTGCCTGGCGTGGCTGGGGTGGGGCGTGCCCTTGAGCTCATCCCTGTAGATGGTGTTGAAGGTTTCGCGGAGGGCGGTGTAGCGGGGGTCTTGCCAGTCCTGATGGCGGAGGAGGCGGTTGGGGGTGGGGTCGGGGGGGATGTCGGATGTCGGATTTCGGATGTCGGATGTGGGGGAGAGCTGGCCGCGGAGAGCTGTGTTGGCATCACGCGCGGGGCGGGGCAGCAGCACTGCCAGTGTGGGGCCGTAGGCGGGGATCTTGTCATTGCCCTTCATGTAGGGGCGCCAGGTGTGGATGGTGATGGGCTGGCCCTGGCGGGGGAGGCAGGCCTCGTCGAGGTTGCCGAACTCGCGGATGTAGGCGGGGTCGTCGGTGAAGAAGGTGCGGAAGGGCTCGGCGGCGATGGCGGCGCGCTGGGGCTGGTCGATGCGCATGTCGTGGATGAAGGTGGCCGCGATGTGCGGGGCCTGCTGCATCGACGTGCGGGCGAGGGCGATGGCCTCGAGGCCCTTGGGGCCGTCGAGGAGGAGGGTGATCTTCTTGTCGTGGTAACGGGCAAGGAGCGTTGGGAGGTGGGCGGCGGCGGGGCCGTAGAGGAGCTCGACGTGCTTGTAGGGGGCGAGGCGCTGCTCGGCGAAGGCGGCGTTCTCGTCCTTCTCGAGCTCGATGCTGATGATCTTCGTTCTGGTGTTCTCGAAGAACTTTGCGAGGACGAGGGTGGACTGCCCGCGGCAGCGGCCGGACTCGATGATGATGTCGGCGTCGAGCGCGGCGGAGGTGGCGCAGACGGCGAGCATTTCGCTGTGGAGGATGCCGCGTTCTTCGTAGCCGCCGGCGATGTCGAGGAAGCGTTCGACGTGCTGGCGGGCGGCGTGCTTCACGATGGTTGCAGCGGTGTGGGCGCTGGCGCGGTCCTCGAGGGCGTGCCAGTGCTTGAACATCTGGGCGCAGGCGGTTTCGGGGCGGTTCTTTGTGAACTCCTTGCCTTCGAGGAGGATCGGGTGCCAGCCGGTCTTGTAGTGAATGATGCGGAGGTCAGGGTTGTTGTCGATGGCACGGCAGTTGGTCTCGTTGAAGACGCGGCAGGGCTCGCCGCGGAAGACGATGGAGCGGGTGTCGCCGTTGCGGGTGATGTCGCGGTGGAAGGTGGCGTCGTAGTTGCAGAAGCCGATGAGCTCGCGGAGGGCGTGCTGGTCGACGGCGCCGGAGCTGCCGACGGCGCGGGCGAAGGCCTGCTTGTCGGCGAGGGTTGATTCGATGCGGGCGAGGATGGCGGCGAAGACGTGGGCGGCGACGTCGCCGCGGCGAGCGGCCATGACGCCGGTGTTGATAGGGAAGAGCTCGTCCTTCCAGGTGAAGAGGATGTCCCAGTCGGCGCCGTTGTCGAGGGCATCCGCGAGTGGGCGGAAGAGGACGGTGTCGCAGTCGAGGAAGACGAGGGGGCGGGCGGGGAAGCGCTTGGCGCCCTCGAGCCAGGCGTGGAACTTGCGGGGGATGGTGTGCATGACGTCCTCCCCACTGCTGGCGTCGGGCTCCCCACTGCTGCTCTGGGTTCGGAGAGGGAAGTCGTGGTGGGCGAAGCTGAAGGTGGGGTAGGCGAGCTTGAGGATGTCGATCTCGCGCTGCGGGATGTCCTGGTAGAGGACGAGCCCGTGGGCGGGCTGGTCCTCGGGGGAGTTCTCGCGGAGGGAGTGGAGGAGGGGCGCGAGGAAGGCGGCGTACTTGTGGCCGTAGGCGGCGGTGATGAAGGCGGGGGTGCTGGGCGTGGAGTGGGCGGGGTGCATGGGGGTGAATATCGGGTGTCGGGGGTTGTCGGCTGGAAACGGGTGGCGGTTGGAGGAGAGGCATCGAGGCATGAGGCACCCAGGCATCGAGGCGGGGTAGATACCTCATTGCGTGGTGTCAGCTGGGCCAGGCAGGGTTTGAAGCCGGGTGGCTCACAACTGGTTGCATCGGGGGTTCGTAATGGGTGGGCCGCGGGGACGCCGCGTGCGAGGAGTGCAACCGAATGTCGAAGGCATGGACGGCGGCGGCGGTTCTTGTGATGGCGGCGGGGATGGCGTGGGGGCAGGGGGTGGAGGGGCCAGCGCGGGCGGCGCGGAACCGGGCGCTGGCGGCAGACCCGGGGCAGGCTTTCGATCCGGGCGCGGTGCTTGTGAAGTTCCGGGCCGATGCGGGGGGGGGGGCGCGGGGGGCGGCGAGGGCGGGGGCGCGTGGTGAGACGCACAGGAACTTCAGCGTGGTGCCGGGGCTGGAGAAGCTTGCGGTGGCGGACGCGGCGGCGGCGCTGGCAGCGCTGCGCGCCGACCCGGCCGTGGAGTACGCGGAGCCGGACTACGTCGTGCAGGCGGCGGTGAACGCGAACGACGCGAACTATGGGTGGCTGTGGGGGCTGAACAACACGGGGCAGATGGGGACGGCGGCGGGCGTGGACATTGATGCGCCGGAGGCGTGGGACACGTTCCGGGGTGATCCCAACTTCGTTATCGCGGTGATCGATGACGGCACGAACTGGGCGCACCCGGACCTGGCGCCGAACATGTGGAGCAACGCGGGGGAAGTCGCCGGCAACGGCGTTGACGACGACGGGAATGGGTATGTCGATGACGTGCGCGGGTGGGACTTCTGGAGCAACGACAACGACCCCACCAGCGGCGGGTTCCACGGGACGCACGTGGCGGGGACGATCGCGGCGGCGGGGAACAACGGCGTGGGTGTGACGGGCGTGGTGTGGCAGGGCAAGGTGATGGCCCTGCGGTTCATCGGGCCTGACGGCGGGTACACGTCGGACGCGATCGAGGCGCTGCAGTACGCGGTGGCCAAGGGCGTGAAGCTCAGCAACAACAGCTGGGGCGGGGGCGGGTACTCGCAGGCGCTGTACGACGCGCTGAACGCGGCGCGGGGGAGCGGGCACCTGTTTGTCGCGGCCGCGGGGAACGGCGGGGCGGATCAGATCGGGGACAACAACGACGTGTACCCGTACTACCCGGCGGGGTATGCGCTGGACAATGTGATTTCGGTAGCGGCGGTGAACGCCGCGGGGCAGCTGGGCGGATTCAGCAACTACGGCGCGCAGAGCGTGGACCTGGCGGCGCCGGGGGTGAGCATCTATAGCGCGGCGTACGACGGGTACGGGTGGTCGGACGGGACCTCGATGGCGGCGCCGCACGTGAGCGGGGTGGCGGCGCTGGTGTGGGGGCAGAGCCCGGGCATGACGTACCAGCAGGTGCGGTCACGGCTGCTGACGACGGTGCGGCCGCTGGGGGCGCTGAACGGGCGGACGGTGACGGGGGGCATGGTGAACGCGGCTGCGGCCATTGCGGCGCCGGTGAATACCGCGCCGACGGTGGCGATCTCGTCGCCCGCGAGCGGGGCTTCGTTCACGCATGGCGCGGCGGTGACGTTCACGGGGACCGCGAGCGATGTGCAGGACGGGAGCCTGAGCGCGGGGATCGCGTGGACGAGCAGCCTGCAGGGGGCGCTGGGGACGGGTGCGAGTGTGTCGCGCAGTGACCTGGTGGTGGGCACGCACACGGTGACGGCGCGGGTGACGGACTCGGGCGGAATGAGCGGGAGCGCGAGCTTGACGGTGACGGTCAACGCGCCGACTCCCCCACCCCCACCACCGCCGCCCACGGCGACGATCCCGTTGGCGCCAACGTCGGTGACGGCGAGCGCGTCGGGCGGGACGGTGACGGTGCGGTGGGCGGATGCGTCCAGCAACGAGAGCGGGTTCGAGGTGCAGCGGGAGCAGAAGCAGGGGAGCCGCTGGCTCGGGACCACAATGGTCGGGAGCGTGGGCGCGAACGTGACGAGCGCGTCGCAGAGCGTATCGCGCGGGCAGTACCGGTACCGGGTGCGGTCGTTCAATGAGGTGGGGTCGTCGGCCTGGAGCGCGTGGGCGAATGTGAACGTGAAGTAGTGTCGCTGGCCGTCTGGCTCGGCAGTTCATCTGGGCCGCGTCCGGTAAATCCATATACTGGCTGTGCCCGCGGGCTCGAAGCGATCCTCATGTGGAGGTTCGGCGAGGGCTTGCGACGAGAGTGAGGCCGGGGTGTCGGGTCAGCACGGATCAGTTCATGAGAGCGGCCAGCGCGTGAGCGCTGGCCGTTCTTCGTTGGTCGGAATCGATGCACTGTCGCTGGTGATGGACCATTTGCCGGCGCTGATCGCGTACGTTGATCGGGAGCGGCGGTACCGGTTTGTGAACAGGGCGTACGAGCGGTGGTTCGGGAAGCGGCGCGAGGATGTGGTGGGAAGGACGCTCGCGGAGGTGCTGGGGGAGCGGGCGGCGGAGGTGCTGCGGCCGCGGATCGAGGCGGCGCTCGCCGGTGAGGTGGTGGAGTACGAGGCGGAGGTTCCGTACAAGGACGGCGGCACGCGGTGGGTGGACGGGCGGTACGTGCCGGATGTGGGTCCTGACGGCGTGGTCGCGGGTTACTTCTCGCTGGTGCAGGACATCAGTGAGCGGAAGCGTGCGGAGCGGGAGCTGGCGCAGGAGCGGGAGCGGCTGGAGATTGCTTTGCGCGCGGGGCGGTTGGGGGTGTACGAGTGGCGGGTGGGGGCGGCGGAGGTGTGGTGGTCGCCCGAGACGTACGCGGTGTACGGGGTTCATGAGACGTTCCGCCCGACGGTGGAGGCGTTTACCGCGCTGGTGCACCCGGATGATCGCGAGGAGCTGTGGCGGAAGACTCAGGCGTGCCTGGAATCGCGCGAGGTGTTTACGCACGAGTACCGGGTCGTGCGGCCGGATGGGCAGGTGCGGTGGGTGTTCAACCGCTCGCACGTGGGCGTGGGGGCGAGCGGCGCGGTGGAGCGGATTACGGGGGTGGCCGCTGATATCACGGAGCGGAAGCTGGTTGAGGAGGCGATGCGGGCGAGCGAGGAGCGGTTCCGGCAGCTGGCGGATGCGATGCCGCAGCTGGTGTGGATCGCGCGGGATGACGGGGCGGTCACGTATTACAACCGGCGGGCGGAGGCGTTCGCGGGAATTGGGCAGCCATTAGGCCCGGGCACGCCATGGGAGTGGGCGCCCGCGGTGCACCCGGAAGACATGCCGCGGACGCGGGCCGCGTGGGAAGGCGCGGTCCAGGCCCGCGCGGCGTACGAGTGCGAGCACCGCATCAAGATGAAGGATGGGAGTTATCGCTGGCACTTGAGCCGCGCAACGCGGGTGGGGGACGGGGCGGGGCAGTGGTATGGAACAGCGACGGACATCCATGATCTGAAGCTGGCGCAGGAAGCGACGCGGGAGAGCGAGGAGCGCTTCCGGGAGATGGCCGATGGGCTGCCGCTGATCGTGTGGGTGCACGGGCCGGACGGCGGGCAGGAGTTCGTGAACCACACGTTCTGCGAGTTCTTCGGGGTGACGCGGGAGGAGATGAGGTCGGGGCGGTGGCAGATGCTGATGGATGAGGAGAGCGGGCCGGGCTACCTCGCGGAGTTCCTGCGGTGCAACGCGGAGCGGGTTCCCTTCAATGCGACGGTGAAGGTGAGGGTGGCGGGGGGACGCTGGCGGTGGATTGAGAGCTGGGGGCGGCCGCGCTTCGCGGGGTCGGGCGAGTACCTGGGGATGATCGGCGCAAGCGCGGATGTGACGGCGCGGCTGGAGGCCGAGGCGGCGCTGCGGGAGAGCGAGGAGCGGTTCCGGCGGATGGCGGACCACGCGCCGGTGATGGTATGGGTGACGGAGCCGGATGGTGCGTGCTCGTACCTCAGCGCGTCGTGGTACGAGTACACGGGGCAGACGCCGGAGACGGGGCTGGGGATGGGGTGGTTGGAGGCGGTGCACCCGGACGACCGCGGGATGACCACGGAGGCGTTCATCAGGGCGAACGCCGAGCGGGGTCCATTCAAGGTGGAATACCGGCTGTTGGGGCGTGACGGGACGTACCGGTGGGCGATCGACGCGGCGACGCCGCGGGTGGGGCCCAGCGGCGAGTATCTCGGGTATATCGGGTCGGTGCTGGATATCTCGGATCGGAAGGCGGCGGAGGAGGAGCTGTCGCGGTACCGCGCGGGGCTGGAGGCGATGGTGGCGGAGCGGACGCGGCAGCTGGAGGAATCGTCCAAGCGGCTGCGGGACAGCGAGCGGCTGGCGAGCCTGGGGACGCTGACGGCGGGGCTGGGGCACGACCTGCACAACGCGCTGCTGCCGCTGCGGGTGCACGTTGAGGAGCTGCTGGAGGCGAGCCGGCGGGAGCCGGCCATCGGGGAGAACGCGGCAGCAATCGAGGCGATCACGTCGTACCTGGCGAGCCTGTCGCGCGGGATGCGGATGCTCTCGAAGGACCCGGCCCAGGGGGCGGAGGAGGGCGAGACGGACCTGCTGGAGTGGGAGCGGAGCGCGGGGCGGGTGCTGGGGTCGGCGGTTGGACGCGCGGCGGAGCTGGTCGTGCGGGTGGAGCGGGATGTCGCGCGGGTGAAGCTGGCGGACCATCGGCTGACGCAGGCGGTGTTCAACCTCGTGCAGAACGCGCGGGACGCTGTGGTGGCGCGTTGGGGCGAGGGGAAGGGCGGCCGGATTGAGCTGCTGTGTGCGCCGGGCGCTGATCAGACGGTGGTCGTCAGCGTGTCGGACAATGGCATCGGCATGGATGAGCGCACGGTGCGCCGGTGCGTGGAGCCGTTCTTCACCACCAAGGTGCGCGGAGCGCGGACGGACCAGGGCGGCACGGGGATGGGGCTGTCACTGGTGAGCGCGTACGTGCAGGCGGCGGGCGGGCGGCTGGACGTGGAATCGAAGCTGGGGGAGGGTTCGGTGTTCCGCCTGGTGCTGCCGGCGACTGAGGCGCCGGGAATCGCGGCGGGTGGGGACCGGCCGGTTGCGAGCGTGACACTGGGTGATGAGCGGAGGGCCGCGGCGGTGCGGGCGGTGCTGGCGGCGGCGGGCTGGGAGGTAAAGCTCGGCGGGGTGCTTCCGGCGGAGAACGCGCGCCTGTGGGTGACGGACGCGGAGCATGGGGGCGTGGTGGATGTGCGGCGGTTCAGCGAACGCGCGGGCGCGGCAGGGGTGGTGGTGCTGACGAGCGGTGACGGGTACGCGGGCGAGCGTGTGCGGACGTATGACCCGGCGCGGGGGTTCACGGGGTTGCGAGGGGTGCTGGAGGGTTTTCGGGTGGAGAGCCTGCGCTCTTAGGAACGCAGAGGACCGCAGAGGAACGAAGAGGAGGATGAGGCGGTCGCTTACTTCTGCGCCGCGGCCTTTTCTTCGGCGGCTTTGAGCTGGGCGAAGACGGCCTCTTCCCATGGGCTGCCGCGGAGGGCATTGGCGGCCTCACGCATCTTTTCGAGCGAGCCCTGGGCTTCGGCGATGTCGTAGAGGAGCGTCCAGGACTGGTAGGTGTACTGGTGCTTCTCGCCGTAGTGCTGGAGGGAGATGTCGTGCTGCTCCTGGGCGATCTTCGTGGCGGTGTCGAGGTCTTTGGCGAGGGTGAGGATGGTGACGTAGAGGCCGCGGAAGTCGAGGGCGTCGGGGTGGGCGGGGCCGAGGCGCTTGACGCCGTGCTCGTAGAGGCGCTTGGACTGTTCGAGGGCCTGCTTGCCCTTGCCGGCCTGGACGAGCTGCAGGACAACGTTGCGGCGGTAGCCGAGGGTGCGGGGATGGTCTTCGCCCAGGACCCGGTCGGCGCGGGCGAGGAGGTCGAGGCGCCTGTCGAGCTGCTGCTGGGGCGTGAGGTCGCGTGCGGCGATCAGGTAGTTGTCGATTGAGTGCAGGGTGTCGGGGTGGTCCGGGCCGAGCGCCTGCTCACGGTGGTCGAGCACGGCCTTGAGCAGCGGCGCGGCGTCGGCGTGCTTACCGGCGCGGGCGAGGGCGGTGCCATAGGACTGGAGTGAGGTGATGGCGGGGCCGGAAGTGGGCGGCTGTGTCGCCATGATGCGCTCGTGGGCGTGCTTGAGGAGGGCGAGGCCGGCGTCGAGCTGGCGGTGCTGGGGGTCGTCGGGCTCGGCGAGGGCGAGGCCTTCGAGCGAGATGATGCGGAGGGTGACGGGGTCGTCGGGTAGGAGTGAGCGCTCGGCATCGGCGCGGGCGGCGCGGATGGTGGAGAGGGCGTCGGCGTCCTTGTGCTGCAGGGTGAGCAGGCGGGCGAGGTAGCCGCGGGCGCGGAGGGTGTCGGTGTGGGCGACCCCGCGCTGGGCGGACATGAGGTTGATGGCGGTGCGGGCGTGGGACTCGGCCTTGGGGAAGTCGCCGAGATCGCCGTAGGCCTCGGCAAGGACCTGGTGGGTGTCGGCAGCAACGGCGGGGTGGACGCTCTTGTCGGAGGCGAGGTCGGCAGAGGCGCGGTCGAGCATCTCGCGGACGGTGGGTTCCGTGCCCTGGGCCACCTCGGGAGTGGCGGACCTCAGGAAGCGGGTGAGGAGGGCGGCGGTCTCCTTGGCGCGGAGCTCCTGCTCCTGCGCGAGGGCGCGCTCGCGGGTGGCCTTGATGGCCTGCCAGGTGGTGGCTGCCGCGCCGGCGACCAGGAAGAGCGCGGCGAGGGCGAGGCCGGCGACGAGGCCCTTGTGGCGGCGGGCGAACTTGTGGGCCTGGTAGAGCGTGGTCTGCGGGCGGGCGAGCACCGGCTCGTTGCTGAGGTGGCGGCGGAGGTCGCTCGCGAGGTCGGCGGCGGACTGGTAGCGGCGCTGCGGGTCGGCCTCGAGGGCCTTGTGCGTGATGGCGGTGAGGTCGCCCTTGAGGCGGGGGTTGAGGCGCGAGAGCGGCGTGGGCTCCTGCTCGCGGAGCGTGAGCGTGGCCTGCGTGAGGCTCATGCTGGAGAGGTCGAAGGGCGGGCGGCCGGCGAGGAGCTCGTAGAGGATGACGCCCAGGGCGTAGACGTCGGCGCGATGGTCGATATCGCGCGGGTTGCCGGCGAGCTGCTCGGGGGACATGTAGCCGAGGGTGCCGATGATCTGGCCGTGGGCGGTCGCGGTGTGGTCGGGCTCGTGCTGATCGAGGGCGTCGCCGGCGGTGAGGCGGGAGACGCCGAAGTCGAGGACCTTGGGGTTGCCGCCTTCAGTGACGAGGATGTTGCCGGGCTTGAGGTCGCGGTGAAGGACGCCCTTGCGGTGGGCGTGGTCCACGGCGTCGGCAACGCGGGCGAGGAGCGCGAGGCGCTCGCTGGTGGCGAGGTTGTGGGCGTTGGCGTAGGCGGTGATGGGCTGGCCTTCGACGAGCTCCATCGCGATGTAGGGGAGGCGGCGGGTAGCGTCGGCGAAGCCGGCCTCATAGAGCTGGGCGATGCCTTCGTGCTGGAGGAGGGCGAGGGCGCCGGCCTCGCGGGCGAATCGGCGGAGGAGGGAAGAGCGGATGAGCTCGGGGCGGATGACTTTGAGTGCGACCTTGCGCCTGGGGAAGGACTGCTGGGCTTCGTAGACAACGCCCATGCCGCCACGGCCGAGTTCCTTGAGGATGGTGAAAGGGCCGATGGCGCAGGGGGGCGCGTCGTCGCTGCTCAGAGCGTCGGCGCCGAGGAGGCTGGCGACGGTGAGGGGCGTGGCGTCGAGCACGCCGGCGGAGTCGAGATGGGCGAGGAGCGACTCGAGCTCCTCGGCCTCGCGCGGGTCAGTGGCGCGGGCCTCACTGAGGATGCGGCGGCGCTCTTCGGGGGCGGCGTGGGCGGCGGCGTCGAACCAGGCGCGGATGCGGGAGTCGTCCATGGTTCAGGTGTTCCGATGTGCTCAGGTTCCGGATGCTGCAGCGGCGCGGGCACGCTCAACTTCGCGGAGCAGCCAGGCGCGGGCGAAGGTCCACTCGGACTTGACGGTGGATTGGGAGAGGGCCATGGCGAGGGCGGTCTGCTCGATGGTGAGGCCGGCGAAAAAGCGGAGCATGACGACCTGGTGCTGGCGCGTGTCCTTGGCCGCGAGCTTTTCGAGCGCGGCGTCGAGGTGGAGGAGGTCGCCGGCGGCGCGGGTCTGGTTGGCGTCGGCGCTGCTGTCGAGGGTGGGGAGCTGGGTTTCGGAGAACTCGGCGTTGTCGCGTCGGGCGGTCTTCACGCGCCGGGCGTGGTCGATGAGGATCTGCTTCATGGCGCGGGCCGCGGCGCCGAAGAAGTGGGCGCGGGTGTCCCAGGCGGGCTCTCGGCCACTCTCGCTACCCCCACCGTTCATCGAACCGCCCACCAGTTTGAGGTAGGCCTCGCTGACGAGGGCGGTGGGCTGGAGGGTGCCGGGGTTGTGGCCCTTCATGAGGGAGCCGGCGATGCGGCGGAGCTCGGCGTAGACGAGGGGGAAGAGGCGGTCGGTGGCGAGGGTGTCGCCGCGGGCGGCGGCGTCGAGGAGGTGGGTGACGCCGTGCTGGGGGGCCGGGGTTGGGGGCGGGGCGTCGGGCATTTGAACGGAGGGGCGGAAAGTCTGGCTGGTCTGCGAGGGGTGCCCGTATGCAGGGGGGCCCCGCGGCCGGAGTCTATCACGCGCGGGGTGATTCCCAGTGTTACGGTTGGACCTAATCGGAGACCGGTCATGAAGCATGCGATGTGGTGGATGGGCGCGGCGGTGGTGGCGGCGGCGGCGGGCGGGGCGGTGGCGCAGCCGGAGAAGATTCTGGATACGGCGACGGGGTGGGGGTACATCTACGGGGCGGACGAGACCACGATCAACGCGCAGATCAGCGCCGGGTCGCGGCCGTTCTCGATCAGCCGGCAGGGGACGAACAGCTATGACGTCCTGTTCGTGAGTAATAGCGGGGCGTACGCCGCGACGGGGTCGGACCTGCGGCGGGGGTACACCAGCGCGGCGACGCTGAACAGCTACCTGAGCGCGAACAACAAGCGGATCATTGACCTGGAGTGCTACAACAACGGCGGCACGATCAACATGGACGTGCTGGTGGTGGACAACAGCGGGAGCACGGCGGCCGCGGGTTGGTCGTGGGGGACGTTCCCCACGCTGCAGGCGATGATTGACTGGCAGGCGGCGAACGGTCAAAGGCCGATCGACGTGGACAGCTTCCTGATCGGGAGCACGCGGTATTACAGCTGCGTGACGGTGCCGAACACGGGGGCGAACTTCCGGAACTGGTGGTGGGCGCTGAACGCGACGCCGGGGAGCGTTCAGACGGATGTGAACTCGACCAACGGGCGGATCATCGACGCGGACATCGTGCCCGGGGCGAACGGGTCGGTGTCCATCAACGCGATCGTGGTCACGGGGACGAGCGGGGCGGACCAGATGGACTACGCCATGACGGGGGCGGAGGTGGCGCCGTTCCATAACAACGCGGGGGCGCGGCTCACGGTGCTGGAGCGGTACACGACGTCCACGGGGAGCACCTGGTACATGGGGGCGCGGGTGGATAATGCGAATGCGGAGGAGCGGCGCATCCGAGACCTGTACCGCAGCAGCGTGACGAGTGGCATCCTGGGGTTCAGCCGCAAGCGGGTGGGTGGCGGGTTCGAGTTGTCGTTCAACGGAGGCCACGAGTTCGAGCCGGCGAGCACGATGAAGATCGTGCATGCGGCGTACGCGGTGGACCAGTTCGCGTCGAACAACGGGGGTTTCTCGACACAGATCTACTGTGAGGACAACTGCGACGAGAATAACACCGACTGCCCGACGACATCAGGCAACTGCTCGGCGGGGAATCGAACGATCGGCAGCCTGATGACGCGGATGCTGACCAACTCGGACAACAACGCCACGGAGGCGTTCGCGGCCTACTACGGGCGGGCGAACATGAACACCTGGCTCGCGGACCGTGGGCTTGGGATCCGCATCAACCACGTGATCGGGTGCCTGTGCGGGAACACGCCCAACGAGATGAGCCCGAATGACGCTGCGGACCTGTACGAGATGATCTTCGACGGGTCGCTGTTCAGCGACACGTGGCAGGACCAGCTGAAGAGCCGGATGTTCTACTTCACCGGCGCGACGGTGGTGAACAACGGGTGGCTGAACCAGATGATCAACCAGGAGCGGGCGAATACCGACCTGACTGATGCGGAGTTCGCCGCGTTTCTGGATGGGTTCGAGATGGTGTTCAAGGACGGCGGTTACACCTGCGGGAATGACAACTGGGGCGGGGGCGCGGGCTGGGCGAGCATCCCATTCAGGGGGACGCTCAACGGATTGGTGGTGACCTACACGCAGGAGTACAGCTTTGCCCTGCTCTTTGACAACGTGTGGGACTCGCAGGTGGGCAACGCGTACATGCCCTTCCACCGCGAGCTGCTGCGGGAGCCGGTGCGGGCCGCGCTGCAGAGCTGGGACGCGATCTGTGCCGAGCCGAACGTGACGGGCAATCCTCAGGCGGACAGCGTGACGGTGGGCGGGACGGCGTCGTTCTCGGCGAGCCTGGCCGCGGGGCCGGCGACCAGCGGGTACGTGCGGCAGTGGCAGAAGAGCACGAACAACGGCAGCACGTGGACGACGGTGGTGAACTCGTCGGGGCACATCAGCGGGGCGACGACGGGGACTCTCTCGATCTCCAACGCTGTGCTGAGTGACGCTGGGTTGTACCGGATGCGGGTGACGAGCAACTGCGGGACGGACTACAGCGCGAGCGCGGCGTTGACGGTGACGCCGGCGTGCACGGCCCCCACCATCACCACGCAGCCGGTGGCGCAGACCGTGACCAGCGGCGAAGACGCGGTGTTCACGATCGCGGCGGGCGGGTCGAGCGCGGGCCGCACCTACCTGTGGCAGAAGGCGCCGAGCAGCGGCGGGATTTACACGAGCCTGAGCGGGGTGGTTGGGTACTCGGGTGTGACCACGCCGACACTGACGGTGGTCGGGGCGGTGGACGCGGATGAGGCCCTGTACCGCTGCCGCGTGGTGAATGATTGCGGCACGGTGTTCAGCACGGGCGTGGGGCTGACGGTGGAGCCGGCGTGCGTGGCGGCGGAGGTGACCGACCACCCGGACTCGGTGACGGTGGAGATGGGCGGCGAGGCGACGTTCTCGATCATCGCGGACGGCTCGCTGACCAACCGCACGTACCAGTGGCAGAAGCGGCAGAGCAACGGGTCGTGGCTGCCGGTGGTGAACAGCCGCGGGTATGTGTCGGGCGCGGGCACCGACACGCTGCGGTTCCTGGAGACGCTGCTGGGCTCGGCGGGTACGTACCGGTGCGTCGTGACCAACGACTGCGGGACGGATGCGAGCGCGAGCGCGGTGCTGACGGTGACGCAGCCGCCCCCGCCGTGCGGCACCGCCGACTTCAACGGCGACGGCGACATCGGGACGGACCAGGACATCGAGGCGTTCTTCGCGTGCATCGGGGGTCACTGCTGCTCCACGTGCTATGAGGGCGGGAGCGACTTCAACGGTGACGGGGACTCGGCGACGGACCAGGACATCGAGAGCTTCTTCCGGGTCTTGGGTGGGGGGGCGTGCTAGGAAAGCGGAAAGCGGAAACCGGAACGTGGAAATGAAGAGTGAGGGGCTCCGCGTCGGCGGGGCCCCTTTCGTTTGCGCGATTTCGAGCGGGAGCAGCGGCTTCTATGATGGGTCGTGAGTGCGACGGGAACATCTTCAGAGGAGCAGCCGGCGGATTCGCGGGGGCGGGTTGCGGTGGTGCTGCTGTCGGGCGGGCTTGATAGCGCCGTGTGCCTGGCGGTGGCAAGGCGGGAGGGGTTCCGGTGCCATGCGCTGTCGTTCGACTACGGGCAGCGGCACCGGCATGAGCTGGTCGCGGGGGCCGCGGTGGCGCGGGCATTAGGAGCGGTGGAGCACCGGGTGGTGGCGCTGGACCTGCGGGCGATCGGCGGTTCGGCGCTGACGGCCGACATCGAGGTGCCGAAGGGGCGTGAGCCGGGGGCTGGTGAGGGCGGGAGCGCGATCCCGGTGACGTATGTTCCGGCGCGGAACCTGGTGTTTCTGTCGTTGGCGGCCGCGTACGCGGAGACGGTGGGGAGCGGCGAGCTGTTCATCGGGGTGAACGCGGTGGACTACTCGGGGTACCCGGACTGCCGGCCGGAGTTCATCGAGAGCTTTGCACGCACGGCGCGGCTGGGGACGAGGGCGGGGGTGGAGGGCGCGGGGTTCAGCGTGCGCACGCCGCTGGCGGGGAAGAGCAAGGCGGAGATCATCAGGATGGGGGCGGGGCTGGGTGTGGACTTCGCGCTGACGCACTCGTGCTATGACCCCGTGGGGGTTGCAGGCGAGGGGGGTGGAGTGCGGGCGTGCGGGCGGTGCGAATCGTGTGTGATCCGGCGGCGTGGGTTTGAGGCCGCGGGGGTAGAGGATCCGACGCGGTACGCGGGCGGTGGGCTGTGAGCGGGGCGGGCGAGAGCGGCGCGAAGGTTGGGTCGCTGCGCGTGCTGAGTGGTGCGGTGGCGGGCGAAGGCGGCGAGAGCGGCGCGGCGCTGCCGATCTCGGAGACGTTCACGTCGATCCAGGGCGAGGGGAAGCTGGCTGGGGTGCCGTCGCACTTCATCCGCGTGAGCGGGTGCAACCTGCGGTGCACGTGGTGTGACACGCCGTACGCGAGCTGGCGGCCAGAGGCGACGGTGGTGGCGGTGGACGCGCTGGTTACGGGCGCGGCGGCGTCGGGGGTGCGGCACGCGGTGCTGACGGGCGGGGAGCCGATGCTGTTCGCGGGCGTGCTGGAGTTGTCGCGCCGGTTGCGTGCGTCGGGCATGCACGTGACGGTGGAGACGGCGGGGACGGTGTTTCATGGGCCCGAGGTGCTGGCGTGCGACCTCATGAGCATCAGCCCCAAGCTGAGTAACTCGACTCCCGCGGAGGGTGATGCGCGTGACCCCGGCGGCGTGTGGCGGGCGCGGCACGAGGAGCGGCGGATCAATGTTCAAGTACTGCAGCGGCTGATCGACGCATCCCCGCAGCGGCAGCTGAAGTTCGTCGTGAGCGGGCCGGGTGACCTGGATGAGGTAGAGGCGCTGCTGGCGCGGCTGACGGGGTGGGCTCCTGATGACGTGCTGCTGATGCCGGAGGGGGTGGTGGTGCCCGCGCAGGAGAGGACCAGCTGGATGGTCAGCGCGTGCATCGAGCGGGGCTGGCGGTTCTGCCCGCGGCTGCACATCCAGGTGTTCGGGAACCGGCGGGGGACGTGAAAGCGCGACGGGACGGGTGTTCGGCGGCGTCCTGTACGGGTGATGCCGCGTGCTGTCGTTGACGTTTCGAGTGGTCCACCGCGAGGCGGGTGGTTTTCATGCGCGGGGGCGGCGGCGCAAGGGCCTGTGGCGGCTCGGGTAAGGGTCGTAAGCCCCACCGCCTCGCAGCGATTTGTCACGACCGCGCACTTAACCGTTGACAGCCTACGACGCGCGTAGTACTCTGCCTACGACAGGTGTAGTAGGACCACTCCATGGCGAAGCGGCCGGTTGAACTCGGTGAGGGAGAGCTCGCGGTGATGCGGGTGCTGTGGGACCACGGCCCGCTCACGGTGCGGGACGTTATGGAGCACCTGCACAACCGCGGCAAGACGGTCGCGTACACCACCGTGATGACCTTCCTGCAGCGGCTGGAGCAGAAGGGGGCGGTGGCGAGCAACAAGAAGGACGCGGCCTACGTGTACCGGGCGAAGATCACGCGGGAGAGCGTGAGCGCCAGCCGGGTGAGGGCGCTGCTGGACCAGTTGTATGACGGGGCCGCGGCGCCGATGCTGCTGCAGCTGATTGAGAACGAGCGGCTGACGCCGGAGGACCTGGCGCGGCTTCGGAAGCTGATCGACGACCTGGATTCGCGTTCGCGTGACTGATGTGGGCTGCCCCTCGTGGGGCGCTAGCGTGGGAAGCTGCGTATGGGACTCGAGCAGGCCATCGCACGGACGGTCGAGCTGCTGTGGATGGGGGCGATCGCCGCGACGCCGCTGGCGGTGGTGGTGTCCCTGATCTGCCGTGCACGGCGGGTGCGGCCGGCGACGCGGCACATGCTTTGGTTCGCGGTGCTGGCGTCGTTCATCACGCCCGCGGTGGGGTCGCTGATCTGGCGGCCGCAGTGGTTCAGCTCGGAGCGGGTAATGGCGGCGGCGGGGGTGGAGGCTGCTTCTGAGCAGGCAGCGGCGGAGGTGGTTGCGCCGGCGGGCGGGGTGGCGAGCTCGCCGGTCTCGGAGGTCGCCGCTCCCCCACTGATCGCGGGTGAGAAGGTCGGCCCGGGACGCGTCGCAGCATCGAGGATTCCCGCGGTGCTGCCCGTGCCCGCGCTGTGGAATGCCATGCCGATGGTGGAGTTCTGCGCGGGGCTGCTGGCCAACGAGCGAGCGGCCGACACGCGTATTGCGTCGCAATCGTCCACGTTGGCGGAATCCGCTGAGTTCGTCGGTCCAGTGCCGGTGAGGACGGCGTCGCCGCGGATCGCGCCCGCGTTATCCGTTGCGGCTTCCTCTCGGGTCACACCAGCACCGATGGCATCAACCTCGAAGCGCGCGTCGGGTGAGAGCGGCGCGTCCCAGAGCACGGAAGGTGTGACGGCGCGGGTCTGGCTCGCGCGTCTGCTGAAGGTTCGCGACGCGGTCGCAGAGCTGCCCCCGCTCCCCCCAGCGGTGTGGTTCGGGGGCGCAGTGCTGGTCGTGGTGCTGAGCCTGTGGCGTCGGTTCATGGCAATGCTTTGGCTGCGGGATGCGGCGCCGGCGGGTCCAGCGGTGCAGTGCCTGGTTCGGCAGGTGGCCGCGGCGCTCGGCCTGTCGCGCGTGCCGCGGGTGGTGTTCGTCAATGCCGCCGTGTCGCCGATGATCTGGTGCGGGCTGCGGCCGCTGCTGGTGCTGCCGACGAGCCTGTGGCGGACCCTCGATGAGGACTCGCGCCGCGCGGTGCTGGTGCACGAGCTGGCGCACGTGCGGCGGTGGGACCACCTGCTGTGCTGGGTGACGGCCGGCATCGGGGCGCTGTACTGGTGGCACCCGGTGGTGTGGTGGGTGCGGCGGCGGCTGCATGAAGAGGCCGAGGCCAGCTGCGATACGTGGGTGACGAGCCTGTTCCCCACGCAGCGTCGGGCGTACGCGTCGGCGCTGGTGGTGACCAAGTCCTTTGTGAGCTCCCGCGCGGCGTCGCGCGGTCCATGGCTAGGGGTGGCTTCCGGTTCGGCCAAGCGATTGGCAAGGAGAATTACGATGGTGATGACCCACAAGTCCGCTCCCCGAATGTCCATGCTCGGCGTGTTCGTCACGGCGTTGATCGTCGCGACCGGCACGTTCGTCATGCCCGGACTGGCGTGCCCGCCCGAGGATGAGGCCAAGGCGAGGAGCAAGGCCGAGCAGGCCGCGCAGGCACGGAGCCGCACGGCGGTGACGCCCCGGGCGCCGGAGCCGGGCGTGGTGTTCTTCGGCGAAGCGCCGGCGCTGGAGGCGATGCGCGGCGGTGGCGCGGCTGTGGCGCCGACCCCGCCGGCTCCTCCGGAGCTTCCGCGGCAGGGCTCGCCCGCAAGGGCGCCCAAGGCCCCCAAGCCGCCGAAGGCGCCGAAGGCTCCAAAGGCGGTGCAGGGCGTGTCGGTAGCGCCCATGGCGGCGCCGCGGGCGGAGGTGTCGGTGGACCTTGATGCCCTCAAGGAGGCGCGCGAGCCGCGGGAGTACCGGTTGAGCCAGGGCAAGCTGCAGGCGTTCTACGGCATGATGAGCCGCAGCGACGTCCCGATCCTGGTGGAGATGAAGGGCGACCGAATGGTGATCTGGGGCAACGACGACGAGCACGCGGTGTTCGGCCGGTTCGTGCGGATCGTCGATGGCGACGGGCAGCAGTCGCGAGTGGCCGCGCCCGCGCGGGTTGCCGGTCAGAACAAGGTGCTGGCGGAGCGGCTGGCGCAGGTCGAGGGGCAGCGGGCGCGGGAGGCCGGGACCAGGGCGGCGCAGGAGGCTCTGAAGGCCCGTGGGCAGGCCCTCACCCGTGACCTCGAGGCCGAGCGCGAGGCACGGACTCGGATGATGGTGGAGCTGGAGGCTGACCGTGCGCGCGTGGATGCCGCGCGGGAGGGCAACCAGGAGCTGCGTGAGCGGATCCAGGCGCTGCAGGCGCAGATCCGCGAGCTTGAGAAGCGGGCCGAGAAGCTGGAGGGCGGGCGTGAGGACCAGCGGCCGTCGCGTCGCCCGGCCTCGCCGGGGATGGTCTCGCCGGCTTCGAGCACAACGGGAGGGGGCGTGTGCGGCAGCCCCTGCCAGAAGACCGAGCGCGCCTGCGAGACGACGTGCGAGAGCCCGAAGCAGACGGCGAGCCGGTGAGACTGATTGAGATTCGTCGAGCCCCGGCCTGACCGCCCGGGCTCGGCTTGAGCGAGAAACGCAGGGCCACCGGCGTGGAGTACACACCCCTTGTTCCCACGGTGGCCCTGCGCGCTCATTGAAGGCAGGTCTCTCAAGGCAGGTCTCTCGCGGAGGGCGCGGGGGCGCGGAGACGGAATCGGAGCGGGTTCGGAACTGTCGAACGCTCCGGTGCGACGCGTTGTTGGAGGTTGTTTCATGGCATACGGAAGCGCGCGGACCATCCGGGTTGTTGTTGCGACGGCGGTTTTGGCGTGCGGCAGCGTGCGCAGCTTCGCGAGCGCACAGCCGCAGGGGGAGCAGTCGTACCGCGCGGGCATCGGGCTGCTGAATAAGGGCCTGAGCGACCTCGCGAGCGCGGAGTTCCGCCGGTACCTGGAGGAGCACCCTGATGGCGCGCAGGCGACCAATGCGCGGTACTCGCTGGGCATCTGTTTGACGCGGCTGGGGAAGCACGCGGAGGCGTTGCCGTACCTCAAGCTCGCGGCGGGCGTGGAGGGCTTTGAGTTCGCGGCGGATGCGAAGCTGCTGCTGGCGCAGTGCCACCTCGCAGGGGGTGAGCAGGGCGGGGCGGTCGATGTGCTCCGGGGGGTGCTGAAGGAGCACCCGCAGTTCAAGCAGCTGGACGTCGCGACGGCGCTGCTCGGGGAGACGCTGTACCGCACGGGGGAGCACGCGGAGGCCGCGGAGGTGCTGGCGCAGGTCTCTCGCCAGTGGCCGGGGAGCGCGGTGCGTGAGCGGGCCGAGCTCTTCGCGACGATGGCAGAGAGCGCGGGTGGACAGTCGAAGGCGGCCGCGGACCGTGCGGCGAAGCTGCGGGCGGCATTCCCGAAGGGGGAGTACGGGCTGCACGCCGCGCTGGTGGAGGCGCGGTGCCGGCAGCAGCTGGGGGAGTTGGGCGCGGCGCTGAAGCTGTATGAGGCTGCGGCGGGCGCGAAGGACCAGGTGCGGGTGGAGGCGCTAATCGGGCTCGCGTCGGTGGCTCGCTCGCAGGGGGACCTCGCGCGGGCGGAGGCATCACTCGCGGACGCGGAGAAGGCGGGCGTGCCGGCGGGCCTGCGCGACTGGTGGACGCTGGAGCGCGGGAAGCTGCTGTACAGCAAGGGTGATGCAGCGGGCGCTGCCCGGGTGTTCCGGGAGGCCCGGGGCGCGGCTGATGTGAGTGTTCAGGCGGAGGCGGCGTTCTGGGCGGCCAAGTGCCAGGCGAAGCAGGGCAAGCATGCGGAGGCCGCGGCGAACTTTGAGGGCGCGGCGGAGCGGTATCCGAAGAGCGTGCTGGTGCCGGAGATGCTGTTCGAGCGGGCCGCGGCGTTGTCAATGGCGGGAGAGGGCGTCGCAGCGCTGGAGGCATGGGGCGAGTGGCGCGGGCGGTTCGGCTCGCATGCGCTCGCGGCGGAAGCTTTGGTGGCGCACGCGTGGGCTGCGCACAGGGCCGGGGAGCTCGACGAATCGGAGCGGCTGATCGGGGAGTTGGCGTCGCGGCATGCGGAGCGGAGAGCGAGCGAGACCGTCCAGCTGCTTGTGGCGGAGAACGCCTTTGCGCGGGGTGATCACGAGGGGGCGCTCAGGGCGTACGGCGAGCTGGTGCGGGCGCACCCGAAGAGTGCGCACGTTTGGCGGGGGGCGGCGCGGCGGGTGCTGTCGCTGGTTCAGCTGGAGCGGGGGGCTGAAGCGGCGGCGGAGCTGACGAAAGCGCTGGCGGATGGCGAAGGGCAGGATGCGGGGCTCCGGCGGGCGGCGGTCGGTGCGGTTGCTGATCACCTGTTCGCGAAGAGCGATTGGAAGGGGGCGGAAGCGTGGTTCGCGCGGCTCGCGGCCGAGAGCGGCGACGCTTCCGACAAGCTGGAGGCCGCGCTGAGGCAGGCGATTTGTGTCGAGCGGCAGGGGCGGTTCGCGGAGGCGGTGCCGCTGCTGGACCGCGTGATCGCGGAGGACGGGAGCTCGGAGCAGGGGCAGCGGGCGCGGTTCGAGCGCGGGCAGTGCCTGCTGCAGCTTGGGAAGCTGGATGAGGCGCGGCAGGCGTTTGAGGCTGTGCGCGAGGGTGGTGCCCCGGAGCCGCTCAAGGAGCATGCGGCGCGGCACCTGGCCACGATCGCGTCGAAGCAGGGGCGGCACGAAGACGCGGCGGAGCTTCTGTCGGGGCTTGATGGCGGGGCCGCCGATGGAACAGGGCTCGCACTCGGCTCGGCATACTTGGCTGCGGGCAAGTACCAGGAGGCCTTGCGGGCTCTCTCGGGAGTTGCTGAGGTCGGTTCAACCGACGCGGTGAAGGCGCGGGCCCTGCGGGCGATTGCTTTGAATCGTTTGGGGCAGCACGAGGAGGCGGCGGAGGCGCTGGGAGCCAGCGTTAAGGATGCGGCGCTCGATGCGGAGACAAAGGCGAGCGCGCGGTATGAGCTGGCGCTCGCGCTGCGTTCGCTGTCACGCGAGAACGAATCCGTCGAAGTGCTGCGGGCGCTGGAAAAGGATGGGCCGGCGCGGCTGGCGTGCTACGCACGGCTTGATCTCGCGCAGGTGGAGGCACAGGCGGGGCGGTTCGATGAGGCGGTGGCGCTGCTGGACCGCTGTCTCGGGGCGGCGGCCTCGCTGGGAGCCGCCGATGCGGCTGTCATTAGCGAGCGGGCGACTTACCTCCGGGGCTCGTGCCTGCTGCGGGGCGGCAAGCCGAAGCAGGCTGCGGATGCGCTGGCGTCGTTCGCGAAGTCCTATCCCAACTCCGCACTCCTGGGCCACGCGCGGCTGGTGCGCGGCGAGGCGCTGCTGGGTTCAGGGCTGGGGCGTGAGGCGGCCGAGGAGCTCGCGCTCGGGGCGGCTTGCGAGAACACCGAGGTGCGTGCGAGCGCGCAGCTGCGGCTGGGTGATGCGTGGGCCGCGTGCCAGGAGTGGGTGAAGAGCGAGCAGGCGTTCACGGCGTTCCTCGACAGGGCGTCGGACTCCCCGCTGTGGTACCAGGCGCGGTTCGGGCAGGGCTGGGCCCGCGAGAACCAGGGGCGGCACGAGAGCGCGCTCGAGGCCTACCGGGACGTGGTCGCGCGTCATGACGGGCCCACGGCGGCGCGGGCGCAGTTCCAGATCGGCGAGTGCCTGTACGCCCAGAAGAAGCACGACGCGGCGGTAGCGGAGTTCCTCAAAGCCGACGTGCTGTACGCGTACCCCGAGTGGAGCGCGGCGGCGCTGTACGAAGCGGGTCGGTGCCTGGAGGAGAGCGGGCGGGGTGACGACGCCGCGCGGCAGTACGAGGACCTGATCACGCGTTTCCCGGAGTCGAAGTGGGCGAAGCTGGCGCAGGAGCGGGCGAAGGCGGCGGCAAAGGCAGGAGCCCCGGCACCGGTGCCGGGGCGTGGCTCCCCCACTGCCGCGGCGCCCGGGGACGTGTCGCGAGGGCGGTGAGGCCGGGTCGGAAGGTGAACCTTTCGCAAGGGAGTTCCCATGTTCATGCAGGGCGTAGGTGGTGCGGGGCTGGTGCTCGGGCAGGGTGCGCCGGCCGACGGCTCGTTCGTGTCGACGGTGTGGGACATGATCGTGCGCGGCGGGTGGTTCATGGTGCCGCTCGCGGCGTGCTCGCTGGTTGCGATGACGATTATCGTCGAGCGGCTGATCGTGACGCGCCGGGCGCGGGTGGTGCCGCGGGGGCTGCTGGAATCGCTCACTTCGCTGCGGCACCGGCCAAGGGAGGCGGTGGCGCGGTGCCAGAGTGACCCGAGCCCACTGGCGGCGGTGATCCTGGCGGCGGTGCGCACGCGCGAGCAGGGACGCGAGGCGCAGGAAAACGCGGTGAGCGAGGCGGGCGAGCGCGAGGTGCGGAAGCTGCGGCACCGCATGCGGGTGCTGTCGTCGCTGCCGCAGGTGGCGACGATGCTGGGGCTCCTGGGCACCGTGCTGGGGATGATCCGCACGTTCACGACGATCGCGGCGTCGGGGGATTCATTGGGCAAGACCGAGCGGCTGGCGCAGGGCATCCACGAGGCGTGGACGGCCACGGCGGGCGGGCTGTTTATCGCGATCCCGACGCTGCTGTTCTTCCACATCATCATGGGGCGGATCGACGCGGCGGCGGCGGCGCTGGACAGCGCGGCGACGCTGTGGCTGGAGGCGGACTCGTCTTCGGCGGGTGAAGAGGCGCCGGGTGTGGTGCGGGAACAGGTGGCAGCGGAAGTCGTGGCAGTGGGCGGGCGTGAGTTGGCGGGGGCGGCGTCCTGAGGGAGAGTGTCATGCTGATCAAGCACAAGGGCGCGGGGGCGGACCTGCACATCGACTTCGTCCCGATGGTGGACGTGCTGTTCAACCTGCTGATTTTCTTCCTGCTGGCCACGAGCATGGCCCAGGCGGAGCGGGAGATGAGCGTCGCGCTGCCGCACGCGGCCCACTCGGGGCCAATCTCCATGTCGATGCGGGAGATCATTATCAACGTGCACGCGGATGGCGGGATCGAGGTCGCGGGCAAGCGGATGACGGCGGGTGACCTGGCGGCGTTAGTGCGGACGGCGGTGCAGGCGAACCCCGAGCAGAAGGTGAGCGTGCGTGGCGACCGGACTGCCTCTTACGCGAGCATCGCGGCGGTCCTGGACACGTGCAAGGGCGCGGGCGTGCAGCAGCCGTACCTCGAGACCATCCCGCTGAACTGAGTTGATGTGCTGAGGAGGGTGTCATGAGGCGGCCGAGCAAGAGGACGCTGGCAGTCGTGGCCGGGGTTGTTGTGGCGGTGGTGCTGCTGGCGCTGGCCGTGCGTCCGGATGAGCGGGCGGTATTGACCGATGGCGGCGCGATCCGCTCGCGGGCGGAGACGACGGTCGTGCGCGAGGTGCTCTGGAAGCCGGCGACGCCGCTGCGGGCGGAGGCGGCGAGCGCGGACGAGTACGAGCCGCGGTACAGCGCGGATGGGACGGTGGTGGTGTTCGTGCGCAACCGTCCCGGGGCGAACGCGGACCTGTACACGGCGCGGTGGACGCCCGGCGGCTGGGGCGAGCCTGAGCCGATCGCGTCGATCAACACGCCGAAGGACGAGCTGGGGCCGGAGCTGTCGCGCGATGGGCGTTCGCTTTACTTCTATTCCGACCGCGCGGGAGGGCTGGGCGGGTATGACCTGTGGGTGTCGCAACGGATCGATGACGGTTGGGGGACCGCGACGAACTTGGGGGCGCAGGTCAACTCGCGTTTCAACGAGTACGGGCCTGCGCTGACGCCGGACGGGGAGCGCCTGTACTTCAGCTCGAACAGGCCGCGGGAGGGAGAGCCGGCGCCGAGCGGGGAGGCGTGGACAGCGACGGTGCGTGAGCACCGCACCAGGCATGACTACGACCTGTACCGGGCGGATGTCGACGGGTCGTCGGGTGCGCGGGCGGTCGTTGAGGTCAACACCGCGGCAGACGAAGGCGCGCCGTCGGTGAGCCCGGCGGGGGACTTCCTGTACTTTGCGTCGGACCGCGCGGGCGGGCACGGCGGTTTCGATGTGTACCGCACGCGGCTGATCCCCGAGGGGCGGCTGCGGCTGATCGAGAACCTGGGGCAGAGCATCAATTCGCCGTCGAATGACCTCGACCCGGCGCTGAGCTCGGATGGGTTCCGGTTGACGTTCAGCTCGGACCGTGTGATTGACCAGGGCGGGGGCGCGGCCGTTGTGTCGGATGTAGGCCGATACGCGCTGTGGACGACGACCTCACGTGAGGTGTACAGGGAGATAGAGCGGGAGGAGAGCCGGGTGCTGGCTCTGCTGCGGGAGATGTGGCCGTGGCTGCTGCTGCTCCTGCTCGCGCTCATCCCGCTGGTGGTGCTTGCGCGGCTGCTGCGGGAAGCGCGGTGGCGGTCGCGTTTTGCGAGGCTGAGCCTGCTGGCGCAGTGCCTGCTGCTGTCGCTGCTCGTGCACGCGGGGATCGCGTCGGCGTTCACGGTGTGGAAGGTGGGGTCGGGAGTGATCGACCTGATGCAGGAGGGCGGGGACGGCGTGCGTGTGGTGCTGTCGTCGGGCAGCGGGGCCGCGGGGGGGATCGCGTCGCAGGTGCGTGCGGGGAGCACGGGTGATGCGGCGCTGCTGCCGGAGGTGCCGTCCATGCCTGCGGCCTTGCTGGTGTCGGCCATTGAGGGGGCGGTGCGGGAGACCGAGTTGCCGCCGCTGGAGATCGGAGCGGGCGCGCCGCAGGTGCGGGTGGATCTGCCGTCGGCCGAGCCAGTGAGCGTCGGGATGGGGGCGAGGTCCGGGCCTGAGGGTCTGCCGGAGGTTCACGCGCCGGCGCCGGTCGGGGCCGGGCCCGCGGCACCGCGCGCGGAGGTCGCGGGTGGTTCCGTCGATGCGGACATTGGTGCTGCCGCACGGCCCGTGGTGAGTGCCTTAACCGAGGCGACGCAGGTGCGGGTGGCGTTGTCCGCGATACGCCGGTGGGAGACCACCGGCGCGCCGATACAGGGCTGGAATGTGACGGCGGCGTCCTCTGAGAGGACCGGCGGTCCGGCGGCCCCGACCACCATCGCAGCACCTTCGTTGAAGGTTGATGGCGATTCGGATGCTGCGCTCCCGGCAGCACCGCGCAGGCGCGCCGTCGCGGAGGCGGCGAGCACGGGCGCGGAGGTCTGGTTGCCAGGCGGAGCACAGGCGGAGGTCGCGCCCGTCGTTGCTCCGGCTGTTGGCGCGGATGCAGTTATCGTGCCGTTGCCGGGGATCGGCGGGGGCGTTCGTGGCACTGATGGGGGGCGGCTCGCCGTTGTGCCGAACGCGGGTGGCGACCGGGACATGCCGAGTGCTGCCGCCATTCCGGGAAGCGCCGCGGTCGGGAGTGTGCCGCAGGCTTCTGGCGGAGAGGTCGCGGCCGCGCTGCCGAGCGTGGCCGCGCCCGTGGCGCGGCGCGGGAGTGGCAGTGAACCCGCGAAGTCCGAGTCGCCGGCACCCTCGTTTGCACCGGCGGCAGTGGCCGCGGGTGACAGTGCATCGACCTCGGCGCCGGTGATGATCAACCACGGCCGAGCCGCCGGGAGCACGAGCGCCACGGCCGCCGGCACGCCTCTCGCCGTCGCGCCGCCCACCATCGACTCGCTCCCGAGCGCCGCGACGCAATCGGTCTCAGCGGTCGGGTCGTCGCTCCCGCTAACGCGTGAGCCGCTGATCCCGGTTGGGATTCCCGTGCCGCTGGAGACCTTCGCGCAGCGCGCTCCCGAATCGCGTTCCGAGTTGCTCCAGAAGATGGGCGGGAGTGCGGAGACCGAGAAGGCCGTGGGGCTCGCGCTGGAGTGGTTCCTGCGGCACCAGTCACGCGAGGGGTACTGGAGTGCCCAGCACTTTGACAAGGAGTGCAGCGGCTGCTCGGGGGAGGCGGAGTTCAAGGCCGACGCGGCCATGACGGGCCTCGTTCTCCTGTGCTACCTCGGCGCCGGCCACACGCACCAGCAGGAAGGCCCGTACCGCGAGCCGGTTTCGCGCGCCCTCGCCTGGCTCGTCAAGCGGCAGACAGCGGACGGCGATCTCCGCGCGGGCGAGACGATGTACGGCCAGACGGTCGCGGCCGTGGCGCTGTGCGAGGCATTCGCGATGACTCGCGACCCGGCGCTCGCGGAGCCGGCTCGCCGGGCGGTGGAGTTCGTGCTCGCACGAGCGAACAAGGGCGGGCCCGCGGCGGAGCGCGATACGTCGGTCATTGGCTGGCTGGTGTTCACGGTGGAGAGCGCACGGCGGGCCGGGTTCACGGTGCCGCAGGGGACTTTCGAGGCGGCCCGCGGCTGGCTGGGGCAGGTTGCGGACCCTGCTTCGCCGGGCCGGTACGCGTACGCGCGGGGGCAGGGCGCCAGCGCGGCGATGACCGCCGAGGCGATGTTCGTGCAGCAGCTGCTCGGGCGGAATCGCGCGGAGCCGCTGATGGAGGACTCGGCGCGGTTCATCCTCGCGAGTCCGCCGAAGTGGGGCGAGGGGGCGCCGACGTACTACTGGTACTACGCGACCCTGTCGCTCTTCCAGCATCAGGGCGACGCGTGGAAGCAGTGGAACGATCAGCTGGTCCGCGAGCTGCTGGCGAATCAGGAGAAGGACGGCCCGCTTAAGGGCAGCTGGGACCCGACGGACCGCTGGTCGCGGATGGGTGGGCGGGTGTACCAGACGGCGGTGTGCACGCTGAGCCTGGAGGTGTACTACCGGTACGCGGCGAGGTGAGGGGTTCGGGGCATGGCGTGGGGCCGCTCACTCATCAGCGGCAATCGGCAGATCGCGGCAACCGGGGATGGACGCGGCTGGTACAACACTCCGTCACACACGGAGCGCCGCCGTGCCACTCGGGCTGCCTGCATCTGAACTCCGCGAGCGAGCCGTCAGGGCCCGGCACATGCTCCGCGCGTGCACGATGTGCGAGAAGCGGTGCGGGATCGACCGCACGGCCGGTCAGCCCGCTCCTTGCCACCTGAACGATCAGACGTACTGCTTCAAGCGGCACGTGAGTTACGCGGAGGAGCTGGAGCTCATCCCCAGCTACATGGTGTACCTGGGCGGGTGCAACTTCCGCTGCCGCTTCTGCGTGCAGGCCCCCCACTGCTTTGTGCCTGATCTGGGGTCGCGCCTCGAGCCCGGGGAAGCGGCCGCGGACTTCCGGCGGGTGGTCGGGCGTGGGGCCAAGACGATCAACCTGCTGGGGGGCGAGCCCAGCCTGCACCTGCACACGATCCTTGAAATCGCGGCCGAGAATGCGGAGGCGGGGCACGAGCCGCTGCCGCTGGCCCTGAACACCAACATGTACATGAGCCCCGAGGTGATCGACCTGCTGGACGGGGTCGTTGACCTCTACATCGCCGACTTCAAGTTCGGCACTGATGCGTGCGCGAAGAGCATCGCGGGAATGGACCGGTACGTCGAGGTGGTCACGCGGAACCTGCTGCTGGCCTCCGCCCGTACGCGGGTGGTTGTAAGGCATCTGGTCATGCCCGGCCACCTGGAGTGCTGCCTGAACCCGGTGGCCGCGTGGATGTGCGGGCACCTGCCGGCGGCGGCCTTCACCCTGATGACCGGGTATGTGCCGGCGTGGCAAGCGGCCCGCCGTACAGATGAACTCGGGCGGTGTCTGACTCAGGAAGAGCGCGAGAAGGCGGAGCGGCTGGCGGCCGCGCTCGCGCTGGCCCCGGGCGGCTAGGGCTGCCGGTCCGCAGACGCAGGAGGCGCATCCGTGAGCGTTCAACCACTGCACCGCAGCGACGGCAGCGATGAGGCCGGGGCGGGGCTGACGCTGTCGATCCGGATCGGGGCCGACGGGCGGCTGTACTTCCACGACTTGACGGCCGACCTGCTGCCGGTCGCGGCGGCCCTGTGTCCGACGGACGCGGAGCTGACGCGGCGACTGCACGCGGCGGAGGCGTTCGCGGGCCACGAAGCTGGGCGGGATGCTCAGGAGTCACCATGACGCGTATGAACCTGCCGAACGGGGCGCTGCCGAATGGCGCGGGGGCGAACGGCGCGAAGGCGCAGATGGTGAAGCACGCCCGACCGCCGGCGCCGACGGTTGCTGCCGCGGCGGGCGCGACGGGGAGCGGACAGGGCGCGGATGAGCTCGATGTGCTGATCCGGGCGCGGTACCCGGTGATCTACGTGGTCTCGTGGGAGGAGGCGCGGGTGGAGCAGCACCTGCAGCGGATCGCCGCGAGAAGGAACAAGGCGCTGTACACGTGGTCGGTCACCAGTGGGCTGCAGAAGGTGTCCGAGCCCGGATCGCCGCGGGGGAAGGGACCGACGGACCCGATCGAGGCGATGACGGCGATCATCGAGCAGAAAGAGCCCGCGATCTACCTGTTCAAGGACCTCAACCCGCTGCTGCGGGCGCCGGCGCCGCCGTGCAACGTGCCGACGATCCGAAAGGTGCGGGAGGTGGCGCAGGCGCTGTCGGACAGCTACAAGACGATGGTGATCTGCTCGCCGCTGATGGAGCTGGCGCCGGAGTTGGAGAAGGACGTTACGGTGCTGGACTACCCGCTGCCCACGCCGGAGGACCTGTCGGCGCTGCTGGACCGCATCGCGAAGGACGTGGCGGACAACACCAGCGTGACGATCAACCTGGACGACAAGGGGCGTGAGGCCCTGGTGCGGGCCGCGGGCGGGCTCACGCTGCAGGAGGCGGAGAACGTCTTCGCCAAGACCATCGTCAAGGACGGCTCGCTGGACGCAAGCGACGTGTCCACGGTGTTCTCGGAGAAGCAGCAGATCGTGCGGAAGAGCGGGCTGCTGGAGTACTACGAGTCCACGGCCGACCTCAAGGAGGTCGGTGGGCTGGACCAGCTGAAGGAGTGGCTCGATCGGCGCTCGCGGGCGTTTACCGAGGAGGCGCGGGTGTTCGGGCTCCCGGCGCCGAAGGGCGTGCTGCTGGTTGGCGTGCAGGGGTGCGGCAAGAGCCTGTGCGCCAAGGCCGTGAGCCGCGCGTGGGACATGCCGCTGCTGCGGTTTGACGTGGGCCGGATGTTCTCGAGCCTGGTGGGGTCCTCGGAGCAGAACGTGCGGCGGGCGATCCAGGTGGCGGAGAGCATCGCCCCGGCGGTGCTGTGGGTGGACGAGATCGACAAGGCGTTCGCGGGGTCGAGCAGCTCGGGGCGCACCGACGGCGGCACCACCGCCCGCGTGATGAGCACGTTCCTGACGTGGCTGAACGAGAAGCAGGCGCCGGTGTTCGTGCTGGCCACGGCCAACGACATCTCGCAGCTGCCGCCGGAGCTTCTGCGCAAGGGACGCCTGGATGAGATCTTCTTCGTGGACCTACCCAACGAGGCGGAGCGGCGGGCGATCTTCGAGATCCACCTCACCCGCCGCAAGCGCAGCCCGGGGTCGTTCGACCTGGGCACGCTGATCGAGGCCTCGCGCGGGTTCAGCGGGGCCGAGATCGAGCAGGCGATCATCAGCGCGCTGTACGACGTGTTCTACAAGGGCACGCCGCTCACGACCGAGGACCTGCTGAACAGCATCCGTGAGACGGTGCCGCTGTCGCGCACCATGAGCGAGCGGATCGACGCGCTGCGCGAGTGGGCGTCGGGGCGGGCGCGTTTCGCCACCATGCCGTCGGCCGAGGCGCAGCCGGCGGTGGTCCGCCGCAAGCTGGAAGTCTGAAAGGGGTGCCCGATGAGCACAGTGTGCATTCTGACACCGGTGGTGATCGGTTCCTGGCCGGCGATCGCATCCGCGGTATTCGGGGCCGCGAGCGCCATGGGGTTCAGCGTGGCTGCTTCCTCGGTCCCGGTGTCCGCTGACCCGGACCAGTCGGTAACCACCGAGGTGGCCAACAGCCAGGTGCTCGCCGAGCTGATGGCACGCGGCGAGAAGATCAGTATCCAGCGTCACGGGACCACCATCGAGGTCGGCGTTGACGCCCGGGGGCGGTGCACGGTGTGCGCCAGCGGCAAGGGTCTCTCGAAGTCGCAGCTCCGCGCCATCGGCGAGGAAGTCTCCGGGCGCATCGTGCAGCAGTTCGCGTACCACAAGCTCATGACCGAACTGAAGGCCCGCGGATTCAAGGTGCAGTCCGAGGAGGTCTCGGGGGATCACTCGATCCACGTCCGTGTCTCGGCCGGGAGCTGACATGAAGAAGCCGCAGTTCGACATCACCATTGGCAAGGACGGCAAGGTGACCGTCAAGGTGCACGGCGTCTCGGGCTCCAAGTGCCTCGAGCTCTCCGATATGGTCAAGCAGATCGTCGGGCACGAGGAGAGCCGCACATTGACCGGCGAGTACTACGGCGGCGGCGATGTGCGGTACGACACGCAGGACCACACGCACACCTCGGGATGAGCCGGTTGAGGACGGAAGCGACGCGCGATGGAATGCCCCAGCTGCACATTCCAGAACACGCCCGGCACGCGGAGCTGCGTGCGGTGCCAGAGCCTGCTGGACTTCTCCGGTGTGGCGGTGGTGCCGCCACGGGCGCACGGGCCGGCGGCACTGCGGGCGGCGAGTGCATCGGCGGATGTGCTTGGGTTCCGGCTGCGCGATGCGCTGCGGCGGGTGCGCGAGGGCTCGCCGATCCGCATCGACGCGGATGTCTCGTGGGGTGCGGCTGTGTGCTCGATCGTGCCCGGCCTTGGGCATGTGATCATCGGCCGGCGGCGTACGGGCCTGGCCATCTTCCTCGTGTGGCTGGCGCTGCTGGTGGCGTGCCTGCTGAACTACGGCACGAGTTTCGCGTTCGTGTGCGCCACCTCCGCGGTGGGCCTGCACTGCGCGGCCGTGTGCACGCTGCTCTCGCAGACGCTGCAGCACGAGACTGTCGGCTTCCGGGCGTTCGTCGGGCTGGGTGTGTACCTGGTGCTGTGCGGTGTGCTGTACGGGCCGGCGTATTGGATGGCCACGCGCCTCGTCGGCGCGGTGCCGGTGGTCGGGGTACGGGCCGCGGGCGGGATCAAGCAAGACGACCTGCTTATCCATACGGGCCCCTGGCTGCAGACCACCTACGAGCGCGGCGACTTTGTCGTGTACCGCGTACGTCAGGGGTGGAGTTCGGGCGTGATCCTGCAAGAAGGGCTGCTCTTCGACCGCGTCCTGGGATTGCCCGGCGACACGGTTGTGGTGCACGGGCGCGAGGTGCACGTCAATGGCGTGCTGCAGCCTTACACACCCATGTCGTTCTGGCCGGGCCGCACCGAACTGACGGCCGGGCCTGACGACTACATCATCGTGCCCTCGCTCCTGAACGCACCGGGGCAGGGGCAGTTCGGGGGCGTGCTCACGCCGGTGATCGAGCGGATGAGCCACGTTCCCTCGGGCGATGTGCTCGGGCGCGTGGTGTGGCGCGTAGGCGACGGCCTGGACTTTGGGCCGGTTCCCGACAGCAGCGCACAAGTCGAAGGAGAGGCCCCATGAACGGACGCTTCTCGCGGCTGGAGGTCGAGGCGCGCGAGACAGCCCTTGAGCCTCCGCAGCAGGCGCTCGACCCCGCGCAGCTGGGCAACACCGTCCGCACCAGCAGCACCGACATGCAACTCGCGGATGACGCCTACCGGCATGGCCGGTTTGAGCTGGCCCTGCAGATGTACACGAAGGCGCTCGGGAAGAACCAGTCGCTGGTGGCAGCGTGGGTGGGGCAGGTGCAGATGCTGGTGGAGTTGGGCGAGTACCCCGAGGCACGCCTGTGGGCCGACAAGGCCCTGGAGCTCTTCCGCAACAACGGCGACCTTCTCGCGGCCAAGGCGCGGGCGTCCGCCCGCCAGCGCGACCACTCCGCCGCCATGGCGTGCATCGACGCGGCGGTGCAGAGCTCGGGTTCTTCCCCGCTGCGGTGGGTGGTGCGGGGCGAGGTGCTGCTGCCGCAGAACGCCGCCCGCGCCCGCGACTGCTTCGAGAAGGCCCTGACCGAGCCCAACGCGGACTGGTTTGACCGCGTGATCGTGGCGCGCACGTACCTCTTCCACAAGCGCGGCGTGCTGGCGATGGACATGGCAAGGGCCGCGGTGGGCCTGCGTGCGGACCATGGCTACTGCTGGTACGTGCTCGGGGGCGCGCAGCAGCTGGTGGGCTGGGCGGACCAGGCCGCCACGAGCTATCAGCGGGCGCTGGACCTGTGCCCCTCGCTCACACAGGCGCGGGATGCTCTGCGGGCGCTGCGTTCGCGCTCGCTCACCCAGCGGCTCACCGGGCGCATCGGGGGTTTGTTCAAGCGATGAAGCTCAAGACGATCATCATCTCCGCCCGCGAGCACAAGGCCAGCGACGCCCACATCCTCGTCGGCTTCCCGCCCATGTTCCGCATTTCGGGGGACATCGTGGCCTCCCGCGGCGGGGCGGTCACGGCCGAGCAGATCTCGGGAATGCTCGAGGACGCGATGACGCCCGCCCAGCGCGAGCGGCTGGACAAGGAGTGGGGCGTGTGCGTCTCGGTGGTCGTGCCCGAGGTCGGGCGCGCCCGCGTCACCGTCTACAAGCGCAACGGCCAGTACGAGCTCGCCGTCCGAATGAGCGAGCCGGTGGTCCGCACCCGCCAGGAGCTGCGGCTTCCCGCCATCGTTGACGACCTCGCCCGCAAGTCCCACGGCCTCGTGCTGCTCACCGGCCCCACGGGCGTGGGCAAGACCACCACCTTCCACTACATGCTCGACCTCATCAACGCCGAGCGTGCCGCCAAGATCATCACCATTGAAGACCCGGTGGAGTACGTGCACGCGTTCAAGCGCTCGATCGTGGTGCAGCAGGAGATGCTCACGGACGTGACCAGCTTCACCTCGGCCCTGCGGCACGTGCTGCGGCAGGACCCTGATGTCATCGGCGTTGGCGAAATGCGCGACCGCGACACGATCTACACGGCCCTCATGGCCGCGGAGACAGGCCACCTGGTGATCGCCACGCTGCACACCCCGGGCGCCGTGGACGTGGTGCAGCGGCTGGTCTCGGCGTTCCCTGAGGGGGAGCAGTCGGAGGTGCTGTACATGCTGGCCAACTCCTTGCAGGGAGTGGTGGCGCAGCAGCTCCTGCCGCGGGCGGTGGGGAAGGGGCAGGTGCTCGCGTGCGAGCTGCTCATCGCCACGCCCGCCGTGCGCAACCACATCCGCGAGAACGCAGGCCACAAGCTGTACAGCGAGATCCAGGCCGGTGCGAGGCACGGCATGGTGACCATGGACAATGCCCTCCTTGAGCTCTACCAGCGTGGCGAGATCAGCTACGACACCACCTTGGGGGCGGCACGTCATCCTGAGAACATCAAGAAGGCTGCCAGCAGCTGAGACGGACCCTCCCGCTCTATGCGCGGACTGTCCGGGCCGTGCCGTAGCTCTGCGAAGCGACGAAGGCCCCGCGCTCGTGCGCGGGGCCTTTTCTCGTTCGCCATCGGAGATGAAGGGCTCTCAGCAGGCCCCGCCGCCCAGCACACGGAAGAAGGCCTCGATGTCCTGGTCGGTGCCGTAGTCACCATCGCCGTTGAAGTCGGCGCTGCCGCAGGTGGGGCAGCAGTTGCCACCCAGGCAGGCGAAGAACGCCTCGATGTCCTGGTCGGTGCCAGTGTCCCCGTCCCAGTTGAAGTCGGCCGTGCCGCACTCCTGGTCCACGTTCAGCTGGAACTGCCCGATCGCGCCGTTGTAGCCCGCGATCCGCACCGCGTAGGTCTGGCCCTTGTTGAGCAGCAGGGTGACGCGCGACTGGTAGTTCAGCCCGGGGGCGTCGTCGTTGCACTCCAGCATGGCCCCCTCGCACCCGTTGTACACGGCCAGCACGGTATCGAAGTTGGACCCGGCGGTGTCCAGCGTCATGAGGCCCGTGCTTTCCGCCTCGATGAGGTAGTACACATCCGCCGAGAACTGCGTGGGCGTGTTGGTGCAGATGTACTTGACGTCGCCCGACGCGCTCGCCGTGCAGCCGGTGTAGGTGCCGGGCGTGATCGCCACCGCGTCGGCACAGCGGTCCGCGCCGTTGAGCGGCGACACCTCGTTGTAGGTGCGGACGCCGCCGGCGCTGGTCAGGGCCCCGTTGGCGTAGGTGGGCTCGGCGACGAGCATGGTGGTGCCCGCCATGGCTACGGAAGCGCCCAGGCTCGGCGCTCCCGGGATGGTCGCGACCCGGCGCGTCGCCTGCCACGCGGCGTTGGGGAACAGGTACGCCCGCGTGCGCCCGCCCGTCGCGCCCACCAAGAGGTCGTTGTTGGCCCCGATCCACAGCGAGGCGCCAAAGTGCTCGGGCTGGTCGTTGGGGTCGTTGTCGTAGACGTGGTACTGCAGCGAGTTGGGCTCATCGCCCCACTCGATCGACACGTCGTCGGGCGTGTTGTTGCGCATGGATTCCACCCACCCCGTGCCGCTCACGCCCGAGGACCACGCGATGATGTTGGGCCCGGCCGCGACCTCGGTGCCCATCCGGGAGTCGTTCCGCATGATCACCGACTCGCGCGTCCAGTGGCCGTTGGCCTGCCGCCGCCACACGCACACCGCGCCGTTGTCCGCGTGCCCATAGCTGAAGGCGCTGGGGAAGCCGGCGATGGCCGTGTTGCCATGGAGGTCGATGATCTCGCCCGCGCGCATCCCGGCCCAGGTGTGGTTGCTGTTGGCGAGGCGGTCCACGAACTGCCAGTTGCCGTTTACCTTGCGGTAGAAGTAGATCGCGCCCGCGTCCACGCCCGCCTCGTCATCGCCGGGAGCGCCGATCATCATGTGGTCGCCGTGGACGGCGACGTCGGCGCCGAAGTTCTCGTTGGCCGCGGGGTCGGGGTTGGGGAAGCCGAAGGCGTAGTTCCAGCCCGCCGCCTGCGTGTAGTTGAACACGAACACCATGCCGGCCCCGGCGTGCCCCTGCACGGTGTGGCCGGGCGCGCCCACGACGATGGTGGTGCCGTCAAGGTCGACCGCCTTGCCGAAGTAGTCGTTCATCTGCGCGTTGCCGCCGGCCGTCAGCTTCTGCGCCTGCGTCCAGAACCGGCCCGTGCGGGTGTGCACGTACACCGCGCCCTGATTGGCGCCCGCGGCCCCGTCATCGGCGTACGCCCCCACCACCATCGTGGTGCCGAAGGTCGCGATTTTGTTGCCGAAGTTCTGATTGAGCTCCGGGTCGCTGGGGGTAATGACGTCCAGGCTGTCGCACTGGGCCCGGGCGGTCCCGGCGGCGAGCGCGAGCGTGGCGGCAGTGATGGCGGTCCAGGTGAACGTGCGGTTCATGGTCGAATCTCCTGAGAAACGTGGGTTGATCGTGCCGGCGGCCTACTGCGGTGCCGGCTCGCAGGGCAATGCGACGCACCCCTCGGAGCGCGCTAACGAATCAGCGACTTTTTTTCGCTACGTCACTAACCTCCATAAAAACCGGCACTTGCGCGGTTCACGAGCCACCTGCCGCTGGCCCCTCCGGTGGTAGACTCAACGCCGCCACTCATGACCACCCCCGCCCCCCATGAGGTCACGCAGCTCCTCAACGCGATCAGCGGCGGGGATTCGCGTGCTTCGGCTGAGCTGCTCCCCCTCGTGTACGAGGAGCTCCGCAAGCTCGCCCGCTCCTACATGGCCCGTGAGAGCGCCGCCCAGACTCTGCAGCCCACCGCCCTCGTGCACGAGGCTTACATCCGACTGCTGGGAGGCCAGGACCTTGGCTGGGATTCACGCGGGCACTTCTTCGGGGCCGCGGCCATGGCCATGCGGCGGATCTTGGTCGAGCGGGCGCGGGCCCGCGGACGCATCAAGCGGGGCGGCGATCGCGCCCGCGTCGAGCTGGGCGACGAGCCCATGCGGGAAGAGCCCACCGGCACAGACCTCCTCGCGCTCGACGAGGCCCTTGACAAGCTGCAGCGCTACGACCCCCGCAAGTGCGAGGTGGTCATGCTCCGCTACTTCGCCGGTTTAGGCGTGGACGAAACGGCCGCGGCCATGGGCCTCTCCAGCGCCACCGTCCGCAACGAGTGGACATTCGCCCGCGCCTGGCTGCTCCGCACCATGAGCGGGGCCGCGGAGCCCGCGACGTGAGCCATGACCCGCGACGGGCGGAGGCGCTTTTCCTGGAGCTGGCCGACGGCGGCCCCAAGACTCGCGCCGCGCTGCTTGAGGAACGCTGTGCGGACGACCCCGCCCTCCGCTCCGAGGTAGAGGCGCTTCTCAAGTTCCACGACGGCGCGGGCGAGTTCCTCAACGACCCTGTCCCCCTCAGCGACGGCCTCAATACGTTCGCGCCCCAGCATGATGCGGGGGAAACGCTGGGGCCGGGCACGCGCGTGGGCGAGTACACGATCGAGCGGCTCCTGGGCGAGGGCGGGATGGGCGTCGTCTACGTGGCCCGGCAGGAGCGGCCCAGCCGCACCGTCGCGCTGAAGGTCATCCGGCGCGGCTACACCACGCCCTCGCTGCTCCGCCGTTTCGAGCACGAGGCCGAGATGCTCGGCCGCCTTCAGCACCCCGGGATCGCCAATATCTTCGAGGCCGGCTCCGCGCCACTCACCGGCGAAGGGGTGGAGCCCGGGCGCGGCGGCAATCTTGCCTACATCGCCATGGAGTTCATCGACGGCCTGCCTCTGCACCAGCACGCCCGCGAGCACGCGCTCGACACACGCGCACGGTTGGCGCTGCTGGCCCGCGTGTGCGAGGCCGTGCACCACGCCCACCAGCGCGGCGTCATCCACCGCGACCTCAAGCCCGCGAACATCCTGGTGGACCGCGCCGGTCAGCCCAAAGTCCTGGACTTCGGCGTCGCGCGCGCCGCGGACGCCGACCTCCGCGTTACCACCATGCAGACGGGGATCGGCCAGCTCATTGGCACGCTGCCGTACATGAGCCCGGAGCAGGTCCTTGCCGACCCGCGCGAAGTGGACACGCGTAGCGATGTCTACGCCCTTGGCGTGATCCTCTACCAGCTCCTCACCGGCCGTCTCCCGCTGGACCTTGCCAGCCGCTCGATACCCGAGGCGGCCCGCATCATCCGCGACGAGTCGCCCGCCCGCCTGAGCGCCGTCAGCCGCGTCTTCCGCGGCGACATCGAGACGATCGTCGCCAAAGCGATGGACAAGGACAAGGCCCGCCGCTACCAGTCGGCGGCCGAGCTCGCCGAGGACCTCAATCGCTACCTGGCGGGCGAGCCCATCGCCGCCAAGCAGGATTCGGCCCTCTATGTCCTGCGCAAGCAGATCGGACGGCACCGTGTCGCCGCCGCCTCCGCCGGAGCTCTCCTCATCCTCGTCGTCGCCTTCGCGGTGTACGCCTCCTGGCAGGCCCACCGCGACCGCGCCCGCGCCGAGCGCGAGATGGGCCTCCGAGCCGAGGCTCAGGTCGCACAGTCGACCGCCGAAGCCGCGCAGCGCACGGCCGAGCGTCACCGCGAGGCCGCCGCGGCGTCCGCGGAGGAGCTCGCCCATCAGCTCTCCCTCAGCACCATCGACCGCGGCCGGCTGCTCGCGATGCTGGGCAACACCTTGGGCGCGGAGGAGCTGATCTGGGGCGAGTACATCAAGCACCCTGAGTCCCGCGCTGCTTACTGGGCTTTGGTGGAGGTCTACTCCGCCGCGCCCATCCGACGCACCATCCGCAATGTCTCGCACCTTGTGAAGCCGCTGTACTTCCCCGACGGCCAGACCGTCGCCCTCGCGCACGCCCGCGGCGTCGTCGCTTTCTACACGCCTGACCTCGCTACCAGGGTCGCAGAGCTCAAGGTCGCCGACGGCGTGATCAGCGCCACCGCCGTGTCCCCTGACGGCGCCCTGCTCGCGGCCGCGACGCAGGAAGGCGGGCTCTCCATCGTGCGCGTTCAGGACGGCGAACACCTTGCCCGCTGGTCGTACCCCGAGGCACGCGTGCAGTCGCTCAAGTTCACGGCGGACGGGCGCTCAATCGTGAGCGGAGACCTCGCGGGCACCGTCCGCCTGCACGATGTCTCTGCACCAGGCAGCGCGGGGCGCACGCTCTTGTTCCCCTCGCAGCCCGGGGCCATCCGTGACATTGCGGTCTCCCGCTCGGGCCTCATCGCGGCCTCCTGCTTCCACAAGCTCGTGCAGGTGTGGAACCCCGACGGGACGCCGCTCCACAGCCTGACCATCGAAGACCGCCCCAACGGTCTGGCCTTCACGCCCGATGGGGCATTCCTGCTTGCCGCCACCCCCGGCGCTCTGATCAGGATCGACACAGCGACCTGGGAGACGCAGCCCTTCCCACAGGGCACGGCCACGCACGCCAACCGCCTCTCCCTCAGCGCCGATGGAACAAAGCTGCTCGTTGTGGGCGCCCAGCTCGAGCTCTGGGACGGGGCTGCCATGAAGCCCACCACGAGCTTCAACCGCAGCGAGCAGGTGATGCTGCACGGGGCTCTCGCGCCGTCGGGTGATTCGATGATCGTCATCGAGCCCACCGGCCTCGCGCGCCTGTGGGAGACGCGCCGGCGCTCGGGCGAGCAGGTCTGGACCGCGGCGGAGAGCGGCTGGATCACCGGCGCCGAGTTCAGCCCCGACGGTCAATCCATCATCACCGTCTGCCAGGGGGCCAGGCCCAGCATCGGCCTATGGGCGCTGCCAAATGGCGTTCGCGCCGACCGCTTCGACCCCGCTCTCACAAACCTCCGCGCCGCGGCGTTCAGCCCCGATGGCAGCCGCCTGGCCACCATCGCCAGCAGCGGCCGCGTCACCATCTACGACGCGGCTGCGCTGACCCCCACTACCAGCCCCAGCCCGACGCAGCTCGCGGCCTTCGACGGGCCTGACCGCGCCCCGGTGCTCTGCTTCGACGCCCGTGCCGAGTACCTCTTCGCCGAGGGCATGGGCGGTGCGGTGCTCTACAATCTCGCGGCCGGCACCACCAGGCGCCTCACATCCAGCGGCGGCAACTACGGCGCCGCCGCGGCCCTGCCCTCAACATCGGGAGCGCGCGAGATCGTGGCGGTGGGCGGGCCGCAGGCGCTGGCGGTGTGGGACCTGAACACCGGCACCGTCGTCCGCAGTGCCGCCGCGGAGAGCTTTACCACCGATGTCGCCGTCGCCCGCGACGGCGACACCATCGCACACCCAGGCAGCGGCCGCGACATCATCCTCCGCCGCACCGACACGCTCGCGGTGACCGCCACGATCTCCGGCCACCGCGAGCGCGTGCTCACCGTTGCGTTCAGCCCCGACGGCACCCTCCTGGCCAGCGGCGGCCTGGATGGCGACGTCCACCTGTGGGAAGTGTCAACCGGCCGCCAACTCGCGACCCTCCGCCGCGGCCGCACCCAGGTATCCCGGGTCCGCTTCTCGCCCGATGGGACGTACCTGCTCTGCACGGGCCAGGACGGGCAGGTCCGCCTGCTGAACCTGCAGCACTACCGCCAGCACATTGAGGGGAACAGAGACGCATGGCGGCAGGAGCTCGAGCAGCAGGCCACGCAAGGGTCACGCTGATCGCCTGTCGCGCACCGACTCACACGCAGCACCGCAAGTGCTGGGTGGGCTGCGGACCTGTGCCAAAAGAAACAACGCCCTGCAACTCTGTGCAGGGCGAGCCAATCGATCGTCAAGTGACCCCGATGGGGTCCGAACAGAGTCGGAAACCACTGGCGAAATCAAAGCTTCGGGAGGATGGCGGCGCAAAATCCGGCGCACTCAGTGAGCAACCGGCTGATCCCGGGCTTGAGGCTGTGACGGCGGCTTGGCCGAAGCTCCCTCAACTGATCCGCACGGCCATCCTGGGACTGGCCGGAGCCGCGGGAGCAAACGGCCCCCGGTGAGGTTCCTGTCACCCGAGCACCCGGTTCGACAACGCTGTCTTGGGCGTGATGGCGTGGTCTACCCACCCCTAGAGGCGCATGCCCCCCTCCCCCTGAGGAGGTTTCGCTGAGCAGCCCGGCGCTGCGTCGGTATTTAGGAGGCAGTGTATGTGTGATGACGAGCAGAAACTGCGCAGCCATGAGTCAAGGAAGCGGTTCGACACACTCCTCGTGGATCCTGCCCACGCGCGAAGTGACTGTCGGCTCATCCGGCGTGCCCTGAGGCTCGGCTGGGTTCAGGGGGAGGACGCGATTGACCTCATCGAGGACTTCCACTCGAAGGCGAAGCTCGGCCCCGACCGTCCACCCCTGACGCAGCCGGTCCGCTCCGGCCTCGCCGCTTGTGAGGTCTTCGCCGAAATCGGTCGTATGACGCTGAATGAGGTTTTTCGGACGATGCCCTGTTACAGCCCTCGGGGTGGACGCCCGCGGAAGCGTCCGATCGCGAACGGCTCGGACCGAATCAGTGCGAAGGCCCTTCGATTGTTGGTGCTGGAGCCCTCCTACGTGCGCACGAACTTCTGCTTGCGGTGGCAAACACTCGCAGGAGACAAGTGCGAGCAGAACCTCATCAGTTTATGGGTGCCTACGAGCGCGGTGGACTGGAAGCTGTGGCTGCTCTGTCCCCGTTGCCAACGTCGGCGCGCGTTTATGTACTTGGACGCAGCAGGCCTCGGGTGCCGGGTATGCACACGCGCCCGGTACGTGCCACGGAAACGGGGCTGAGCACCGGAAGGCCGGCGATAGACCTGCCCACGCGTCCGTGTAGGTCCTTCTACCGGCCGGATTGCGGACCCCGCTGCGAAGGCGCGCGGTGGTTTCGGCGACGCAGCTTGCCTCTCGATCCCAACGCGGTTTGCGCCCGTGCACGGACAGGGGTGAGTGGGCTTGGGAAAAGCCCATTCTGGCCCCGGCAGGGCCGTTCAAGAGCGCCAACCACGGCAATCAAGGGTGCCAATCAAGAGCGCCATGGCGCCCTTGATTGGCGCCCTTGGCGCCCTTATTGGCGCTCTTGGCACCCGAACGCGGGTGGCGTGGTGACCAGCACGGGCGCTGAGGTGCGCAAGTGCTTCGCCGACTACAAGTCGAGGGCGATGTGGGCACCGACTCGGACATCAAGGACTCTTCCACTGCCTGGGCGCTCGGACTACAACCGCGATGGCGACGTGGGAACGGACCGGGATATAAAGGCGTTCTTCCGGGTGCTGGGTGGCGGACCGTGCTGACCTGAGGAGGTCCACTTGCCCCGATCGGAAACAAAAGCCAGAAATTCGGCTGCCGAGCCCTCGACACGCGATTGTGTCGCTTGTTAGCCTACAGCTCAACATCGTGGGGCCCCCCTCAAGCCCCCTCTACAGAACAGCCCCGCTGCGTGCGCCTACCCCCCAGGTGCCCGGCGGGGCTCTTCTTCTCTGCGAGCACTCCGGCCTCCCTTGCGTCTGATACGCTGGCCGTCGGAGGAAGAGATGCACAAGAGAACTATCGCGGGCGCTGCTGCGCTTCTTTCCGGGGCCAGTCTCAGCGCGGGGGCAACCACTGTGGATGGCACCGCAGGCTGGGGCGGCCAGAGCGTGTTCAGCTGGGGTGAGCCCGGCTCCGCGACTATCGGGCAGACCTTCACGCCTGGGGCCGACTCACGGCTGGATGAGTTCACCTTCTTCGTTGCCGACGCCCTCGATCCAGAGCCGGTGACCTTCTCTGCGTACGTCATGGCTTGGACAGGAAGCCGTGCAACTGGGCCGATCCTGTTCCAGTCGCAGGCGATCACGAGCACGAACAACGGGGGCGCGGATGGCTGGGAGGCGACCACCATCACCACCGGCGGCCTCCACCTCAACACCGGCCATCAGTACGTGGCCTTCCTCTCGTGCAGCGGGTACTTCAATGGCGTGACGAACCGGGCCGCATTCGGCTTCAACCATACCGACCCTTACGCCGGGGGCACGATCGTCTACGCGGATAACGGGAACAGCTTCAGCTCGCTGACCACGACGGACTGGGTATCCAACTTCCCCGCAGGCGACGCAGCCTTCTTGATGCGCTTCAACGTCCCAGGGCCGTACGGACTTGCGGTGTTGGCACCGATCATGTTCGCAGGCATGCGCAGGCGCCGCTAGTCGCCCGTCACTGGCCCGTACCGCACTGAATACGCGCATCGGCCGCGAAGCACCCGAAAGGGGTTGGTAAGCCGGTTGGCAAGCCCCAAGAGTCCGTCAGTATGGGCTCGTGAGGGGGCGCGTTACTTTGCGATCGTCTACACGCCCAAAAGTCTCTACACTCCCCTCACGCGCGGCCAGCGCCGCCGGGAGAGAGACATACATGCTCGTTACCCTCGTTATCGGTTCGCCTGCGCCGCTCCGCGTCCGCGCGGCCTCCATCAACGTGGAAGTGATCGGGCCCCCGTGGTGGCAGAATACACACTGACAGCACCTTCGCGCAGGTCCCTCCCCTCTCGGATAGCGGAACCCGTCCCGAACAGCCCCGTTCCGCACCTAAGGCGCGCATGCGGGCAGTCTCGCTCTCTTTGCCCCACATCCGAGGGTCGATTCTGACCCGATAACGCGCCCACGTCCAACTGTCCTCGGTGGCGCATACTCCTACCGCTACACTGCTCCTCATGGGTTCGCTCGACACTCTCGTTCGCGTGGTGTTGCTCCACGGAGCACTGGTCACTGGTGCTACTGCGCAGTGCCACACCTGGATCGATCACCCCTCTCACCAGCCCTCCGGCACCAATGGGAATGTGCGTGCCTTTACGAACTTTGATGGCCGCACGGTAATGAGCGGAACCTTCCAGCGGGTTGGTGGCGAAACGTGCCAGCGAGTTGCGGTGTGGGACGCAGGACGGTGGCATCAACTAGGGACGCCGGTGACGTTCGAGAACTCGTGCATGGCAGCCTTCAACGGGGTCCTGTACGTTGGCGGCACCCAGAGCTCCGCCATGTGGAACGGGCAGTCGTGGCAGCCGATTCCCAACGTGGCCGGCTCGATTCAAGCCATCGTGAGCTCAAGCGAGCGTCTCATCATCGGAGGGCATCTGGTGGTGAACGGGGTAACGACGAGCGTTGCGGTCTATGACGGCTCAACGTGGACCGCGCTCGGGCCTCCGTTCGACCAGCCCGTCGTCACTCTTCTTGACACGGGACCCTTGTTGGTGGCGGGGGGAGATTTCACCTCCAATAACGGGGTTCAACTCAGAGGCGTCGCAAAGTGGGACGGTCTTGCATGGGAGCCGATGGGCCCGGGGCTCTCAGGCGCAGTGCGCACACTCACGCTGCATGACGGATTCCTGCACGCCGGAGGCTCGTTTACCGCTTCTGGATCTGCGGAGCTCTCTCGGGTGGCCCGCTGGGATGGGAGCTCGTGGGTGCCGGTAGGCCAAGGCTTCAACAACACCGTCAACGCAATGCGGTCATTCCAGGGCAAGCTCTATGCGAGCGGCAGCTTCACCGCCTCCGCGACCGGCGACCCGCGCTACCTGGGTGTGCTCGAACAGGGGGCCTGGAGAGCTACGGGCTTCCAGCCGCTTCAACCGGGCAATGCTCTTGAGGTCGTCGGGGCGGAGCTGCTCTTCGGGAGCTCACCAGCTGGGTTCTCGCTCGACTACGAGGGCGGCAACTTGGCGAGGATGACGCCGGAAGGTACTTGGACGACGTTCCAGACCGGGCTTGGGGGGAGCATGTCCCACGAGGTCCGCTCGCTCTGGAGCGATGGCGAACAGGTATACGCCGGAGGGACGTTCACGGAGGCTGCCGGCGATCGCACCATCTGCAAGGGGGCGATCTGGAGAGATGGCGTTTGGGAGCGTCTGCTTCCCGGTGACCCCCAGCGTCTGTCAACGCAGTACCCCACTTCGTTCCTTGCACTCGGAGGCGACTTGTTGATGGCGGGGTATCCGGCCAGACTGGATACCTCGGGCGTGCTCTATGGCCCCGTACTTCGTCGCGCGGGCGACAGTTGGAGCTCCTTCCTTCAAGCCTTCAACGCCACGTCTCCGGCGTATCTCTGCGAATGGCAAGGCAGCATCTTCATCGCCGGCACCTTCAACCACCAGACCGCACCGTTCCAGGCTGCGGCGAACATCATCCGGTGGAATGGCCAAGCGTTCTCTCCTGTCACAAGCTCGGGTTCGAGCGGAGGTGCAAACAACGCCGTCAATGCGGTTCTGCCAACGAGCAGTGGGCTGGTGATCGCGGGAGTTTTCACCTCTGTCGATGGCCAGCCTGCAAACCGCGTGGCGCGCTGGAATGGTGCCTCGTGGTCAGCAATGGGGCAAGGACTCGACGGCCCGGTGACTCAACTCATTCAGTTCAACGATGACATCGTCGCGGCCGGCTCATTCCAAAACTCTGGATCTTCTCCCACGGCCCGCGTCGCACGATGGGATGGCGCAGGGTGGGTGCCGCTAGGAGCTGGGTTCGATGGCCCTGTCCACGCGCTGACAGTATTCGAGGGGACGCTCATTGCTGGCGGAGAGTTCGGAAGCTCCGGCACGACAGCCCTCTTGAACATTGCTCGATGGAACGGGAATGGCTGGGAGCCGTTTGCCGGCGGTGCTAACGGCGGCGTGCGAGCGCTCACTGTACATCGGGGCGAGTTGATCGTCGGTGGGAAGTTCACTCGGGTCGGTTCTCACACCTCCGTGTGGTTTGCGCGCGCACGGCCGTGTTGCGGCCCGTCCGACTTCAACGGCGACGGAGACTTCGGCACCGACCAGGACATCGAAGCCTTCTTCGCGTGCCTCGGCGGCAGCTGCTGCGAGACATGCTGGGTCGGTGGAGCAGACTTCAATGGCGATGGGGACACCGGCACCGACCAGGACATCGAGTCCTTCTTCCGCGTGCTGGGCGGCGGCCCCTGCTGACAGGGACGTTTCGCACCAAAGGCGCGCATGACGCGGGTCAGCCGCCGCCCTCGCCCGACGCCAGCTTCACGCGAGGCTCAAGCTGCTTGATAACCCGTTGCATCAGGCGTCGGACCGGCTCGTTCCGCCGCTGCTTCCCGAGTTGCCGCCACTTGTCCCTGATCAGCTTGGTGTCGTCGGGCGCGTCCACCAGCGGGTTCTCAAGGCACTCGGCACAGAGCCGCATGGCAGCAACCCCGTCCCGGACCGGATCGCCCTCCGCGAGCCGGGGCAGCAGCAACGACTCGATCTCGGGGATGACCAGCAGTGCGTCGGCCCCACGGCCCTCGTTCACCAGGAAGTACGCCAGCGCGTAACGCACCAGGCAGGCGTCCATGTGCTCGCCGCGGCCCTGGTTCTTCAGGGAAGCGAGCTCGGCCTGTAGCTGAAGAACCCGCTGGGAGGAGATCGCGACTCGGTGCTCGTTGTCCAGAACTGGGAGTCCGGCGAGCACGTCGATGAACACCAGCATCGGTAGCAGCCGGTCGATGCGGTCACTCGACGGGGTGCCAAGTGCGAGGGTCATCGTGTTCTCAACGGCCGCGACAACACGGTCGGCGGCCTCCTCCTTCTGGACCTTGAAGAGCCGCTCGGCCTCAGCCTGCGCCTGGCGGTCGCGTTCGAGCTCCTTGTACCCGAGGTAGAGCTTCAGCCATACGCCCGCGCACACCGCCACGAGAGCAACCGCGACGCCGGTGGCGTGGAGCGGCTTTCGGACGCACCACATGGCCGTCCGCTTGACCGGGTTAGAGCGCAGCCATGGAATCGGCTCCCGCCGCAGCCACCGCTCAAGATCTTCCGCGAACTCGCCCGCGGAGTTGTGCCGCGCGTCCCGGTCGCGGGCCATGGCCCGCTGCACGATCGCGGCGAGGTCCCCTTTGGGGAGCGGCTTGCGGCCGGCGACGCCCTGGAGGTGCGCCCCAGCGACCTCCGCGTGCGAGGTGCCGTTGGGCAGGTCGCCGGTCAGCAGGTAGTACAGCAGGCCCCCCAGCGCGTACACGTCCGATGGAGGCGACAGCGCATTGACCTCGCCCGCATACTGCTCGGGGGACATGAACGCGTAGTTGCCCCGCACCGCTGTGCCCGGGTTGAGCACCGAGGCTGAAAGGTCGAAGTCCGACACTTTCGGCTCGCCTTCAGCTGTGAGCAGGATGTTCGCCGGCTTGAGATCGCAGTGCACCACGCTCGCGGAGTGGGCCGCGTGCACGCCCCTGGCGACCTTCACCATGAATCGGACGGCGCGCTTGACGTCCCACGGCACCTCCGCCTTCGAGAGGTCCCCCCCCTCCACGTACTCCATGACCAGGAACTGCACGCCGGAGGCGGGGTCCACGCCCCGCTCCGAGACACGTAGGACGTGGTCGTGCGACACACGACGCACCGTGAGCGCCTCGCGCTCTACGGCGGCCGACTTCATGATCTTGACCGCGACAGTGGCGTTGTACCCCTCGCTCGACATCAGTCGGTCATGGGCGCGGTACACCAGAGAGTTGCGGCCCACCCCCACCAGCTCCTGGAGCCGGTAGCGGCCCTCGGGACCGAAGTGGCAGGGGCACGCCCAAGGCACCATTGACGCCGCGATCGCCTCGTCCACCAGGATGCTCGCCAGTAGGTCCTTCCTATCCATCCAGCACCCCCTCCCGGAACCGCTCCGCCAGCCTCAGCCGGATCGACCGCCAGCGCTGCCGGCAGGCGTCGTCCTTGATCCCCAGCATGGTGGCAATCACAGAGAGTGAAGCCCCGCGCAGGTACGCACCCAGCAGCTGGCGGTCCTTCTCGTCCTGAAGGCACGCCATCATGCGGTGCAGCAGCAGGATCACCTCGTCATCAGTGGTGAAGGCGTTGAGCCTCTGCAATAACTCGTACACGTACGGGCCGTCCTCCGTGAGGAACAATCGCGCACGTTCGATCAGTTGGGTGCGATTCACCGCGTTGTTGGCGGCGATGGTGTTGATCAGCGCCCACAGCTCGGCCTCGGAGCGGGGCCGCAGCCGCCCCTCAGAAACCATCGCGTCCACCCGCCGCAGCACCGACGACAGCACGTCTTCGCTGTCGAACACGGACCGCGTGTTGGAGCTCAGCTTCCGCCGCGCAGCCGCGCGGATGCTCGCCTGGTGCTCCAGCAGGTACCTCGCGAGCGCCTCGCGATCACGCGCAAGCTCTGCAATCCATTCCACTTGCTCGCCCCCCATCGGATACTCCTGAGAATGTTCTCACGGATGCACACCGGCGGGTGTACAGCGTACAGGCAACACGGGCTTGTGTGGAGCTCAAGTTGACCCAGCGTCGTTCTGTACTCGTTGGGGGCACCGCATGGACTGGGAGGAGTGGCTTAGGGACGTTCTGTGCGAAATCGTCAAGAGCTGGGGGCGGAAGTGCGACTTCCTGCACGAGAACTGCGACGAGCGTGCCGCGCAAGTGGACGACGTGTACCGGACCGAGGGCGCTCCCACCTTCCCGGAGGGGGGGTCTGTCGCACTGCTCCTGACCCACCTCGCTGACCTTGAACTGGGCCTCGGCGACTCGAAAAACAGCCTGGATCAATCAACCAACGACCTGCTCCGCCGGTTCATCACCGACCTCCGCCTGGAGTTCCCACAGTGATCACCGCGCAGTCGGGCATCCGCGAGCAGATCGCGCCCCGCCACTCCATGCCGCGCGGCGGGATCAGCCGCGAGGCGATCACCGAGCGTGTGCAGTGGGCCTGCCAGGGGCTGAGGCTCCGGCGGGTGGCCGACCTAACCGGGTGCAACGCGGAAACCGTCCGCAGGTATCTGCTTGGTCAAGGCAACCCACCTCCGGCGTTCCTCGCCGCGCTATGCCGCGGCCTGGGCCTCAGCCCTTCGTGGCTGCTCCTGGGCGAAGGAGAGCCCCACCGCAACGAGCTGCCGCGCGAGGTGGGGTTCAAGTCGGACAGGGAGGCCGTCCGCGCCCTCGTCCTTGAACTCAGCCGGCGCGTGAGCGCCCTCTAGGAGCGACAGCTTGGAATCCGTTACTCACGCCCGTCGTTCACGCTCTACGCAGTCAACCAGTTCGACGCTCCAGCGCCTCCAGCGCGAGCGGCAGCGGATCACGCAGCAGCTGGCCCGCATCGACCACGAGTTGCTCGTGCTCGTGGGCACGCGACGGCACGGGGGGAGCCGTCGCACGCGGGCCACACACTGAGGAGGGTGCCCGCCGCAGTCACGCGCGGCGGCCCCTTCTCAGGTTCCGCTCTGCAAACTCTCGCGGTTTCCCACCTTCCCGCACTCGGGGCATGCCCCCGCCGCATTAGCGATGCCCGTGTGGTCGTAGCCGCAGGGGCACCTGCCGTTTTTCCGACGCGCGGAACGGGGAGGTCTCACCCGACTCCTTCGCGGAGCGGACCAAAGGGTCTTGGGGTTCCCGCTTTCAACACCCGCCCGCACTCCGGGCACGCAGCGTCAACCGCAACACCTGGGCGCTCAGGCCTGACCCCCGGGACGTGCCGCCGCTGCTGGCGGACACGATCAACCGCGTCCGGAAGGGGCAGCTCGACCCCAAGATCGCCAGCACCATCGGATACCTCGCGGGCGTGCTCCTCCGGTCAATTGAGGTCAGCGAACTCGAGGAGCGCACCAGGTCATTGGAGTCGGCTACGCGCCGGCAGGAGCCGTTCGCGAGCGGGGCGAGGGTCCCGCTCCTGCCACCCAGGAAGGGAGGTCAGCAGTGAACGCGGAAAGCAGGATCTGAAAGGTCGAACGTCACCTCAGCCCGCGCCAGCTCGTCCTCATGGGTGTGGTGGAATCCCGGACCAAGTTCAGGTCGTTGCTCGAGAGCGGCAAGGCCATGGCCCGGACCGGCATCCCACGCCCCACGCTTATGGAGCGAATCGCCGGATCAGTCAAGGCAACAAACCCTCGGCGCGGACCGCCTGCTCCGCCACCGCCTCATCCACGAGGCTCAGCGCGACGGGAGGTTCCTGGGGCGACTCAGCAATGAGGTGGCAGCCCAGGTCGCTGAGGAGGAGCGAGAACTCGGTCTCATGACTGCGCTCCTTGCGACACAGCTGTCGCTCATGGTCATTCGGAAGGACCAGACCTCCGAAGACCATCTCGCGGCTTGGCTGACGAGCGCGTTCGAGCACCGTCGGAGGCTGCTGTGCTTGCAGCCGGCTGTACGGCGGATTTCAGACGCATACTTTGACGGCTTCTTTACGCAGATTCTGAGGAGTGCCTGGCTGACAACCTCGATCGCATCGAAGATGTGCTCGCGACAGCGGTCGGGTCTCGGAAACTGGACGGCGTGCCGTCTTCTGAGGATGGCATGGACTTCAGAGAGATGGGGCCAACGTCAGAAGAGACCGACAAGGACACCGAGGAACTCGCATCGGCATGGGTGATCAATGTCCAGGCGTCCATTGCTGCTGACGATGGTGAGGACGAACGTTCTGTACGGCTGCTGGGGTCGGTCCTTCTTAAGGACTGAGGCACGCCTCCGGCCGGCCCCGAGTGCGGCCGGGTAAAGGCGCGCAACAGGGGGCCACGCTGTAGCAGCTTTCAATCGCGAAGCCTCAAGGCGCTGCCACATCAAGGCCACTGAACTCTGCTCAGAATAGGAAATGGGCGAACACTGAAAAATAATCGACTTCCTCTCCCGGCCCGGTCTCCTCCAGGAATGTTCCGGCGAAGAAGTGCGAGTATTTGGCCGACAGGCTGAGGTTCCGGTTGATCCGCCAGTCCACGAGCACCGAAAGTTCGCTTCCAATCGATGGTGAATCGTTGCCGGCGGGGGGCTGAATGAGCCGCAGCCCGTCGTTGTACACACCGTCTGCGGTGCTCTGCCGCCAGTAGGTGCTCCAACCTGTTTCCAGAGCGACCGAATCGGTGATGTGCAGTTGAAGGAGCGGTTGAACGGTGATGAGGTTGACCGGTCCGATCAGCGGGGACGCGCCGAAGGGGTTGCCCTTGGGGAACAGCGGGATGAAGGTGCCGAGTCGCCCGTCACCGCGCTCTTCATCGCCCGAGGAGACATCCAAGAGCAGACCGGCGCGCGGGCGCAACAGGGTCGACTCGAAGCTGTAGCCGATCTCGGTGGCGAGCCTCCAGGCGGAAATGTCGAGGCTCCCGAGCTCGCCCCATTGGTACGTCCCCTCCACGTCGAAGTCGAGTGCATCGGCCTTGCCGAACAGCCGGAGGCCCACCGAGTGCCGCGGCTGGTCTGCCTCGCCAAGCTCAAACGTGGCCCCGGGCTGATCGAGGCCGAGGTAGTAGATGTCGATGCCAATGTCCGGGGCGAGGCCGGTCGGGCCGGCGGCGTAAATCCCCCAGAAACGGGCCCGCTCGTCACCCTCGTGCTCGAAGGTTTCGGGGTCAACCTCGACCGGGCGGCCGAAGAATGCGTCGGCCCGCCAGTCTCCCAGCTCCGTCAGCACCCGCACCGCGTCGAACGTCCTGCGGATGGTGGGCCTCACGCTGATCATCCGCTGCGCGCCGTACGCCATCTCCTGCCGACCTGCGCGGAGCGTCACGCGCGTCCGTTCCGTTGCCAGCGTGGAGGTGAGGTCGGCGAACAGCTGGTGTAGGTCGGGATTGAACTCCGCCCCTGGACCCGGCACATTCTCCTGGAAGGATGAGGTCGCGCTGCGGCCTTGCACGAACAACCGCAGGTGCCGCCAGAGGTGCAGGTCCGCGTGGAGCAGGTACAGGTGCAGCAGGTATCCATCCTCGTCCTCTGGGGAGAGGCCGAAGCTGGGGTTGCTTACAATCTCGTACTGCTCGCGGATGTCACCACCCAGGGTGAGATAACAGTCGCCGGTCCGATCGAGCGGGATGTACTTGAGCGGCTCCAGGACCCATGGATCGCCCGACCGCGCCCCGGGGTCCTTCAGGTACGAGTAGTCCTCGTTGTAGCGGAGGGTTTCGAACGGGGGCGGCTGCGGTGGGCGAGGTTGGGCACTCTGCTGGGAGAAGGCGTCGCCGGCGGGAACCAGGCCGGTTGCGGCGACCACCACGGGGGCCAGCCACGCACGGCGTTCGCTGGGAAGAGATCGCAAGGGGATCACTCCTGGACTCTGTTCTTTGCAGCTCGGTCCCGGGGGATGTCCTCGCCGGCCCAGATTCGCTTCTGGGTCCAGTTCGACGCGGGTGCGGTCCAGAACGGGTCGTCAGCGGGCAGACCCAGGTGGACGAGGCCCGTGAGACACACGTAGAGCGATCCGGTTGAGTTGTAAGACTCCTGCAGGCCCGGCTGCGAGCCCACCGCTCCGAGTACCAGCCACCCCTGCTCGTCAAACGTGCCCGGCGCCTCCAGCATCCGCAGGACGACGGCCGTGATACCGCTGCGGGCGGCGCCGAGGTGGATCGCGGGGGGCAACTCTCTGCGCAGTGCCATGTAGGACAGGTGATAGAAGGCGGCGAAGCGGTAGGCCGACGAACGGCCCATGATGGGAAACGTTCCCTCGGGCGAGATCTGCCGTTCAAGGATGACCGCATACCGCTCTGCGCGTTCCACTGCCTGCGGGAGTCTCCGCGCGAGCGGGTGCTCCATCTCCGCGGCCACACTCAGCACCTGCAGGAGCATGGGGTGCATGACATAGCTGTTGTAATAATCCCACTGGAACCTGGGACCATCACCGTAGATCCCGTCGCCGAGATACCACCCCTCGATCTTGCCGACCCCGGTCTCGATGACTTCGAGATTCGCGTCGCCCTCGAGCTTCCAGAGAGCGGACTCCACCATCGCAGGGAACAGATACCAGTTGTTGTTGTGGGTGAGACGGATGCCGCGTGCAGCCCGCAACGCCGCGAGCACGTTCGCCCGTTGCGACTCGTTCAGCGGCTCCCAGAGCTGGGTGGGCGCGCTCAGGAGCGCGGAGGCGAGGTAGGCCGACTCCACCAGGGGCTGGTCGGGGACCTGCCCGAAGTTCATGAAGTCCGGCGAGTTCGGATCGGTTGCATGGATGAGCGAGCGCCGGGCCAGGTCGATGTAGCGTGCCCGGAGCCGGCCCTCCGGCGACTCGTCCGGGCCGAGCTCAAGCCAGGGCGCCATCCCCGCGAGCGTGCGGGCGAACGCCTCGTAGTGAGTCCAGGCGGCCCGGTGCCGCTCCCAATCGTGGATCGGCATGCGCTGCTTGAGCTCGCCGCGGCTGAGCGCCTCCAGCACGGGCCCGCCCACGCGGACCATCGCCTCCACGCAGCGGGCCCGATCGGCGGCGCCGGCCGATGAGGACCCTCGCCCGCGCCCTCGCGAGAGATCCGGCGCTTCGGGCACGAGACGCTCGGCCTCGCGGAGAAGCGTCGCGGGTGAGACATTGACGGCCGCGCCCATGACCCGCAGGACCTCCGACCCGGCCATCAGCACCGCGCCGGTGCCGTACGCCTGGCTGGAATGCCGATCGAAGTGCTCGGGCTCGGCCCCGATGGGCTGCACGGAGTTGACTTCGCCATCGGGTTCGATGTTGGCGGTCAGACCCCGCCATCCTCGTGCGATGACAGGCCCATACGTTCGGGGCTCCAGTATGCCGTTGCGGACCCCCCACGCCATCCCGTAGACGAACAGGGCACTGCCGCTTGTTTCGCCGATAGGCACATGCGACGGGTCGAGCAGGCTCGCGTACCAGAGGCCGTCGGGCTGCTGCGTACGGCGTACCGCGGTGCTCATCCGCTTGAAAAGGCTGAGATAGAAGGGCCGGGTGGGGTGGTCGGCCGGGATTGCGTCAAGCATGAGGGCAAGCCCCGCATACACCCAGCCATTGCCCCGGCTCCAGAACACCTTCTCGCCGCCGGGACTTATAGCGCCAATGAAACGCGAATCGCGGTAGAACAAGTTCGCTTCGGGGTCGAAGAGCGCGTCGTAGGCGAAATTGAACTCGGCGTCCGCGAACCACCTGTAGCGTGCATCCCCGGTCGCCTGGCTGAGCAGTTCGAGCGCGGGGGGCGCCATGTACAGCGCATCGGCCCATGTCCAGCGGTCGGTGTACTCGATGCCGGGCGTCCGTGGACGCTCGGTGAAGGACAGCCTCTCGCGGACCGGGTTCTGGATGACCTCGTCGAACCGCGACCTGAAGGGATCCAGCAGCGCCGGATTCCGTGGTTCGCTCATCATGTAGATGCGGAGCCACGCGTGACCGGCCGCGTGGGCGTCGGCGTGGTACACCTCGGGTGCCGGGCTGAATGCGATCCGCTGGCCGGCGCGCAGCACCGCCGCGAGGTATCTGGGGTCACCTGTCGTCAGGCTCGCATCGATCAGGCCGTCGTAGAGTGGCGCAATGGCCCAATGCTGCGGCCCGTACTGCACAGGGTGCGCCAGCTGCCAATCGGCGACCAGGGTGAGGGTTGCACGCACCTCATCAGGATTCAGTGCTCGGGCTGGCATGTCAGGGGGCCCGGTGCCGATCTCCCGTCCACCATTTCCCGCTTCCCGCGCCTGCAAACGACGATCGCCGGCGCACCCGTGCAGCGAAGCGCCCAGGAGGGCACACGCGATCAGCCACTGGAACGCTCGACACCAAGCCATGGAGCTGCCCCGCTTCCCTAAGTGATGGCACCGATGGATAGGAGCGGGCGGCGCCCGGCGCCGCCAGGCCGCGATAGTTCTCAGGCGCTTGTGCTAGAACTGCTGAAGGCGATGTTGGAACGGCGCGGCTTGGTCATGACCTCCTGCCGCGGAAGGAGTGTGCTCCAGACCCGGGGAAATGCCAGTACACCGGCCACATGTGCCCGGCAGTGGTCGAGTTGAGGCCCGACGCCCCGATCTCCCAACGCTCCTAGACCCCATCTTGCATGTTCGTGCATTGGTAAGAGGCTCGCACAGCCGGCACTTTCTGAGGCGTCGGTTGCTCTCCAGGAGTCCTCTATTTAGCCCGGGCCGCCCTGACCATGATGTTCGACACGATGGCTTCACCGACCTTGGGCGAAAAGTCCAGACGGAGTGTGCCGCCGCTCACCTCGACGGGGAACGTGCGGCTGACCACCGTCCGGTACGCTCCGGCTTCCCGAACCAGGTCCAAGTTCTGGACCTGCGCTCGCCCGTTGGCAACGACATCGAACACGCGGCCACCGGGCTGCACTCGCGGATCAGGCTCGTAGCCGCGAACAGTGACCTCGTAGGCACCGTCCGGAACAGGAATGAGGTAGCTGAACGTGCCGCGCCGATAGCCGCGGAACAGGTGCGCATCGCTCGTCCTGGAGATCGGAGTATGGTCTGCGATTGGGTCACGGGTCTTGGGAACCAGGTTGTGCCCCGAGCCGCCGATGAAGAACTCGTCGGACCCGAACATCTCCCCCTGCGACGACTCCAGTCCTGACGCGAGCTGGCCGCAGGCAATGTTGATGGCCTCCTGGTCGTAGCGCCACTCCACGGAGTCGCGGACCGTGCTCCCATCACGCTCGCCCTGGGCCGTGATCCTCTTCCTACCGGGCTCGAATCGAACCGCCTTGAAGATGTAGGTGTTCATCGGCGCCTCCGCTCGGCTCATCCTGCCCACCTCGCGCCCGTTCACCGACAGCGACACTTCGTCGGCGTTGGAGTAGATCTTGATATCGGCAACGGGGTACGCACGGTCGGTGTACCGCCTGCTCGTGATGTACAGGACTGGCTCCGGGCTCCAGTTGGCCTGATAGAAGAAAAAAGGGTCCTTCCGGGTCTGGCGGTCGTACGTGACCAGCCCCTTGGTGTTGACGCCGCGGGTGTCACCCTCGTTGCGCAGGCCGGTCGCGAAGTCGAACATGTTCCAGACGAACGAGCCCCAGATGTACGGCTTGCTGCTGAGCAGCGTGTAGTTCTGCTCGTGCACCCACGCGGCGTACTCCTCTGGCTGGTAGACGGTGGGCACGCCGGGATTGTTGGCCTCCGGCGGACCCCCATGGACGTTGTCGGTGTGGTGCGAGATGGCGGCCCCTGCGCCGTACTCGCTCATTCCAACAGGCTGCGTGGGGTAACGCTCGTGGAGCGTATCGAAGAGGTTCCCCAGCGACTGCACCGGGCCACCGTACCAAAGGTGGTCCGTCCAATGCGCCAGGCGTGGTGAGCACCGCGAGAGGACCGCGGGCCGGGATCTCATCCGTGCAGCCCCGCTGGCGGTAGAAGTCCCGCGTTGCCATCCTTGCCGCGGGGCCGCTGGCATCGAGCGCCTGCACCCCGCCGGTCCCCGCCCCGGCGATGAGCCAGAAGCCGTCCCCGCCGAGCCCAGCCATGTGTGGGTAGACCACGCACAGCGTCGCGTTCGCGGCCACCGCGGCGTCCACCGCACTCCCGCCGCGCCTCAATGCGTCCAGCCCGGAGGCCGAGGCGAGGTAATGCGGCGTGCTTACCATCCCGCGGGGGGCGAGGAACGGGGGCCTCCCGGTGCGCGGGCCATCTGAATGGATCACGGCTTCGCCTCCTTCGTGTCGGTGCTACCTGCAGCGTCGATGCCTTCCCCGGTTTCCTCGCCGCCGCACACCAGCCGCTGCACCGGAGGGATCAGCGCCGCGAGGCAGAGCGCCACCAGCCCCGCCCAGACCATGAAGCGTGGCCCTCGCGTGGCCCCCACACTGATCAGCGGCAGCGCCACCAGGAACAGCACGAAGGAAGTACTGAGGTATGCGACAGGGTTCCTTAGTAAGCCCATCATCGAGCTACTCCCGGGAGGAGACAAGCACCAGCACCACCGTCGCGACACCTGTGAGAACAAACGCGACAAGTGTCCACGGCCCCGTCTTGCGCAGAATGGCGCTCTCCTGCCCGCTGATCCCCACGGTGCTCGCGCCCATCACAAGGTTCGCGGGCGCGATGGCGTTGCCGATTGCACCGCCCGCGCTCTGGGCGGCCAGGATGCTCGCCTCGGGCAGCCCCTTGAGCCGCGCCAGCGAGAGTTGCAGGTCGGCAAACAGCAGGTTGGAGGACGTGCTGCTCGACGTGGTGAATGCACCGAGAACGCCGATCCCATTGGAAAGGAATGCGACCACGTAGCCCGGGGCAATTGATGCGACACCCAGCGCCAGGGTCGCGTTCTGACCCGAGTGGTTCATCACGCTCGCCATCACCAGAAACGCGAAGATGGGCACCGACGCGGGAACCGCGCCGGCGAGCAGGGCATGGGGAACGCCCTTGGGCTCTGTCCCCGTCACACGCGCCCACTCCGCGTAATAACCACGACGGTGGTACACCCACCACGTCACCAGCGCCGCAAGGACCAGCGCCGCAGCGGGATGCGTGAGCGGCGCGATCGGCGAATACTGGGCCGCGGCCTCGCTCGTGACCCCATACCCCGTCGTGACCTCCGGAAACGGCAGCCCGAAACGCAGCCGCTCGAGTGCCGCCTTCACTGCCGGTATCGCCGCCGTGCCTAACGCGAGCACGGTGAGCAGGATGTAGGGAAAAAGTGACATCATCGCTCCCATGGGAGGCTCGCGGTCTGCGCTCTCCCCTTGCGCGCGAGTTCGCATGGCTGGACGCGTCACGATGTTCAGTGCCGGCTTTGCGAAGCGCGGCCACCGCGACAGCGGGTACAGTGCAAACATGGCCACTGTCGCCGGCAGGAACCCTGCCAACATCGGGTCGAACAGCGTGACCGCCACCTGCCCCAGGCCATGGATCGCACCGATCACCAGCACCAGGGGCCAGGCGTGCCGCACCGCAGCCGCGCGCCCGTACATCCACACCACCGCGAACCCTCCCATGAACACCGGGATCATCAGCAGTAGCGCGGCCTGCAACGCCGCGGACGCAGCGGTCACTTCGTCGATCTCCACCACCTGCAGCGTCGCCAGCCATCCCTCCGCCAACGTGCCGTAGAACTTCGCCCAGATGTGGGCGATCAACGGGATCACCACGGCGTACACCGGCCGCATACCAAAGGCCACCAGCAGTGGAGCCACAATCGCGATCGGCGTGCCAAACCCCACGATGCCCTGCAAGAACGACGTAAATACCCAACCCAGGGCGAGCACGTCGAACATTTCGTTGTCACTCATACGAGTCAGTGCCAGCCGTAGCGCTTCGTACCCACCCGCCTGGCTCATCACCTCGTGGATGAGAAGCGCCGCCCAGATCACGAAGAGAATCGAGAGCGCGTCCCAAACCCCCTTGGCTCCGGCGATTGCCACGTCGCCCGGCGCTGCCCTGAACGCGATCAGAGCAACGGCAGCCGCGGCGACGCTCGCGACCGCCCCCGCCTGCTGCGCCGTCCAGCGGAACCGCACCATGAGCACGCCGAGCGCCCCGATTGGCAGCAGCGCCAGCAGCCAGTGCAGCAGGTCAACCGGGATTTGGTCGTTAACCGGCATGGTTGCTGCTCATCCCACGTTCGCACGGAAGCTCATCCATGAACCAGCTACTCCGTCAGCAGTACGAGCAACAGCGTGGCCGTGAGCACGAACGCTGCCAGCGTCCACGGGATCGTCTTTCGGATGATGGCTCCTTCTTGGCCGCTGACGTTGGCCGTGCTGGCGCCCATGACCGCGTTGGCGGGTGCGATCGCGTTGCCGATGGCGCCGCCAGCGCTCTGGGCCGCGATGATCGCCCCCACGGGCAGTTTCTTGAGCCGAGCCACCGTGACCTGCAAGTCGGTAAACAGCACATTGGAGGAGGTGCTGCTGGAAGTCGTGAAGGCGCCCACCACCCCGATCCCGTTCGAGAGCGCCGCGAACACAGCCGCCGGCGCCACGGCCGCAATCCCCAGCGCCAACGTCTCGTTCTGACCGGAGTGGTTCATGACCGATGCCATCACCAGGAACGCGAGGATGGGGACCGACGCGGGGATCGCCCCCTTGAGCAGCCCGTGCAGCACGCCGCCGCGCTTCGTGCCCCCGGCCCGCGACCACGCGTCGTAGTAGCCGCGGGCGTGGTACACCCACCATGCAATCAGGGCGGCGACCGTCAGGCTCGCGCCCGGGTGCGTGAGCGGCGCCAGCGGCGAATACGCCTCTGCACCCTCGGTGGTGACTGCATAACCGGTGGCCACCTTCGGAAAGGCAAGCCCCATCTTGAACGCACCGAGCGCCCGGTTCAGAGGCTCGATGATTGAAACACTCAGCGCGATCACGGTCAGCAGGACGTACGGGAAGTACGACATTCCCTGGCCCATTGGGGGCTTCACATCATCTTTCCCGCTGCCACCTTGAGTCCGCATGGCCGGGCGTTCCGTGATTGCCTCCGCCGGCTCCGCGAAACGTCGCCAGCGCGAGAGCGGGTACAGCACCAGCATTGCCGCGGTCGCCGGGATGAACGCCGCGAGTTCCGGGTTCGACCTGGCGATCACGGCCTTCCCAACTCCATGGATCCCTGCGATGATCAGGACCAGCGGCCACGCGTGACGGACAGCCGGCCACCGGCCGTACATCCACGTTACCGTGAACCCGCCCAGAACCGCCTGGATCGACATCAGCGCGCCAGTTTGCCACGCGGCCGCTCGGGCGGTCGCCCCGTCCAGTTCTACCACCTGCATCGTCGCAATCCAGCTGGAACCGAGCGTGCCGTAGAACTTGGCCCAGATGTGCCCGATCAGTGGGATCACCACCGCGTACACCGGGCGCACGCCCAGCGCGACCAGCAGTGGAGCAACGATGGCGATCGGTGTGCCGAAGCCCGCATTCCCCGGAGAAACGACGCAAACACCCAGCCCAGCGCCACGACGACGAAGAGCTCGTTACGGCTGAGGCGCGTGATGCCGTGCCGGAGCGCCTCGTACCCGCCCGCGCGGTCCATCACCTCGTGCAGCAGCAGCGCCGGCCAGATCACCAGCAGAATGAACACCGCGTCCCACACACCCTTCGCGCCCGCTACCGCCAGTGTCTCAGCGGGCGTTCGGAAGGACGCCAGAGCGATCGGTCGGCGTCGGAAAAGTCGAACGGCTCCGGCGGGAGGGCAGGGGCGTCCGGGATGGACCCGGTGTGCCCTGCATCCCACTTCGCCCGGCAGAAGGCGTTTCGGGCATCCCGTTGGGCCGCGTAGGCGCAGTACTTCTGCCAGGCCATGCGGGAGGAGGGCCTCGCGGACGCAACCGTGGCCAAGCGGGTCAAGACCGCGCGCCAGATCTTCCGCCAAGGCATCAAGTGGCGGATGCTGACCGAGAACCCCCTCGCGGAGGTCAAGGCGGGCGGGCAGACCAACCGCGACCGCATGGCCTTCATTCCCCGCGCCGATGCCGAGAAGGTGCTCGCCGCCTGCCCCGATCCCGAGTGGCGGCTCCTGTTCGCGCTGTCCCGCTACGGCGGCCTCCGGTGCCCCAGCGAGCACCTCGCCCTCCGCTGGCAGGACATCGACTGGGAGCGCGGCCGCATCACTGTGCGGTCGCCCAAGACCGAAGGGCACGCCGGGCGGGAGTTCCGGGTGCTCCCCCTCTTCCCCGGAGCTCAGGCCGCACCTGCTCGAGGTCTTCGAGGCCGCGGAACCCGGCGCCGAGCACGTCATCACCAAGTACCGCGACCCCAACGCCAACCTGCGGACCCAACTCCAGCGGATCATCACCCGCGCCGGCGTGAAGCCCTGGCCCAAGCTGTTCCACAACCTCCGCTCGACCCGCCAGACCGAACTCGCGGAGAGCTACCCCATCCACGTCGTGTGCGCCTGGCTGGGCAACACGCAGGCGGTGGCCCAGAACCACTATCTCAAGGTGGTCGATGCTCACTTCGAGAAGGCGGCGGCCCAGAGCGGCGCAGAATCCGGCGCACAAGCGGCGCAAAATGCGGCGCAGCGTCCTCCCGCGTCGAATCGCACCGACTCGCACGCAGCGCCGCAAGTGCTGGTGGGCTGCGGACCTGTGCCAAAAGAAACATCGCCCTGCAACTCTGTGCAGGGCGAGCCAATCGATCGTCAAGTGACCCCGATGGGATTCGAACCCATGTACCTACCGTGAAAGGGTAGTGTCCTGAACCAGGCTAGACGACGGGGCCGTCGTGGAGCGTGATGGTAGGGGGGCCGGGGCGTTGGGTTCTACAGCTGGGCCGTATCATCGGTTCATGAAGCGGTCCGACGAAGCCCCGATCACACCATTGGAGCTGCCTCGGCACATCCAGCGGTTGCTGGTGTTCGGCGGTTCCTTCGACCCTCCGCACTCGTATCACCTGAGCGGGCCGTTCGCCGCCTGGAGGATGTTCTGCGACGAGTTCGCGGAGGTGCTGTACGTCCCCGCGGCGAAGAGCCCGTTCAAGCCGGATGGAACCCGCGCCAGCGACGAGCACCGGCTCGCGATGCTGCGGCTGGCGCTCGATGGGTCACACCCGATCTGGACTGATGAGATCGATCGGGCGGCGTGGGAACGAGCGCGGGGGGTAGAGCGACCGAGCTACACGGTGGACACACTGCGGCGGCTGCGGGAGGTGGTCCCCGATGTCGAGCTGCGCCTGCTGATCGGGTCAGACCAGTTGGCCGGGCTCCGCCGGTGGAAAGACGTGCGGCAAGTGGTGCGGCTGGCGGAGCCGCTGGTGCTGGTGCGTCCCCCGGTGACGACGGTGCACGGGGTGTGGAACGCGTTGGACCAGAACTTCTGGACGATGCCTGAGCTGCGGGAGTGGTGCGGTCGCATCGCGCCCAACGTACCCGTCGAAGAGTCATCAACGCGCGCGCGTGATGCCATCCCCGGAGCGCCTGACCAGGCGCACTTGTGGGAGGGGGTGGAACCGCTGCGGGGAATCAGCCGGCGTGTGGCGGAGTACATCATCGCCAACAACCTGTACGGGTTTCGGACAGAAGGGAAGAAGGCCGTCCGACCAGGAGACCATCGCCCGGCAAGAGCGGTGACACTCAAGGGTCGGAAGGGTCCCAAGTAGCACGACCACAGGTGGTGTGCGGCCGAGCGAACCGGATGCTTGCACAACGCCGGCGCTGACCGGTACTCAGACGAGCTTCTTCAGCGCCTCCGCCTTGTCCGTCCGCTCCCACGTAAAGTGGCTGAGCTTCTCGCCGCGGTGCTCGCGCTTGACGCGGTCGTAGTAGGCCTGCTCGAAGGGCTTGCGGCCGAAGTGCCCGTGGCGGGCGGTGGCCGAGTAGATCGGCTTGCGCAGCTGCAGCGTCTCGATGATCTTCTTGGGGGTCAGCCCGAACACGTCGCGCACGGCCTTGCTGATCTTCTCCTCGTCCGCCTTGTTGGTGCCGAAGCAGTCAACCAGCACCGAGGTCGGCTCGGCCACGCCGATGGCGTACGACAGCTGGATCTCGCACTTGTCCGCCAGCCCCGCAGCCACCACGTTCTTGGCGATGTACCGCGCCATGTACGCGGCGGAGCGATCGACCTTGGTCGGGTCCTTGCCCGAGAAGGCCCCGCCGCCGTGACGGCCCATGCCGCCGTAGGTGTCCACGATGATCTTGCGGCCGGTGAGGCCGGTGTCGCCGTGGGGCCCGCCGATCTCGAAGCGGCCGGTGGGGTTGACGTGGATCTTGATGCCCGGGTTCCACCACTCCTTGAGCACGGGCTTGAAGATCTGCTCGACGACCTCGCGCTTGAGCTGCTCCTGCCGCTCGTTCCACGAGGGGTCGTGCTGCGTGCTGAGCACCAGCGTGTCGATGCGGACGGGCTTGTTGCCCTCGTACTCGACCGTGACCTGGCTCTTGGCGTCGGGGCGCAGGCCGGAGATCTTGTTCTCCTTGCGGACGTGGGCCTGCTGCTCGACGAGCTGGTGGGCGAGCTGGATCGCCAGCGGCATCAGCTCGGGCGTGTCCTTGCACGCGAAGCCGAACATCATGCCCTGGTCGCCCGCGCCCTCGCGGTCCACGCCCATGGCGATGTCGTTGCTCTGCTTGTTGAGCGCCACCATCACGCCCGCGGAGTCGGCGTCGAAGCGCATGTCGCCGGTGATGTAGCCGATGTCGCGAATGGTCTCGCGGACCAGGTCGGGGATGCTCACGTAGGTGTTGGTGGTCACCTCGCCCGCGACCACCACCAGCCCGGTGCAGCACAGCGTCTCGCAGGCCACGCGGCTGTACGGGTCGTCGGCTAGCATCGCATCCAGGATCGCGTCGGAGATCTGGTCCGCGACTTTGTCGGGGTGCCCCATCGACACGGACTCAGACGTAAACAGGCTCGCACGCGGCATGTCGTGGATCTCTCTATATGGACCGGGGCGGGATTGCCCACCGGGCCCGAAGGGTAGGTCAGAACCGGGAGCGGTGGCGGCACCAAAGCCCTCTACCCGCCCACAGCACGAGCCCATGCCGCGGCTTTCTCCGCTCGATGCCCCGGCGCCGAGGGGGCTAACTACCCGGATTTCCACCCGCATGACCCGCGGAGCGTCCACCCCTCTATTCAGGCCGTTATCCTCTGTGCATGGCCGCCCTTAAAACCAGCCCTTCCAGCCCAAAGCCCCTCACCTACGCCTCCTCCGGCGTCGACATCGACCAGAAGGACGCCTTCACCGAGTCCCTCGACTCGATGCTCCGCAAAACCTACACCGACCGCGTCATCCCCAACCCCGGCGGGTTCGCGGGGCTGTTCCGGCTGGACTACAAGCAGCGGCTCTTCGCCCGCAACTACAAGGACCCGGTCCTGGTCGCCTGCTGCGACGGCGTGGGCACCAAGGTCCTGCTCGCGACCGAGATGCAGACCTTCGACACCGTCGGCATCGACCTGGTCGCGATGAACGTCAACGACCTCATCGTGCAGGGGGCCGAGCCGCTCTTCTTCCTTGACTACATCGCCACGCCCGTCATCGACAAGAAGTTCCTCAGCGACATCGTCAAGGGGATCGCCGAGGGCTGCAAGCGGAGCGGGTGCGCCCTCATCGGCGGCGAGACCGCCAACATGCCCGACATCTACAAGAAGGGCGACTTCGACCTCGCCGGCTTCTGCGTGGGCGTCGCCGAGCTCAAGAAGATCCAGAAGCCCACCCGCGTCAAGCACGGCGACGTCATCCTCGGCCTCGCCAGCGATGGCATCCACTCCAACGGCTACACCCTCGTCCGCAACGTGGTGAAACAGGCGGGGCTCGACCTCCACCGCGTTTACGAGGAGCTCGTACCAAACACGGAGGCACGGAGGCGAGGAGGCAAGAAGAAAGCGAGCGGAAAGAAGGGTTCTGCTCCGACTTCCGACTTCCCACTTCCCACTTTGGGCCAGGTCCTCCTCACCCCCACCCGCCTCTACGCCGACCCCATCGTCCGCCTGCAGCGCGGCTACCACGTCAAGAACGTTATCTCGGGCATGGCCCACATCACCGGCAGCGGCATCCCCGGCAACCTCTGCCGCGCGCTCCCGAGCAACCTCGACGCCGTGGTCGACCGCGCCGCCTGGCCCCGCCCCGCCGTGTTCTCGTTCCTGCAGGACAAGGGCAACATCCCCGAAGAGGAGATGTGGCGCATCTTCAACATGGGCATCGGCTACTGCGTCATCGTCAAGAAGAGCTTCGCCGACAGCGTGGCCGAGCGCCTCACCAAACTCGGCGAGACCGTGTACACGATCGGCACCGTGCAGAAGAACGGCAAGGGCGAGGTGCGGTGGAAGTGATGAACGAGGCCGAGCTCCAAGGGAAGATCTTCAACACGTTCATGAGGGCCGGTTCTCCGTGGACGTCCCTCGACGCCGAGGCCGTGGACGAGCTCGCGTTCCACCTGACGGACTGGCTCGCTGACCTTGAGAAGCTCGTCACGCTCTACAACTCCGAGCGATGGGACCCCGAGCAAGCCGAAGACATCATCCTCGGGTTCCTGATTCATGCTTCGAACCACGTGCCTGCGGCTCACCGCATCTTGATGGACAAGCCAGCCACCGATGTCTTTCAACTCGGCGCTGTTCAGGGCACAGGCCAACCCCGTCGCAAGCCGGGCGAGCCATACCCGGACGAACCGCCTCCGGGGAACCCGTAGGGGTCCTCTCCTAGCCGGGGGTCGGAGCGAGTCTTCGAGCGACACCCCCGGTACGGTGACGCGCGAGGCACGGACCCGAAGGGTTCCCCACCCGCAACCGCCTGCTCGGGCCCAAGTAGAATCGACATGAGATCCCCCGCGGCCAAGGTCTTCGTCTGCGTCGCCCTCGGCAGCCTGCTGCTCTTCGGCCTCTTCGCCTACACCAGCCTGCAGCGCCAGCACGAGGTCGACGTGAACTCCGGCCGCACAAGGCAGGCGACCACGCTCTGGGGCCTGAACTTCGGTTGGGAGGAGCAGGACACCGAGTTCTCCCGGCTGCTCGCGCAGGCCGACCTCGAGCCCGCGCCCACCGTGTGGCGGCGTTATCACACCAATGCCCGCTACCTCCGCGTCCACTACACCTACGGCGGGATCATGTCCACCGTGCGCGGGCTGCTGGAGTGTTCGGACTCTCTCAACGTACCGACCCCCGACCGCGTACGGCTCGCCCTCGCCGCCCGCCAGTGCCTCCAGGCCCGCGACCGCTTCAGCCTTGAGGTGGACTTCGACAACCCGATGATTGAGGTGCGGGCCGAGAACGGCACGCCCCTCGAACGCTGGCCCGTTGCGTCGCCCTCCCGGACCCCGTAGGGGTCCTCTTGAGCGGTCCGGGGGTGTCGCTCGCGGACTCGCTCCGACCCCCGGCTACTGGCGATGACGCCTACGGCGTCGGGGAGCGCGGCTCCGACCGCATCGGCAGCTGCCCAACTCCCCTCAATCCCACACGTACCGCTCGTCCCACTCCATCTTGTACTTCGTCATGATCGCCCGCATCTCGTCCTGGAACCCGCGTTCCGCGTGGTGCTCCTTCTGCCCCGCGATGTACGCCCGCAGCGGCTCCACCCCGGACTCGCCGATGGAGAACGCGAAGTACCCCTCCTGCCACTTGAACGCCCCCCGCTCGTTCATCCACCGCGACGAATCGCGCTTGACGTCCAGCATCAGGTCCGACAGTGCCGTCACCTTCCCCAGGCTCACCAGCATGTGCACGTGGTTCGCCGTGCCGCCCATGGCAAGAAGCACCGACGCCCGCCCGCGGCAGACGCCGCCGATGTACGAGTACAGGTCGCTCTCCAGCCCCTCGGGGATGAAATCGGCGCGCTCCTTGGTCGAGAACGCAATGTGCAGGAGGATCTTCGTCAGTGTGGTCGCCATGTGCTGAGCCTACCGCGCACCCGCCGGACCCCGTAGGGGTCCTCTCCAGTAGCCGGGGGTCGGAGCGAGCCCCGAAGGGGGCGAGCGACACCCCCGGTCCGCGGCCGCGCGATGATGTTGGTGTTCGATGAGCTCGACCCCGCAGGGGTCGTCGCTGCATACGACCGCACGGTTGCTGTTTCGTCCATCCGATCACGGACGCATCGTCGCACCCGCGCGCGCGGCGAGGACCCCTACGGGGTCCAACGTCCCGCGCCGCCGCATACCGGGGGTGTCGCTCGCGGACTCGCTCCGACCCCCGGCTACTGGAGAGCAGGCCTACGGCCTGCAAAGGCCCGCGCGCGGGAACGCGCACCCGCGCGCGAAGGCACTGCGGGCACCGGGGCACGCGCACGACGACGATGATCGCGAACGCCTCGCTCGTGCGCGTGACCGCCACGCGCGCATGAGCGCGCGTCGGCCGCACGCCGCCGCGTGTCACGCGCCCGCGGCCGCGTGGCGCCGCGCGGCGGCCGCACGTCCGCGACGGCATGCCGCGTGCCCGTGCACTCATGACGCGTGTCGGCGCTCCGCTGACACGCGTCGGCGCTCCGCTGGCACACGTCCCCGCGCCGCCAACGCCCGTCCGCCGCCGCCCGGCGCGACAAAATGTCGCCGCCGCGCCCGTCTTCTAACCCGCCGCCCCCGCCCCACTTGCGCGACGCCCACCACGCCCGCACCCGCGCCCCCCCGCACAATCTCTCCAGCCCGAATAAAGCCACCCTCCGCCCGCGCCGATCACTTCAGCATCATGCGAATCCTCCCCCGCACCATCCCCGAGCAGATCCAGTTCTTCGAGACGCGCCTGCCCGACTGGTCGCTCGACCCCGCGGGCCTGGGCCTCTCGAGCGAGACAGTCGCGCAGCTCGAGGAGCTCACCGCGCAGGCACGTGCCGCCTACCAGGCCGCGGAGCTCGTCCGAGCCCAGGCCAAGGCCGCGACGCTTGCCCTGCACACCGCCATGGCGCAGCTGCTCAAGCCCGGCGCCGCCGCCATCACCACCATCAAGGCAAAGGCCGTCACCATGAACGACCCCACGATCAACAGCCGCGCCCGCATCGACGCACCAAAGGACCCCAGCCCGGTGCCCGCGCCCCACGCTCCCACCACCCCCACCGCTTCCATCGATGGGACGGGCAGCGTGCGCCTGGCCTGGCGCGGGACCGGACCCACAGGCACCAACAACGGCCCCGGCGCCCGCGGCGGCGCCGGCACCACCTTCATCATCTACCGCCAGGACCCCGGCGCCGCGGGGCCGCGCATCGTCGGCATGACCAGCGAGCTGCACTACACCGACGAGACCGCCCCGCTCGTGCCCGGCGCACCCGTGCTGTACACACTCCAGGCCATGCGGGCGGGCAAGGCCAGCCCCATGACCATGCCTATCGCCATCGACCTGCCCGTGCGCCCGCACGCCGCGCATCAACTGAACACACCGGCCGCTCCCCCGGCGTTCGACGAAAACGCGCGACGACGCGCGGCCTGACGAATCACTGCTCCTGACACGATCGGGGACACGGATACGACGCCGGGCCCGCCTGAAAACACGATCGGGGCCCGCGGCGTCGTTTTTGGACGCCGCTCGTCCCACGACATCATCCCCGCCCCGTTTACACTGCCTCCGTGTGCGCCATCGTCTTTCTTCCCCTCCTCGCCTGGGGCCTCATGATCGCGGCCGCCAACGCCATCTCGTGGGCGGGCATCCCGCGCCCTTCGCGCGGGGTGATCGACGACCGCCAGTGCCTCTCCTGCGGCTACTCGCTCGAAGGCCTGCCCGGGAACGCCGCGTGCCCCGAGTGCGGCACGCGCGAGCGGTACTCGGCGTTCATGGCCCGCCGCACCGCGCCACCGGAGGTGCCGCTCAGGGCCGCTCTCGTCGCGCTCGCGGGGGTGCTGCCGGCGGCGTACCCCTGCTTCTTCCTGGGCAGCCGCGGGGGCGAGGTCCTGCCGGTGATCGTGTTCGTGCTCATCGTGCACGTGTTCATGAGCGCCTCGGCCACCACGCTCATCGCGATCCGCCGCGACCCCCGCCTCACCCGCACCTTTATGATCATGCCCGCGGCGGTGCAGTTCCTCGTGGGCGCGTTCTTCGTGGTCACCTGGGTGCGTGGAGGGTCGTACCGCGACGACGCGCCGGTGGTGGCCGCGGGGGCAACGGGGCTGGGCCTGGCCGTCAGCATGGTCGTGTACTTCCTGATGGCGGTCACCACGTACCTCTCGCTCGGCGTGCTGGGTCCAAGCCGCCCGGATGCCGATGATCAGGGCACACCGTGACCCGCACCTCCACCACCACTAACAACCCCTCCAGCGCACAGAGCCCCCCCGCTGCTGCCGGACGTCCAGCACATTCCGGCGTGATCGCCCCTGCCTGCATCGCCGCCGCCCTGCTTGCCATGGTGGCCCTCATCCTCGCCGCCTTCCGCTTCGCCGACCACGACATGTTCCACCAGATGGCCCTCGCCAAGGCGGCCATCGAGCTCGGGCACGTGCCACGCGACGACCTCTTCGCCTTCACCCCCACGCTCTCCCCCGTCGTCCATCACGAGTGGGGCATGGGGTTCATCCTGCACGGCCTCTGGCAGCTCGCCGGGCTGCACGCCGTCGCCGCCCTCCGCATCATGCTCGTGGCCGCGATCCTCGCGCTCACGACGCTCACGGCGCGAAGACGCGGCGCCTCGTGGGGGATCATCGCCGCGACGATGCCGCTGGGGCTGCTGTTCCTCTCCGCGGGGATCAGCCCGGTGCGGGCGCAGCTGTTCACGCTGGTGTTCCTGGCCGCGCAGCTGCTGTTCATGGACCTTGACCGGCGTGGGATCAAGTGGTGGGTGCCGCTGTGGCTGCTCCTGCTCATCCCCTGGCTCAACATCCACGGCGGCTTCGTGGTTGGCCCCGCCATCCTCGCCCTGCACTGGCTCGAGCAGGTCGCCCGCACCCGCAAGCCGCAGTGGCACCTCATCGCCGCGGGCCTCGCGGCCGTACCGCTCATGCTCATCAATCCCTACGGGACCGACTTCGTCAGGTACCTCTTCTCCGCAGTCACCATGCCACGCGGCCTCATCAGCGAGTGGGCCCCGCTCTGGACCCCGGGCCTGCGGCTCGAGCTCGCCGCCGCCAGCTTCTCCGCCCTGATCACGCTCTACGCGGCGCTCCGCAAGGGATGGCGCACACTGCCGGGCCTCCCCGTCCTGCTCGCGGCCCTCGTTGAGAGCTTCATGCACCAGCGGCACCTCTCCATTCTCGCCGTCGTGTGGGTCGCGTACGTGCCCGGGATGCTCGCGGGCACGCCGCTCGACGGCCTGCTCGCACGCCTGTGGGAACGCCGCCGCGCCCTCATCGCCGCCGGCGCCTTCGCCGCGACCGGCGCGTGCCTGTTCGCCCTCCCGGCCCCGCCCTGGCGCGTGGAGCTGGCCACCCGCGACGCCGACGCGGCCGCCGCCGTGCTGCCCGTGCACGCTGCGGACTACCTCGAGCGCACCCGCTTCACCGGCAACGTGCTCACACCCTTCAATGGCAGCGCCTACCTCTCCTGGCGGCTGTGGCCCGATGTGAAGGTGTCCCTCGACAGCCGCTACGAGGCCGCGTACTCCGCCGAGGTCGTGCAGGACCACATGCGCTTCTACGCCGCCGACGGCGACTGGCCCGACACGCTGGAGAAGTACAACCCCGACCTCGTGCTGACCACCACCGGCAGCGCCATCGGCGAGCTGCTGACCCAGCACCGCTGGACGACGGTGCACAAAGACGAGGCCTATGTCTTGCTCGCCCCGCCCGACTGACTCGAACGGCTCGCCCGCAGGCCGCGAACACTTTGCCCATCAACGAGATGTAATGCGAAGGCAGAACACAGAGAACACGGAGTAGGACAGAGGTCACAGGGTTGAATGCAAGGGGTCCTCTCTGTGTGACTCCGTTCCCTTCTCCGTCCACTCTGTGTTCGGCCTTTCCCCTCCTCGATACGCCTGACCAAACCCGCATACCCGCAGACCTGAACACCCGCCTGTACACTTCGCAGGTGAGCCAGCCACAGCCTGCCGACCGCGCCCCCGACGCCGGCGCCCTCTCGCCCCGCCGCGCCCGCGTGCACGAGATCATCTTCGAGTCCGACACCCCCGAGGGCCGGCTCTTCGACATCCTGCTGCTCGTCGCCATCCTGCTCAGCGTGCTCGCCGTCACCCTCGAGAGCGTCGAGCACATCGCCGCACGTTACCGCACCGCGCTGCACGTCGCTGAGTGGGTCTTCACCGTGCTCTTCACGGCCGAGTACTGCCTGCGCCTGTGGTGCGTGCGCCGCCCGCTCCGCTACGCCGTGTCGGTCTACGGCATCATCGACCTGCTGGCGATCCTTCCCAGCTTCCTGGGGCTGCTGATCCCCGGGGCGCAGTCGCTCATGACGGTCCGCGTGCTGCGGCTGCTGCGGATCTTCCGCATCTTCAAGCTCGCCCAGCACGTGGGCGAGGCGCGGCTGCTCGTCACCGCCCTGCGGGCCGCCCGCCCCAAGATCATCGTGTTTCTGGTCTTTGTCCTCACGTCGGTCTGCTCGCTGGGCGCCCTCATGTACGTCGTTGAGGGCCCGCGCAACGGCTTCACCAGCATCCCCACCAGCATCTACTGGGCGATCTCCACGCTCACCACCGTCGGCTACGGCGACATTGCCCCCGTTACGACCCTGGGGCGCTTCATCGCGTCGGTGGTCATGATCCTGGGCTACGGCGTGCTCGCGGTCCCCACCGGCATCGTCACCACCGAGATCGCCTTCGCCAGCCGCGGACAACTCGGCAAGCCCGTCAGCAGCCAGTCCTGCCCCACCTGCACCCGCGAAGGCCACGACGCCGACGCCGTGCACTGCAAGTGGTGCGGGTCAAGGCTTTGAGACTGACGCCGCCCGCGAGCGCACCCGCCCCACGCTCCTGTAGTTCCCCGCCGCGGCCACGCTCCGGCGGGCCTCGTCCTCGCTAGTGGCAGCCACTGTCACCCACCGCTCCGCCCCGGCGTGGTCCGTCACCTGCACCTCGTAGGTCCGCATCGAGGCCGCCTCCGAGCGCGGCTGCGCCCGCGGGCCCGCATCCGGGGACGGCGCGTACACCATCGTGTCCCGCCGCTTGCCGCTCCACAGGTCGCTCGCCCAGCTCGAAGTCTTCAGCCACTGCACGAGGTTGTAGAGCATGAACACAAACACACCCAAGTCGTCCATCAGCCCCAGCACGGGGATGAAGTCGGGGATCGCGTCCAGCGGCGAGATCATGTACACGAGGCTGATGACGACCCACCAGCCGTGCTTGATGCCCCACAGCCCGCGCCCGGGGCGCGTGCCCTTCCAGTTGCGGAACCCCCACCCCGACGCGACGCCTCGTCCGATACGCATGGCGAGCCTCCTGCTCTGCAGGTCCACCCACAGCCTGCCCCATGTTTTCGGCGTCCGTTCGCGATAGTTTCAGACAGCACGAGGTTTCCTTGATTCTCACCCGGCCTGGTGTAGCTTCACACCGCCTGGAGCCTCCCCGTGACTCGGATTCCGCTGTGCACCGCGATTACGGCCATCGTTGCGGCACCCTCAGCCCACGGTGCGATCGTCTACTCCGCGCGCCAGGCCAACCCCGCGGGCGTCCTGCTCATCAACGAGCCTGATGAACGCAGCAGCTTCTTCGAAGTGAGTGGCAGCGGTCGCGAGGTGGACTGCCGCGTAGGCGACGCCGTCACGCTCGCCGGCACCGACCGCTTCGTCACCGAGTTCTCAACACGACTTTGGTCGTTCCAGTCCCCCGCGTCACCGGTCACGCTCGACGTTGAGCTCACGCTCTACCACCTGTCGGGCGGCGTGCCCGGCGCGCCGATCTGGTCGGGCACACGGACGGGCGTCGTGCTTCCAACGACCTCTGCCGTGGAGGTGGTCTTCAACCCGGGTGTGACGGTGCCCGACTCGCTGTGCTTCGCAATCGCGTTCACGAACATTGTCGGAACACGCCAGTTCGGCGTGGTCGCCGCGCAGTTCGCGTCCGTCGGTTCCAGCCCCCTCCACACGCTGTTCCAGAGCACGGCCACGCAGGAATGGCGGCAGGACGTCGGCCTCAACCCGGGTTCTGACGTCTTCGACCACGTCGATGCACGCATCACCGCTGTCCCTGCACCGGGAGCAATCGCGGCCTCGGCCCTGCTGCTGATCCCCCGTCGACGCCGTCGTCACACCAGCGCCGGCGCCCTCTTGGCAAGCGCCACGCGGTAGCTCTCAACGCACCGCTCCGCCGCCCCTTCCCACGTCAGCCGGTGCAGCTCAAAGGCCCCGTGCTCGCGGAGCGTCTCGCTGAGCGGCGGGAACCGCAGCACCGCCAGAATCTTGTTGGCCATCTCATCGATGTCCCAGAAGTCCACCTTCAGCACGTGCGTCAGCACCTCGCTGGCCCCGCTGGTCTTGCTCAGGATCACCGGCACGTCGTGGCTGATCGCCTCCAGGGCCGAGATCCCGAAGGGCTCGCTGACGCTGGGCATCACGTAGCAGTCGGCCATCTTGAAGACCCGGTCCACGTCCCGCCCGCGCAGGAAACCGGTGAACAGCACCTTGTGCCCGATGCCCATGCTGGCCGCGAGGTCGATCATCCGCAGCGCCATGTCCCCGCTGCCGGCCAGCACGAACTTCACGTTCTCGTACTTCTCCAGCACCCGCTTGGCCGCGGCGATGAAGTACTCCGGCCCCTTCTGCATCGTGATCCGCCCCAGGAACAGCACGATCTTGTCCCCGGCCTCGATCTTGTCGCCCTCCCGCGGCTGCACGCTGTCGCGGTCCACGCCGTTGTACACCACGTCAATCTTGTCCGGCGCCACCGCGTACCGCCGCACGCAGATGCTCTTGGTGAACTGCGATACCGCGACCACGCGGTCGGCCGCGTGCATGCCCGCCCGCTCAATGTCGTACACCCGCTGGTTGACGTTGTTGCCCGCGCGGTCAAACTCCGTCGAGTGCACGTGCACCACCAGCGGCTTGCCGCTCACCTGCGCCAGCGCGATCCCCGCCGGGAACGTCAGCCAGTCGTGCGCATGGATCACGTCGTACCGCTCGCGCCGCGTGATCGCCACCACCAGCCGCGCGTACCGCTCGGCGTCGCCGAACAGGTCGCTGCCGTACCCCTCGCCCGCGCCCCCGCCCATCCCTATGTGGCCGCTGGCGCGCGGCGCCGGCGCGTGCTCTACCGCCGTGCCGCTGGCCGCGTCGGCCACCGCCGCGGCCCCGGTCGCGTCCTCCATCCCCGCGTAGCTCTCATGCACCCCCGCGAGGAACTCCTGCGTCCCGCCTGCGATCTGACGCGCGAACGCTTCGGCATCAAACCCCGGGTAGGGGCTGCTGAACGACGCCGGCACGCCCTTGAACGTCACGTGCTCGAGGCCCGGCAGCGGGTTGCCCTCCTCGTCGAGCATCTGCACCGCATCCGAATCAGATGAGGAAGAACCTTGCTGCGGGCTGAAAGCCCGCCCCCCCGTGACCAAGGCCTTGGGGCTCAGCATCTTCACGTGCGAACTGTGCGAACGGTCCACCGGCTTGGGCAGGATGAACACCACCTCGTGCCCCAGCTTGTCAAGCGCCTTGGTCAGCCCATAACACGCGACGCCGAGGCCCCCCGCGATGAACGGCGGAAACTCCCACCCGAGCATGAGGATCCGCATCGCCTACTCCTCGTCGTCGGCTTCCATGTCGCCCAGGTTGCGGAAGCACGCCTCGTACCCCAGCAGGAACTGCACCGCCGTCTCGCGGTCCGCGGCCGAAGGGCTCAGGATGTTCACCGGCACCACTGACCGGAACGTGAAGAGCTTGTCCTCGCTGCGGAAGTGCTCGAACTTCGGCACCAGCCCCGCATACCCCAGGTCCACCAGCTCCTCGAGCAGCAGGTCATCCAGCTTGTCCCCCGTGTGCACCAGGTCCTGCTCGATCGACTGGCTCAGCCAGCGGTTCGCCGTCACCAGCGACACCCAGAGTTTCCCGCCCTCGATGCTCAGCCGGTACGCCGCGGGCTCCGCCGACGCCTTCGCCGCCGCCTCCAGCACCCCGCCCTTGACGGTGACCTCGCCGAACACATCAGAAGCCCGGGCCTTCTCGGCCACGTGCTCCAGCAGGGCAATCCCCGCGGCGGGCAAAAACGGTTGACTCGCGGTCATGCGCACTCCACGTGCCGCCCACGGGACAGACCGCCCGGAGCGGGGGCCAAGCATAGGTGCCGACCAGGGGTCCACGCCCCCGTTTCACTTTTGCCCGGGCGCGCGTATATTTCCCTCCCCCACCGCCCAGGTGGCGAAATTGGCAGACGCACTACCTTGAGGTGGTAGCGCCCGCAAGGGCATGGAGGTTCAAGTCCTCTCCTGGGCATTCATGTTGGCCAAAGGCCCGCGGCACGCGGGCCTTTTTTCATGCGCCTGCGTTGCCATCAGAGCCGTCGTACCGCGCCACCGTCGCCTCCGCCAGCTCCCGCACCCTCCGCGCCAACTCCGGCGGCTGCTCCACCACGCACCCCGGCCCGTACGACAGCACCCACCACGACACCTCGTCCAGCCCCGCCACCCGCGCCTTGAACACCGCCGAGCCGTCGGGCTCGAACTCGAAGCTCTGCGTCTTGTGCCAGCGCGTGTCGCTCACCGTCTCCGCGAAACCGGGCTTGAACCGCACCACGATGTCGTGCTCAACCTCGCCGCGCATCATCCGCCACGCGTTGCCGATGTACCCCTCGACCGAGAAGTCCTCCGGCACCGTGTACGGCCGCTGCGTGGGCGACACCTTCGTGAAACGGTTGAGCTTCAGGCACCGCAGCGCCCCGCGCCCCGAGTGATGCCCAATCGCGTACCACGCCCGCACGCTGAAGAACAGCGCGTAGGGCTCAAAGTCAAACTCCTCCTCGCCCGACCGCCCGTCCACCGAGTCGTACCGGCACACCAGCGCCCGCCGCTCCGCGATCGCCGACTTCACCCGCTCGTACACGTCCTCATGCCCCTCCGAGGGCGTCGCCGGCGCGGTCTGGATCGTCACCTTCTCCGCGACCCTCTGCACATCCTCGCGGATCGACCGCGGCAGCTGGTTCTGGATCTTCGCCATCGCCCGCCACGCCGGGCGCAGGTGCGCAATCTGCTCCGGCTCCGCCACCTGTTCGCACAGCAGCGCCAGCGACAGCGCCTCCTCCGGCGTCAGGTGCACCGGCGGCAGGAAGAAGTCGCCGCTGATCCGGTACCCCGCGCCCGTGCTGTCAAACGAGATCGGAATCCCGACTCCCTCCAGCTCCTTCATGTCGCGGAAGATCGTGCGCTCATCCACCCCGCACTCCGCCGCCAGCCGCTTGGCCGTCCACCCCGGCTGCCCCTGCACCAGCGTGACGATCCTCAGCAGCCTGTGAATCCGCGTGTAGCTCATGACCTCTCCCGCCCCCACGACCCCCACGACCCCCAACGCACGCCGTCCATTGGCTGACACCCTCGTGTCGGTACGGCCCCGCCGCTGACAACACCGCGTCACCGTCGCACAACCCGCGCTGGCCGAGGGACCTTGTCGTGCAAGTGATACCAAGTATCGTCCCTCACGGCACGGCCCGCGTTCACTCTTCCGCGACCTGCCGTGAGGGGCTTTTCCGTGAACCATCACCTGATTGAAGTCCGCCACACCTGCCTCGCCGACCCTGAGCACCACTACAGCACGTTCATCACCGCGCCAGCATCGACGCCCGTGCGCGAGGTGCTCGCCGATACCGCCGCCCACTTCCGCCCCTGGCTCGGGCACTCGCCCACCTGGACGGTGCAGATCATCCACCGCGCCCAGATCGCCGGCACCCTCGGCGACACGCCGCTCCGCGAGACCGCGTGAGCCGCCCGGCGCTCGGCGGTACGATCACTCCGCATGTCACAGGCCGGTCAGCTCCTGCAACGCGCCAACGCCCTCCTTGACGCCGGCCAGCCCGCCCAGGCCGAGGCCATCCTCAAGCGCGCGATCGCCGCGGCCCCCGCCCACCCCGGCGGCTACGCCCTCATGACCGCGGCCCTCTCCGTCCAGCAGCGCTACGTCCAGGCCGAGTACTTCGCCAAGCAGGCCCTCGACCGTGCCCCCGACGAGCCGATGCTCCTGCACAACTACGGGCAGATGCTCAACCACGTCGGCAAGTACGCCCAGGCCGAGGCCCCACTCGCGCGGGCCCTGGCCATGATGCCCAACTCCATCGGCACCCGCGCCCTGCTCGGCTATACCTACGCCGCGCTCTCTAAGTACGCCTCCGCGGTGAAGGCCCTCAAGCCAGGCGTCGACGCCGGCGACTCAGAGTGCACCAACACCTACGCGCACGCGCTGCACTCGATGGGGCGCGTGGAAGAGGCCATCCCCGTCCTCCGCGCCCTCGTGCAGCGCGAGCCGGACAACCTCGGGCGCGCCCAGCACTTTGCCTGCATGCTCAACTACGCCCCGGGCATCGACCCTGGCGAGCTCCACCGCGCCCACAGGGAATACGGGCGCATCATGCTGCACCTGCTGGGCCAGCCCCAGCAGCACACGCCCGCGCAGCACCTCGCGGGGCGCGACCCCAAGGCGCCCGTCCGCGTTGGCCTCCTCTCCCCCGACCTCCGCGATCACGCGGTCGGCTACCTCATCGAGGCCTTCCCCGAATACGCCGACCGCTCGCGCGTCTTCGTCGCCGCATACAGCAACGCCAGCCACGAGGACGCCCGCTCCGACGTCCTCCGCCCCAGGTTCGACCTCTGGCGGCGCACCTACGGCCTGGATACCCGCGCCGCGGCCGACCTCATCCGCAAGGACAAAATTGACGTCCTCATCGACCTCGCGGGCCACACTAACGGACACCGCCTCGACGTGCTCGGCGTCAAGCCCGCGCCGGTACAGATGACTTACATGGGCTTTCCCAACCAGACCGGCCTGCCCACCGTCGACTACCGCCTCGTGGACTCCCTCAGCGAGCCCGACGGCTGCGACCAGTACAGCGTCGAGACGCTGCTCCGCATGGACCCCTGCTTCCTCTCCTACCGCGCCCCCGACACCCTGCCACCCATCAACGAGCTGCCCATGCTCCGCGAGGACGCCACCGGCCCCACCTTCGTCGCCTTCAGCACGCTGATCAAGCTCAACTCGCCGCTCTTCCAGATGTGGGCCCGCGTGCTGAACGCTCTGCCCGGCTCCACCATCATCCTCAAGCACTTCGGCTTCACCGAGCCCGAGGTCCGCGACGACGTCCGTACCCGATTCGCCGCCGCTGGTGTCAACCCCGCCCGCATCCTCGCCGAGCCCCCCGAGCCCAGCAGCCGCCAGATCCTGCCCCTCTACAACCGCGCCGACATCTGCCTCGACACCTTCCCCTACAACGGCACCACCACCCTCTGCGAGTCCTGCCTCATGGGTGTGCCGATTGTCAGCCTGTCGGGCAGCACCCCCGCCAGCCGCGTCAGCCGCTCCATCCTCTCCGCCGTGGGCACGCCCGAGCTCTGCGCGAGCACCGAGGACGAGTTTGTTGACATCGCCGTCGCCCTCGCCAAGGACACCGAGCGGCTCAAGACCCTCCGCTCCACGCTGCGCGACAAGTTCCTGGCCTGCCCCATCGGCGACCGCCGCGCCTTCGCCCGCCGCTTCACCGATGCCGCCGTGCAGGGCTTCGAAGCCTGGACCCGCGGCCAACGCATCACGCGTGTCGCGCAAAATGAGAAGTGAAAAGGGAAAAGTGAACAGCCAGTGACGCATCGGAGCGCCCCCGATTTTCACTTTTCACGCTTCACTTTTCCCTTTGGTTTCCTCACCGCCCCCCGCTGCTCCCTCGCCCCGATCCCTGCGCTGAACTCAAACCCGTGCTTCTCGTACCACCGCTGCAGCCGCTCGCCATCGAGCGGCTTGTCGCCCTCCGGCTCCGCGTTCAGGCAGATCGTCGCCCCGTGGTGGTCCGCCAACTCGCACAGCATCCTCAGACACCGCCCCCCGTCGCCCTGCCCCGGCGTGGGCACATAGAAGTGGTCGAGGTACGCCCCCTCCGTCCCATCCCGCATCCGCATGGGGCTGAGGGCAAAGAACACCCGCCCCCTCATCTCGTGGGGGGTGAACCAGAAAATCCGCGCCCCCGCCCCGTCCCGCCCCGGCACTTCGTACACGCTCGACAGCGCGAACACCGCCCGCATGAACGGGGGCTTCACCCGCCGCGCCAGCACCCGCCCGTCCTTCATCACCTCCAGCATCCGCGGCACATCCCGGATGTTGCGGATATCGATCGTCATAGCCCAGTGTACAAAGGGCAAACATCGAACCGCCAAGCGGCAGATCCGCCTCCACATTTGCCCTTTGCCCCTTTGCCCTTTGCTATTTACCCCAACCGCCCCCCCACCGCCCTCGTACACCCTTCCCGGAACGGCGCCGCCGCAGCCGCACGGCTTTACACGCCGCCCCCCGTGGGTGACAATGGCAACCATGAAGACTCAAGCCCCGATGCAGGGCCACCATCGCCGCCGCACGCCCCTGCTGTGGCTCGCCGCCGTAGGCCTGGCCTGCATCGCCGCCACCCAGCCCGAGCAGCCGACCGCTCAGCCTGAGACCCCGCGCCCCTCCCCCGGCGACGTCGGCCCCGCAAACCCGGCCGCCGCCCCGCAGCCGGCCCCCGCAACGGCCCCCGACGCACCCGAAGAGCAGGTCCCCGTCACCGTCGACCGGGTCCCCGAGCCCACCGAAGCCGAGGTCATCCTGCTCGACGGCAAGCGCATCTCCGGCGAGCTCGTTGATCAGAGCCTCGAGCGCATCATCATCTCGATCGCCGGCATCCACACGACCTTCAAGATGGACACGGTGGACAAGGTCCTCATCCTCGCCCCGGTGCAGGACCGCTACCAGACCTACAAGGGCATGATCGATCCACAGGACGTCGAGAACCGCCTCAAGCTCGCCAAGTGGGTCTTCGGTCGCGGCCGCTACGACCTCGCCCTGCTCGAGGTCGAGCACGTCCTCAAGCTCGAGCCCGCCAACCCCGACGCCAAGGAACTCAAGAACCTCGTCCACGCCCAGCAGGCCGTCGCCGCCCAGAAGGCCGCCAAGCGCGAGCCCGGCGCCAAGCACCCCAAGGCCCCCGAGTTCCCGCTGCTCACCAAGGAGCAGATCAACCTCATCCGCGTCTTCGAGGTCGACCTCAAGGACCCGCCGCGGATGATCATCGAGCAGGACACCATCCGCCGCTTCCTTGACAAGTACGCGGGCATCGTCGTCGAGGGCAAGGGGCCCGTCCCCGTCAACCCCGCCGGCCGGGCCCTCTTCTTCCGCATGAGCTCCGCCGAGGTCCTCTCCTGGATGTTCGACCTCAAGGCCCGCGAGTTCTACCCCGAGGTTCAGGTCCTCGAAAATCCACGCGCCTTCCAGATGTTCCGCGACCGCATCAACCGCCACTGGCTGATCAACCGCTGCGCCACCGACCAGTGCCACGGCGGTCAGGACGCCGGCCGCCTCTGGCTCTACAACCGCCAGCAGGCCTCCGACGCCGCCGCCTACACCAACTTCCTCATCCTCGAGCGCTTCCGCCTCGCCAACGGCCAGCCGCTCATCAACTACAACGAGCCCACCCGCTCGCCCCTGCTCGAGTACGGCCTGCCCCGCGACCTCGCCGTCAACAAGCACCCCGAGGTGCCCCCCTCCCGTGGCAACTGGCAGCCTGTCTTCCGCAGCGTAGAGGACGACCGCTTCACCCAGGCAGTCGAGTGGATGAAGTCCATGTACCCCAAGCGCCCCGACTACCCCATCGACTACAAGGCCCCCGCACCCACCCCGAAGAAGCCACACGGCCTGGGGCCCGACGGCAAACCCGTCGAGCGTTGAGCCGCATCCCGGACGATCGCCCGCAACCCCCGGCGACCGCCCACCGAACGAGCATGGGGTGTGACCGCACCACCCTGACCGAACCAGCCGGTCTTCTGCTACAGTGGCGATCCCGCGTGGCCCACACCAACCGGGGACCGCACACCTGACTTGAGGCGACCCAGACCTCCGAGGCGATCAATGACCAACCGCGTGAACCTGCGCCTGCCGTTCGCACTCTCCGCCGCCCTGCTCGCCGCCCTCGCCGGCGGCTGCGACGACCGCCAGAGCGCCGCCGACAAGGCCATCGTCGTCCAGGCCCGCGAGATGCACGCCCTCAGCGCCGACAGCCCCGCGCCCTCGCAGGCCGAGGTCGAGGCCACCAATCTCGGCAAGGTCAGCACCGCCCTCAACCCCTACCTCGCCGACGGCACCGCCAGCGAGAAGTCCGCGGCCTCCATGATGCTGGCCCAGTCCAACCTCACCCTCGCCGAGCACGCGATGGGTGAGGCCTCGAGCAAGGTCGCCAATCTCAGCAACCTGATCGTCGAGGTCGAGGGCTACCTCTCCCAATGGCGCCGCCACCAGGCCGTAAAAGTCGCAGCCGCCTCCTACGACCCCGCCCCGCAGCTCCAGGAACTCACTAAGGGCAAGGCCGACAAGGACGCCGCCATCGCCGCCGAGCGCCAGCGCAAGCAGCAGCTCGAAGCGCAGCTCAACGACCTCACCGGCAAGGCCAAGCAGAAGATGGACGCGGTCGCCGAGCGCGAGACCAAGTACGCCCAGCTCATGGAGCAGGCCGGTAAGGTCAGCGCCACCGATGGCGTGCCGCTTGTCGAGCAGGCCAACGGCATCAAGCGCGAGGCCGACACGCTCCGCATGGCCGGCACCAAGCTCCAGGCCCAGGCGGACGTGATCGCCCCGCAGGTCCGCGAGGCCCAGGCCATCATCACGCAGCTCGAGAACCAGAAGAAGGACATGGAGGCGACCGAGGCGGCGCTCGCCGAGCACCTCTCCAAGTCGCGCAAGGAGGCCGCCGAGGCCGGCGCTGCCGCCGAGAAGGCGGGCGTGCAACTCCGCGAGACCATGGCCAAGGTCACCACCGCCCGTGACGAGGCCGTCGCCGCCTTCGACAAGGCACAGAGCCTCTACACCAAGGCCCTCCAGGCCGCCCGCGAATCCTCCAAGGATTCACAGGGTGCGGGCAAGGCCCTCACCGGCGACGTGCAGCTCGCTACCGCCTTCATGCACTGGCAGAACTCGCAGACCCAGCGCGTGTACGCGGCCCTGCTCAACTCACTCGCCAACGTGCAGCCCGCCCTCGCCGACAGCAGCAGCTACGCCGAGAAGGCCACGCAGGCCGAGGGCGCCGCCGCCCAGGCCCGCACCAGCGCCGCCGAGTCTCTCGAAGAGGCCACGAACAGCTACTCCGGCACCAAGGTTCAGGGCGCCGCTAAGGAGCGCATCGAGAGCCTCACCAAGCTCCTCGAAACCGCCCTTACCGTCACCAAGGACACCTCGAACAACTCCTCCCCCGAGCACCTCGCCCTCGCCGGCCGCACCGGCGAGCCCGCGATGATGAGCGGTTCGAGCAGTTCCTCCAACAGCGCCTCGGGAATGACCGGCGGAGGCTCATCGCCCAAGGCAACTCTTGAAGCATTCCTCACCGCTTCGAAGTCCGGCAACTCAGAGGCCGCCGTCGGCATGATGCATTGGCCCGATGCTATGAAGCCTCTCATCGCGGCGGGCACCCGCCTTGATCAGGCGTTCAAAGCTAAATTCGGGAAAGGCATGAGCGGGGCTGGCGGCGGTATGGCCACGGCCTTGGGCGGCGGCATGGACCCCACCGCGATGGTCACCCAGATGCAGTCTCTGGAAGCCTCCGCATTCACCATCGAAGAAACTGGTGACACCGCGAAGGCCGTCAGCGGCTCCGAGACCATCCACCTCAAGAAGTTCAATGGCAAGTGGATGGTCTACATCCCGGAGCTTGAGGGCCCTCAGAGTGCGATGGTTGCTCCAATGCTCGCCCCGGTGGCGAAGGTTTTCGAAGACTTCGCAGCCGAGGTTGAGGCCGGTAAGTACGACAGCGCCGAGGCCGCCAACGAGGCCATGCAGCAGAAGCTCAGGGCCGTGATGATGCAGTTGATGGGCAACATGAAGCCCCCGGGCGGCAACTGATCGCTCCCCAACCGTTGCCTTTCCATCCTTCACCTCAACAATCCCCCACCATGGAAGGCACGGCCCACAAAGCCCACACCCCGGGCACTCCACTGCTGCCCGAGGCCAGGATGCACCTCGTCACTCCCGCCGCCCCCGGCACCGGTGTCGTCGTCTCCAATGAACGCTGCACCGCTACCCCTAAGGCCGCGGGCTTCATCCGCCACATCGCCATCGACGTCAGCCGCACCGACCTCGCCGGCAACTTTCTCTCCGGCCAGTCCTTCGGCGTCATCCCCCCCGGCCTCGACGCCCAAGGCAAGCCCCACAAGCTCCGCCTCTACTCCATCTCGTCACCGACCTTCGGCGAGGACGGCGAGGGCAAGGTCCTCTCCACCACCGTCAAGCGCACCATCGACGAGCACACCGAGACCGGCAAGCTCTTCCTCGGGGTCGCCTCCAACTACCTGTGCGACCTCAAGCCCGGCGACGAGGTGAAGGTCACCGGCCCCAGCGGCAAGCGCTTCGTCCTCCCCGCCGACCCCGAGGCCCACGACTACATCTTCTTCGCCACCGGCACCGGCATCGCCCCCTTCCGCGGCATGCTGCTCGACCTCTTCAAACGCAAGGTCCAGTCCCGCATCATCCTCGTCATGGGCTCTCCCTACGCCACCGACCTCCTCTACCACAAGGACCTCCTGGCCTGGCAGGAGCAGCACAAGAACTTCACCTACCTCACCGCCATCAGCCGCGAGAAGAACGTCGACGGCGGCCCCCTCTACGCCCATGAGCGACTCCGCCGCAGCCGCGACGTGTTCATCCCGGTACTGGAGAGTGAGCGCACGCTGATTTACGTCTGCGGCATCGCGGGGATGGAGCTCGGCATCATGCAGCGCCTGGCCACCGAACTCCCAGCACCCGCCCGCGAGCAGTACGTGCAGGTCGACGCCGACGCCATGACGGACATCGACGGCTGGACCCGCCGCATGCTGCACAAGCAGGTCCGCCCCACCCGCCGCATGTTCCTGGAGGTGTACTAGAGTCCCCGCCTGTTAAGGGAAATGTTCGCGCACGCAGCCCCCAATCCGCCGGGAACCCGGATCATTTGACCGTCCATGGGGGTACTGATACGTTGACCCTCCCGACCGGCACACGACAACTCCCCCCGGGGTCCCTACCAGCCCCCGGCCTACGGAAGGATGAGCGTTGGACCGCAGACTGAACCGACTGCACGTGTGGATCCTGACCGCGGCGATCGCGCTCGTGGGCCTCTCGCGCCAGTCCCTCGCCCAGATCGTCGACATCCCCGACTCCATCCGCCAGAACACCGGCTCCCTCTCCGAGCAGGACAAGGCCACCGTCAAGGCCTTCGTCGACGCCAACTCCAAGAACCTTCTCGAGGCCGACCCTGCCAAGGCCGAGGACCTCCGGCGCGACCGCAACCAGATCCTCAGCAAGCTCCAGGGCCAGAACATCTCCGTCTCCTTCCGCCTCGCGTACAGCGCCGCCCTCCAGGATGTGGTCGGGAAGATGCTTGCCTCCGGCAACGAGAAGATCGTCATCAACGGCCTCGTCATCGCCGGCGAGCTCGCGACCGACCAGTCCCTCCTGATGGTGCAGGGCAAGCTCAACGACAAGGCCCCCGCGGTCCGCTACGAGGCCGCGTGCTCGCTCAAGCGCGTGTTCCGTGCCGTGCAGGTGAACCAGCCCGCCCTTAACAATCTCGCGCAGGCCGTCCGACTGATCGAGCCGCAGGCCGCGCAGGAAGCCAACCCCTACGTGCTCCAGGCCCTGCTCCGCGCCGGCATCGAGGCCGCGAGCATCCCCGCCGAGCGCCCCGCCGCCATCTCCGCGATCTCGAAGGGCCTCGCCGCCTGGGCCCGCAACAACAAGAACCCCCTGGCCGGGGCCGAGCTCGACGCCTGCCTCGTGGGGGCCGTGGGGCTCCGCGATGTGATGACGCAGGCTCAGCAGCAGGGCATTGCCATCCCCGCCAACGCCGCGACCGATGCCGCCGAGTGCAGCGGCGTGCTCCTCGGCGCGGTTGCCAATGTTGTCGAGAAGGCCGAGAAGCCCGAGGCCGTGGCCGACCGGCCCAAGCTCGTGCAGCTCGCCAGCAGCGCCGCGAACACCATCGACCTCACCTCTCAGCTCATGGGCTCACAGCCGGTGGTCCGCATGAACCCGCAGGAGACGCTGGGCAAGGCCACCAAGGCCGGCGACGCCGAGTTCGTGCTCAACGTCAAGGGCGTTCTCGGCGAGAAGCTCGCCCGTGCCCCCTGGAACATCGACCCCGCCCGATTCAATAAGTAAGAAGCGGCACGCGAGCCGACGAAGGTCACCATGGCCAAGCTCCTGGTCCCCTTCGCCATCCTCCTCGCCATTGTCTTCGGGGCCCTCCTCTCCGACCGCCCCGCGCCCCGCGCCGACTTCACCTTCATCAACCGCGGCGAAGTCACCACCATGGACGTGGCCATCATGTCCTGGCAGATGGACTTCCGCGTCGCCCGCATCCTCTACGAGGGCCTGACGCGCCACGACCCCCTCTCCCACAGCTTCCGCTCCGTGCCCGGCGTCGCCGAGCGCTGGGACGTCTCGCCCGACCAGAAGACCTGGACCTTCCACCTCAGGGGCAACGCGAAGTGGTCCAACGGCCAGCCCGTCCGCGCCGGCGACTTCGTCTTCTCCTGGCGCCGCACCATGCTCCCCGACAACTCGGGCGACTACTCGCAGATCTTCAACGTCATCCGCGGCGTCCGGGAGTTCCAGTCCTTCCGCACCCGCCAGCTCGCCGAGTTCTCCAACCGCACCGACATCGACGACCGGCGCGCCGCCGCCGAGCAGCTCTGGAAAGACGCCCTCGCCGAGTTCGACCGGCTCGTTGCCATCCGCACCCCCGACGACCGCACCATCATCATCGAGCTCGAGCAGCCCGTCCCCTACTTCCTCGAGCTCACCGGATTCGGCAGCTTCTTCCCCGTGTACCCGCCGCTGGTCATGGCCCACGAGTCCTTCGACGAGGCCACCGGGCGCCTCCGCACCGACCCCGACTGGACCAAGCCCCCCAAGCTCATCACCAACGGCCCCTTCACCATGACGGTCTGGCGCTTCATGCGCGACATCCGCATGGAGAAGAACCCCCACTACTGGGACAAGGCCAGCATCAACATCGACTCCATCGCCATCCCCAACGTCGATGACGTCAATGCCCAGGTCATGGCCTTCACCACCGGCGCGGTCGACTGGGTCAGCGATGTCATTCCCGCCTACCGCGCCGACATGCTCGCCGAGAAGCAGCAGTACTACAAGGAGCACTGGGACGAGTACCAGCGCCTCAAGTCACTGAGAGAGCACGGCCGGTCCCTCGACCCCATCGAGATCGACCGCCGCCTCCCGCCCGACCCCCGCAAGAACATCCACGCCTTCCCCGCCTTCGGCACCTACTTCTACAACTTCAACTGCCGCCCCCGCCTCTCCGACGGGCGCATCAACCCCTTCCACGACCCGCGCGTGCGCAAGGCCTTCGCCCTCGCCACCGACAAGGAAGCCATCGTCAAAAACCTCCGCCGCACCGGCGAGCCCGTCGCCACCACGATCATCCCCCCAAGCTCCATCGGCGGGTACTCCTCGCCGCAGGGCCTGCCCTACGACCCCACGCTCGCCAGGCAGCTCCTCGCCGACGCCGGCTTCCCGGGCGGCAAGGGCTTCATCACCGTCGAGATCCTTTTCAACAAGGACGGCGGCCACGAGGTCTACGCCCAGGCCATCGCCAAGAACTGGCAGGAGCACTTGGGGGTGCAGGTCGTCCTCGCTCAGAAGGAAATCAAGGTCCTCCGCGACCAGCTCAAGAACGCCGACTACATCATCTCCCGCGGCTCCTGGTTCGGCGACTACGGCTACCCCACCACCTTCCTCGACATCTCCCGCAGCGACGACGGCAACAACGACCGCAAGTACGAGAACCCCGCCTACGACGCCCTCCTCGACCGCGCCAAGTCCGCCCCGCCCGCCGAGGCCATGCAGCTGCTGCAACAGGCCGAGCGTTTGCTCGTCGAAGACGAGCTCCCCATCCTCCCCATCTTCCACTACGTCGACATCACCCTCTTCGACCCTCACAAAGTGGCCGGCCTTTCAACGCACCCGCGCCAGAACCAGCACATGTACCTCATCGACATCCTCGGCGATGGCAAGGGCGCCGACCTCCCCCGCCCCATGCACGAGTAGTCGCGCTCACCCGCCCAGCACGCTCGCGATCGCCGCCAGTACCCGCTGGTTCGCCGCAGCGTCCTTCACCGCCATCCGCACCCACCGCCCCTCCAGCACGCGGCTGATCGTCGAGCAGTCCCGAATGAACACCCCCCGCTCGCGGCACGCCAGGACCAGTTCCTCCGCACTGGGCCCATCCTCCGGCACGCGGCACAGCACGCTGTTGATCACGCCCTCGAACACCTCGAACCCCAGCGCCCGCAGCCCCGTCCCCAGCACATGCCGCAGCGCGTGCGTCTCCGCCCACCGTCCGCGGTAGTACGCCCGGTCACCGAAAGCCGCGACCGCGGCCATCTGCGCCGGCAGGCTCACCGCCCACGGCGGCGTCACCCGCCGCAGCTCCCGCATCAGCCGCTCAGGCCCGCACAGGTACGCTGCCCGCACCCCGCTGAGCGCGAACACCTTCGACAGCGACTTGCACACCACCACGTTCCCGCCGGCCGCGGCCTCGCGCTCGATCGACTCGCCCTCCCCCGCGTATTCCGAGTACGTCTCGTCCACCCACACCCGCGTCGCCGCCGGAACCGCCGCGAGCAGCCGCAGCATCTCCGCGCGCGGCAGGTGTCGCCCCGTCGGATTGTTCGGGTTCACCATCACCAGCAGGTCATACGCGCCCGCGCAGACACGCCGCGCCAGCGCCTCCACATCCACCGCAAACCCGTCGCTTGGCGACAGCGTGAACCGCTCCACCATGCACCCGATCACATCCTCCAGCACATGCTGGTACTCGCCGTACATCGGGTCCAGCACCAGCACCCGCGACGCCGGCGTCAGCCACTGCCGCAGCGCCAGGAAGATCAAAGCCGACGACCCCGCGCCCGGCACCAGGCACTCAACCGGCACGACGCGCTCCCGCGCGATCACCCGCAGCAGCCCCTCGCACCCGGTCGGCGGGCTCGTCCGCACCACCCACGCCGAATCCTGACGTAGCGCCTCCAGCACCCGCGCCGACGGCGGGAACCACGCGTCCAGCACATCCGCATTGATCACCCCGTCCTTGCACTCGAGCCGATCGAACTCATCCCCGATCGCGTGGAAGAACGCGCCGCCGTGATCGCACACCCGCGGACGAGACCGGAGCGCCAGCTCCGGACGAGTCCGCGCCGATCCCTCAGCAGCGCGCCCGGGGCTGAGCCTGCCGCCCGCCACCCGCGCCTCCACCTCCGCAAACCCCGCGGCCGCCGCATCAATCTCCGCCAAGGTCGCCGCCATCAGGTCGTACGTCACCGCGCCCGACCGCACCTCCCGCCCCAGCGAACGCAGCCCCAGCTTGCGGTACATCCCCGCGACCTCGCGCCGCCCGATGATCACGATCTGCCTGCCCCCGTGCTCCCGCACCCACTCGAGCGCCCGCCGCATCAGCAGCCCCGCGACCGGCCCGCTGCGGTGCTCGCGCACCACGGTCAGGATCCGCACCTCGAACAACCCGTCATCGAACGTCAGCGGCAGCTCGCCCCGCGCGAAGTACTTATCGATCGAGTACCGCCCACCCCACGGCGGCGTCACGCTCACAAACCCCGCCACCTCGCCCCCCACCTCCGCCACGATGTACTCGTTGAACGCGTCGAGCGCGTCAGTCAGCCGACCATCCGCGTTCGCCGCGTGCTGCCCCAGCTCCCGCGCGTACACCTCATGCCGCAGGTGGTAGATCGCCTCGCGATCAGCGGAGCTAGCCGTCCTCAGAAGCGGTACACGACGCCCCAGATGTGCGGTGGTCATGTTAGTAAGTGTATACTAACACGTCCGCCCGATCAAGGGGGGTTCAATAGGGCCGGACCACGTCCACCCCAGCGAGACTGCGGAAGTGCTTGTCGTTCAGCTGGCGACAGGCACCTTCAACCTCACTGCCGTCGCGCCGATCAGACCGTCCACCCAATCAACCCCATGCGCTGACGATGGGCCCGGAGGAGTCGGAGAGCCAGGGTCCAGTCCGCGGCGTTGGGGTACACAGTTCGAGATTGCGATGAGCACCGACGTGTCGAGGATCGGCTCAGCCAACCCGCCGCCTCCGCGTGAGTGCGCGAAGGACCTTTACGGGGTCATCCGTATCGAACTCGGGGCGATCACGCCAGATCCCAAACCCCGGCGTGTGCGGGGCAGCTTTCTTGGTCGCCTTCTTCTTGCGCACCGCGGCCTTGCGCTTCCGAACAATCTCAACCTCCACGGCCGTCCCATCCGGCACCGTGCCGCGGGTGTTCACGATGATCAGCCCATCCTGAACGATCGCCTTGAAGGTCATGCGAAACTCTAGGCTTGGGGCTATCCCACCTTGTTCCCACACCCCGCGCAGAACCGTGCCCCCGCCGGGCACTCCATCCCGCACCCGGGGCAGTTCTTCGGGCCGATCGCCATCGGCTTGCCGCACTCGGTGCAGAACTTTCCGCCCGTGCTCTTGGCCCCGCACGACGGGCACGCCGCCGCCGCGGCGATCCCGCCCGGCGCTGCGATATCGAACCCGCCCATCACCCCGCCCATGACACGCCCGTCGCTGTTGCGGGCCTCGCGCCAGATGTGCTCGGCCTGGCCCTGCGCCTGCGCCGCGTTCACTTCCTTGGTGAAGTCCGGGGCGCACTTCACGCACATGCCCCGCTGCCCGTTCCAGCTCACCTCCGGGCACACCCACTTGCCGCACCGCGAGCACTGCTTGAAGACCTTCTTCGCCTCCTCCACCGCCGTGCGAAGCGCCTCGTCACGGGCCTTGCCGCGCATCGAATCACGGAGCGCATCGGCGCCCTCGGCGCCGGCATGCCCCAGGCGGCTGCCGAAGATACTGCCCGCGGCCCGCATGAACCCGCTGGCCATGCCCAGCTTGTTCTCCTGGAACTGCGAGGTGTACCCACCCCCGCAGTGGTCGCAGAAGAACTCGAACTGGTACCCGCTGTCGGTGGACTTGTCCTGGTAGTTGGACGTGAACTGAATCAGGCTCATGCGGCTCTCCTCGGAGGGGCCGCATTGTCGCACGCCTGTCAGTCGCGGGCAAGCGCGCGTCTCAGCGCACGCCGCCGCCGCTCTGCGTCTTTCCCGGGGGAAGCGGCGGCGGGATCGAGCCCGCGCTCGGGGGAGGCGTGCCCGTCTGCTGCGAGGTCCCGCCCCGCTTCTGCGGCTCGCGGCAGCCGCCGATCGCCAACGCCGCGCCCGTGAGGGCCACAACCAGCAACGCGCTCGTGATCGTCTTCATGCCCACAGTCTACCCCCGGCTCCGGTGTCCACCTCTTGACGCGGGCCAAAAACAACCCCGCCCGGTCGTAACCGGGCGGGGCGTGGCAGCAGGGTGGATGGGAAGGTGGTGGTGGCCCCGCCGCCGGGTGGTGGCTCACTCGCTTGAAAAGCGCTCGCCCGGTGCGACTCGGGCGAGCACATTGGGTCGTCAGGGGTGCGCCTGTACGCCCGCGTCCTTGCGGGCATCGGGGTTGTAACACCCCACGCTGCGAATCCCTTCGATGTCCCGACGATCCGAACTGCCGAAACCAATCCGCTCAACCGGGTTCCCCCGATAAAGCTCTCACTGACCCTTGCTCACTCACCCTTGCGCGAGTCCTCGATCTTCCGCACCAGCGTGGGCAGGCTCTTGAACCGCTCGGGCAAACCGGCCGTCCACGCCTGCTTGTCCCACACCTCCAGCCGCCGACCCGACCCGACCATGACCACATCCGTCCCGATCCCAGTGAGCTCCAGGTGCAGGCGTGGGATGTTGATCCGCCCTGCCGTGTCCATCTCCAGCCGCTCCGTCAGGCCGAAGAAGTTCGCCTCGAGCCCCGCCTCGTCCTCGCCCGGCGTGAGCGTCGCGCGCCCACGCTCGGCCAGCTCCTGGAACCGCGCCTCCGTGTACAGCATCAGCTTCCCGCCGCTCCACGGCACGCAGTACCAGGCACTCCCGTCCCGCTCCGGCTTCAGCAGCGCCCGGTGCTTGGCGGGGATCGCCAGACGCTGCTTGGCGTCGATGGTCAGCTCGGCATGTCCGGTGAAGATCATGCTGTTGGCCCATCGAGGTCATTGCCGCTTCCCTGGCGAGGCCCGTCGTGGTCGGGGGCGTCCTTGCCCCCAGTTGGGCTCGTCCTGAGCCCGCGTGGGAATATATGACACTTTGCCCCACTTTGCAACACCATTCACCCGGATCCGGCATTTTGCGGGCCCTTGTGGACATCCAGTGGGGAACTCACACCCCGCCACTCGGAATCGGACCTAAAAAAACCCAAGTGACCGCACCCTTTGTCCTGAGCGGTGTGTATAGCTGGGCAGCCCGGGCATTCTCGGGCCCCGGGGGTCACCTATGCCCGAGAGCAAGTTCAGCGACACACCCCGTGCGTTCGCGGACCTCGCCAAAGGCCTCTACGTTCTCACGGCCAGTCACGAGGGCAAACGTGCGGGCGTCCTCGTCCGGTCTGTCCAGCCCTGTGCCGACGAGCCGCCGCTCATCGCCGTCGCGGTCAAGACCGGCCACTGGATCGAGCCGCTCATCCGCGACAGCCACGTCTTCGCCATCTGCCGCGTGAGCACCAGCGACCGCTTGATGCTCCGCAAGTTCGCTGAGACGAGCCGCCCGCGCGATGGCGACCCCTTCGACTGTGTCCGCGCCGAAAAGCTCGTCACGGGCGCGCCGATCATCAGCAAGTCGCCCCTGGTGCTCGACTGCGAGGTCGTGCGCCACTTCGACCTCGAGGCCGACCACGAGCTGTTCATCGGTCACGTCCTCGCCTGCCGCATCGGCCCGGCGACACCCGTTGCGGCGTTCGACGCCGACCCGCCCACCATCACCTGATCGCCGGCCTGACCGAAGCGATCTGCGCACGCATCTCGGCGTCGAAGCGTTGTTCGGAGAAGCGTCCCGCGTTCTCGCGGCACGCATCGGCGCAAGCCCGCGGGCAGCGCTCCACCCCGGCAAGCAGACTCTCGACCGAGTCTTCGTCGAACAGCGCCCCGGTCGCGCCATCGACGATGATGTCGATCGCACCACCGGCACGCCGCGCGACGACCGGCAACCCGGACGCCTGCGCCTCCACCGCCACGATGCCGAAGTCCTCCACCTGCGGGAACAGCAGCAGCGACGCCTGCGCGTACACCTCGCGCAGCCGCTCGTCGCTCACGCGCCCAAGGAACTTCACGCGCCCGCCCGAACGCGTCTCCAGCACTCGCCGCTGCGACCCATCACCCACTACCACCAGTTCATGGCCAGCTTGCATCGCGGCATCGATCGCCAGCTCCACCCGCTTGTAGGGCTCCAGCGCCGACACCACCAGCCACGGGCCGTCACTCGCCCCGCGCAGCGGCGCATCGGAAAACATCTGCCGCACCGGCGGGTGCACCACCTCCGACTCGCGCCAGAAGCACCGCCGGATCTCCTGCTGCGTGTGCCGCGAGTTCGCAAGGAACCGCGTTACGTTCTCGCTCGTCCGCCGGTCCCACTCCCGGTACCAGCGCTTCACCGCGCTCAGCCCCGCGCCGCGCAGCCCGCCCCTGTACCGCGCGTCCTGCCCCCAGATGTACCGCGCCGGCGAGTGGCAGTAGCACAGGTGCGGCACGCCCTCGGGCGCCCTCAGCCCCTTGATCGCCGCGGAGCTCGTCGAGATCACCAGGTCGATCGGCCGGCGCGCATGCTCCCGGGCCAGCTCGCCCGACAGCTCCCCCACCGCCCGCGGGTACAGCGGCAGCAGCCACCGCCGCAGCTGGTCCGACCAGGGCCACCGCCCGATCCCCGCCACCACCTTGCGGCACGCGTCCACCGCCGGCCCGATCGGCCCGCCATTGTCAAACATCACGTACAGCCCCGCGCACTCGTGCTCTCGCGCGACCAGCGCCGCGATCCGCTCCAGCACGTGCTCCCCACCACGCACGCCGCACAGCCAGTCGTGCGCGAGCGCGATCCGCAGCTGCCGTACGCCACTCTCGTGGCGAGTTGCTGAGGTGGGGTTGATCACAAGGGGTTGGTCTACCATGCGCGTCATGCAGGGAAGCAGCGAAGGGCACGCCCTCAGTCCGAACACCCGCGAGCCCAGCCGGGAGCCCACGATCGAGGCTCCAACGCCCGAGCCGCCACGGAAGGCCCGCGTGGCCGCGAACCGCTTCGGGCTGGATTATCGGCGCGAAGCAGCCCGCCTGCCCACGCCCCCCGTCCCGATCGTCGACTTCCATGCCCACGTCAACGGCCCGGGCGCGATCCCCATCTGGGCCGAGGCCGCCCGCCTCTACGGCGTCAACCGCGTCTTCACCATGGTCCGCCTTGGCGACGCCGAGGTCGTCCGCGAGAAGCTCGGCGACATGGTCCGCTTCATCGCCTTCCCCGACTTCCGCAAGACCGACCGCCTCGCGGCCTTCACCCACGACTTCCTCGACGACATCCACGCCTTCCACTCGCGTTTCGGCGCCCGCATCGTCAAGCTCTGGAACGCCCCCCGCATCCGCGAGTTCTTCCCCGGCGACTCCGGCAAGGACATCATCGAGTTCGACGCCCCCTGGCGCGTCAAGGCCGCGGAGCTCGCCCAATCGCTGGGCATGATGATGATGGTCCACGTCGCCGACCCCGACACGTGGTTCGCCACCAAGTACGCCGACCCCCGCGTCTACGGCACCAAACTCTCCTACTACCGCGGCCTCGAGGTCATGCTCGACCGCTTCCCGATGCCCTGGATCGCTGCGCACATGGGCGGGTGGCCGGAGAACCTGGCGTTCCTCGATGGGCTGCTCGAGCGCCACCCGAACCTCTACATCGACACCAGCGCCACCAAGTGGGTCGTGCGCGAGCTCTCACGCCACCCTCGCGAGCGCGTCTTCGAGTTCTTCACCCGCTGGCGCGGCCGCCTTCTCTTCGGCTCGGACATCGTCACCACCGACGAGCACCTCGCCCCCAAAGCCGGCCCGCCCGCGCACCCCATGGCCGATCTCGCCAACAGCCCCGAGTCCGCGTTCGACCTCTACGCCAGCCGCTACTTCGCGCTGCGCACGATGTTCGAGACGGATTACGAGGGCGAGTCCCCCATCGCAGACCCCGACCTCAAGATGGTCGCCCCCGACCAGTACGACGACATGGCCGCGCCACCGCTCCGCGGCCTCAGGTTCCCCCCCGACCTGCTTAGCGAGCTTTACCGCGGCGCGGCAGAGAAGCTGATGGCGCGGGTGGGAGTGACTGTCTGACGTGTACACTTGATCTCGATGGAGCAGCAACGCAGAGTCATCGTGATCGGCGGCCCCAACGGCGCTGGCAAGACGACGATCTCCCGCTCGCTCATCGGTGACACCCTCGGTCTTTCAGACTTCGTCAACGCCGACGTCATCGCGGCAGGCCTCTCTGGGTTCGCACCAGAGCGTGCTGCCTTCGCAGCCGGCCGAGTCATGCTCGCACGACTGCGGGAACTTGCGGCCGCGGGCGAGAGCTTCGCCTTCGAATCGACGCTTTCGAGCCGTACGTTCGCACCGTGGCTCCGCGGACTTGTCGGTTCAGGGTGGCGCGTCCATCTTTCCTATGTCTGGCTCTCGAGGCCTGAACTCGCGGTGCGTCGGGTCGAGAGGCGAGTTCGTCGTGGCGGCCACAGCATCCCCGTAGACGTGATCAGACGGAGATACTTCCGTTCGGCCGCGAATCTGTTTGAACTCTACTTACCACTCGCGCGTTCTTGGGCGATCTACGACAACTCTGGCCCTGGCGCATCCATCATCGCTGAGCTCCGCCCGGCTCGATCCTCCAACCCAATAATCCATGATGCGGCCGCCTATAGCGCCCTGAAGGGAGCAGCGGAAAATGCCAGCGAAGAGGATTGAGAAGAAGCCAAGAAAATCGCTTGATGAGCTGCTGGAAGACGGCCGAGCCATGAACGCCGCCGTTCGCCGCGCCACTCGTGCGGCCGCAAAGGCTGACGCCACCCCCGTCCGAGCGACGCGGCGGAAAAAGACCGGGTAAACCTACCGCCCCGCAGCCGCCTTCAACTCCGCGATATCCAGCTTCACCATCCGCATCACCGCCTGCATCACTTCGGCGCTGCGTGGGCCCTCGATCAGCGGCCACAGCTCCGCCGGGACGACCTGCCACGAGAGGCCGAACTTGTCCTTCAGCCAACCGCACTGCACCTCGGCCCCGCCGTCGGCGGTCAGCTTCTGCCAGTAAGAGTCCACCTCGGCCTGGTCCTTGCACGTGACCACCATCGAGATCGCTTCGTTGAACTTCGCGTGGGGCCCGCCGTTGAGCGCGGTGAACTGCTGCCCTTCCAGCTCGAACGCGACCGTCATGACGGTGCCCTCGGGCAGGTGCATGTTCGCGCTGTAGTGGGTCACGCTGAGAATCCGCGAGTTCTTGAACACCGACACATAGAAACGCGCGGCCTCCTCGGCGTTCGTATCAAACCACAGCATCTGCGTGATCTTCTGCGTTATAGCCATGCCCGCATGCTAGCCTGCCACCCCGTGGCACCCCCCGCAACCCCAAAGAAGATCCTCATCCTCGGCGGCACGCAGTTCGTCGGCCGGCACATCGCCGAGGCCTCGATCCGCGCGGGCCACGCCGTCACCATCCTCAACCGCGGCCTCACCCCCGACCCCCTCGCGCCGCAGGTCGAACGCCTCCGCGGCGATCGCGACGCCGGCCCCGACGGCCTCGCCGCCCTCCGCAATCGCACATGGGACGCCTGCATCGACGTCAGCGGTTTCACGCCCCTCCAGGTCCGCCCCGCCCTCGATCTGCTCCGCAACCGCATCCACCGCTACGTCTTCATCAGCGCCGTGGCCGTCTACGGCGACCCGCCCCGCGGCCCCGTCACTGAAAACTTGCCGCTCCTCGCACCCGCTCCCGACGACGTCGTAGACCTCGACCAGGAGATGTACGGGCGCGCCAAGGTCGCCTGCGAGAACCTCTGCAACGCGACCTTTGCCGATCGCGCCACCATTCTCCGCCCGCAGATCGTCGCCGGCCCCCACGACCCCTCCGACCGCTACTCCCACTGGGCTCGGCGCGTCTCGCAGCCCGGCCCGATCCTCGCCCCCGGCGACGGCTCCGACCACGTGCAGGTCATTGACGCGGCGGACCTCGCCCGCTTCGCAATCCGCACCATCGAGCACCACATCGGCGGCATCTTCAACCTCGCCGGCCCGCGCCTCACGTGGCGAGAGTTCCTCCGCGCCATGGGCGCCCGCGACAAGGACCTCGCCTGGACGCCAGCATCACTGCTTCAACGCGAGAACATCACCGAGCAGCAGCTCCCCCTCTACCGCCAGGATGGCGGCTACCGCAGCGCCCTCATGCACGTGGACAGCACCCGCGCGCAGGCCGCGGGCCTCGTGCTCACCGAACCCGCGGCCACCGCCGCCAGCATCCGCGCCCACCTGCATGACATCCCTAGCTCCCCTGTGCTCACCCCCGCACACGAGCGCGAACTCCTGCAGCTCGCCGCCCACGCCCGGGACTGAGCCGCACAAATCATCTGGAAGCGCCCACCCGCACCCGGTACGCTGCCCTCATGAGCACCACCACCACCCCCGCCCCAGCCACCAACACCGCCAAGCCCGACTTCACGCCCCCGCCGCCCAGCCCCGAGCACCTCGCCACCAAGCAGGTCGCCGACCGACTCGTCGCCCTCGTCCGCGAGGGCAAGAGCTACCAGGCGATCCAGGAGCTCTACGCCGACAACGCCCGCCACCTCGAGCCCTTCTCCATGCCCGGCTGCCCCGGCGTCAACGAGGGCAAGCAGCGCCTGCTCCAGATGTGCGAGCACTGGGAGAAGACCACCACCGTCCACAGCGCCACCTGCGGCGACCCCATCGTCAACGGCAACCAGTTCATCTGCCCCATGTCCCTCGACGCCACCAGCACCGAGGGCCCAATGGCGAACAAGCGCATGCAGATGAGCGAGACCGCCCTCTACACCGTCAAGGACGGCAAGATCACCGAGGCGCGGTTCTTCTATGGCTGCGGGATGTAGCTCCTCAGCTGGGCACGGTAAGAGAAGGTCAACGGTCGATCGTCATAGAGGTCCTCGCAGACCTCGATGACCTACTGCCTTTCACTCGAACCTACTCCACCCGCTGCGTCTCCCCAATCAGCGCCCGCATTGCCCGCTCCATCCGTTCCGCGGTCTCTTCATCCAGCCGCCCCGACACCCCGCCACTGAACACACACGCGCCCAGGCGATCGTTGAACCCGCCCGTCGCGCTCACCAGCCGCAGCGTCGCGTTCCGCACGCTGCCCTCGAACACCTTGTCGCCCGCGTCCGCGCCGTCAACAAAGAACCCGCCGCCGCCGTACACGCCGATCTCCCCGCGCGCCAGCACCATGCACCGCAGCGTGGCCGTGCTCGCCGTGTCCGCGATCGGCGTCCGCCCCGACTTGGGCCGGATGAACATCCGCACGTGGACCAGCGTGCCCGCCATGTCGCTCACGTCCGCCCCCGCGTTCCACACGCTCTCGGGCAGGTCGGTCATGTAGATGTCCACCGTGTCCGCATCCCGCGGCGCGTACACCCGCGTGGGCAGGCTCAGCCGCAGCTCGCCCTCGCCCTGCAGCGATTGCAGGCGCGCCTCCCCGCCCGAGTGCCCGATCCCGCACCCGCCCAGCAGGCAGCACGCGAAACAGCACAGAAACACCGCCGCCACCAACCCAGCGCGTGAACAGCCATTCAGCATGGCGTGAAGATACGCGAATCAACTCGGGCCCGCGCATCCAGCCGGATGGAACCGCTCGCCCCTCCCCGCGTCTATACCCTTACATGTGCGGGCGCACGACGCGCCCGACCCAGGCGCGAAGCTCGCGGCCACAGCCGCTGGAGCGAACACGCCAGAAAGGGCCCAGCGATGGTCCGTCCTCCCGTGCTCGCCGCCGTTGTTGCGCTTGTCTCATTGGCCGGGCTCGCCCCCGAGTCCCTCGCCCAGGCCCGCTCGCAGCCCCGCTCAAGCGACGCCGGCCAGCGCCACCACCGCCCGCCCCGTCCCACGCCGCCGCCCCGCCCGACCCGTCCCGTCTACCGCGGCGGCAATGACGCGGGCGGTGACAGCAACGTCCTGCCCGGCTCCATCGCCCCGCGCTCTTACCTCGGCATCGGCACCAGCAGCCGCGCCAACATCGACCTACTCAACAACCCCGCGGCCAACCGCCAGTTCCCCTCCCCACCCGTCGTCGTGACGCCCATCCCGCCCCGCCACGACCACGATCATCACCACCACCACTGGGACCGCGACGACCGCGCCCGCTGGTGGTATTACAAGAACCGCGACCGCCACGACCATCACCGCACGCCCATCTACTACCACTTCCCGCGCGAGACCTTCGTCAGCATCGGCTCTGGCCTCTCCATCGGCGGCTTCGGCTACCCCTACCCCGTGAACTACCCCGTCTACACGCAGGGCTACACCCCCACCGTCGGCGTGATGAACCTCCCCGCGCCCGCGATCGTCTACGACCAGGCCACAGGTGCGTACATCTACGCCTACGGCAATCCCTACGGCCCGCCCCTCGTCCCTGCGACGACACCCGCCCCCGCGCCCGCCACCACCCCCGAGGTCGTGTACGCGCCGCCGCGCGAGCTCACGCCGATGGAGCAGGCAGTCGAAGAGCTGCGCCTCGGCATGCCCGACCGCGCCCTCACCACCTTGCGCGACCACCTCAAAAAGAACGCCGACGATGCCCGCGCCCACCGCGTGCTGGCCGTCGCCCTCCTCGAGCAGCGCCGCTTCGACGACGCCGTGGCGTCCCTTCGTCAGGCCTACCGCACCGACCCCACGCTCGCCGACTCCGCGCTCAACGCCTACGAGCTGGGCTACACCGACGAGTCCCTCCGCTCGCTCGTCGTCCGCACCGTCACCTACGCCAACCGCGTGAACACCGGCTCCTCCTGGCTCACCGTCGCGGCCCTGATGCAGGCCGAGGGCCGCACCGAACAGGCCCGCAACGCTCTCGACAAGGCCCGCCGCCAGGGCCTCGAGCCCGAGGTGCTGGGCGCCATGAAGGCCGCCTTGAAGCAGAGCTAGACCGCGGCGGCGGTGAGCGGACTCAGCACCCGGAAACTGCAACCCAACCCGCCCCGCCCGTGGTATCACTGTGGTACCGGCGCCCCGCGCCGGCCGGGGACCACTCAATGCACCGCACCGCCGTGACCGTCGGCTGCCTGACGCTCGCCCTCCTTGCCGGCGGTGCCCGCGCGCAGACTCCACAGACCCCGCCACAAGACCGGGTGGAGAAGCCCCGCTACGACGAAGCCGGCCCGCGCTCGGGTGGCCGCTCGCCCATGCCGACCAAGCGCGTGTACGAGGATGGCCTGCAGCGCCGGCTCTTCCCTAGCGGCTTCAAGCGCATCGCCATCCCTTCTACACGCCCTCAAGGCTTTTCGGAGAAAGGGGGCCGCCGCCCGCTGCCCCGCATGATCTTCGTGCGCGAACCGGTCGTCCCAAACGTGACGCCCCGTCGCAACGACGACATCATCGGCGCCGCCAGCCTCTCCGACACCATCCGCGCCAACAACCAGAGCTACACCCGCGAGTACGAAAAGGTGACCCGCCGCAGAGAGGTCGACCGCAAGCACGTGCTGTCCATCCTGCGTGATCAAGAGCGGCTCGCGCCCGAGGCCCTGATCGAAGGACCGGCCCCGCGAAACTGCAACCCTTCCCCCTGCTCGCCCTGCCAGCCGCGCAAGAGCGTGTTCAAAGAGTCCGAAGCGGCCCGCCCGTCCATCGGCGCGGAGCGCAGCCCCCCGAAAGCCACCGACGCACCCGCGGCCTCGACCACAACCGCCGCACTCAAGCTTCCGCTGCTCACAACAAGTGAAGCGCCCCGCGTGCAGCTCACCGACGCCAACGCCGAGGCCTCCCTGCGGGAGCACGTCAAGGCGAACCCCGACGATTTCCGCGCTCGCCGCGACCTCGCGCTGGCGGAACTGAATTTCCATCGACCAGCCGACGCCGCCCGCACCATCGCCGCCGCCTACGCCAGCGACCCGCTCCTCGCCCGCGAACCGATGAACCTTGCCGCTCTGGGCCTGGACGACACCACATCACGCAGTCTGGCCACGCTGGCCCACAACACCGCCATAAGAGCGAACACGTCCGACACCTGGCTGCTTGTCATCGTTCTCCGACAGGCGCAGGGCCAGCTCGTGCAGGCGATCGCCGCGTGCGACAAGGCCGAGAAGGCCGGCCTCGACGCGGCCCTCGTCGGCGTGTTCCGCCACTCCATGTCCAGATAAGCTGTCCATCGGAGAAAAGCCGTGCGTCCCACCCCTGCCGCAGTCCTGCTCACCGCGATGCTTGCGACCGCCGCGGGCGCGCAGACCACAACGACGTACGACGAGCCCGGCCCCGGCCGCTCCAACGTGTCCCCGACCGCTCGCTCCCGCGCGCCCCGCACCACGGTGGGCACGCCCGCGCAGACCACCTCCCCCGCAGCCCCGAAGACGACCCAATCCACCGGCGCCGTCCGCTCTGCCCCCGCCGCACGCACGTCAGCAATGAGCGTCAACACCCGCCCGTCCGGCCGCTGGATCACACTTCGAAAGATCTACCCGGAGGGCTTCGCGCGCATGCCGCTCACCTACGGCCGCATCATGCCCATCGGACTGCCGCGCATCCCGGAGAAGGTCGTCGGGCACGTCCGCCCCACCATGGCCCTGCTCGAGAGCCCGCGCCGGTTCCTCACTGAGACGCCCATGCCGACCGACGCTCCGATGAGCGTCCTCCGCAACAAGCGCGCGTTCGAGCCAGACCTCATCCGCGCCCACATCCGCGACGGCGAGCACGCGAAGCTCGCCCCCGCCGCGAGTGCCGCGCACGCGGAGCGCGGGCGTGCGAGCAGCGACCGCGCTCAGGACGAGCGGTTCGAGCGCTGTCGGCGCGAGCACCAGTTCCGAGTCGCGGGCATCGGTCCCCCCACCCCCAACGAGCGCATCGGCAGCGGCATCTCCGACCCCAACCTCCGCCCCAGGTACGAAGAGGGGTTCGACCCCAGGACCCTCGCCACCGACACGCCGCGCGCCCTCACCGAGCTCCAGTCGCATCTCAAGACCCACCCCGACGACTTCCACTCCCAGCGCCTGCTCGCGATCGCGCACCTCGCCAGCCGCGACGCCGCTCAGGCCGCCACCACCATGGCCCAGGCGTACGCCTCCGACCCGCTCCTCGCGAGCGAGCCCCTGGACCTTGCAGCGCTCGGCTTCGAGCCCGCCCGCATCCCCCCGCTCACCGCCCTCGCCGCCGGGCACGCCAACAAGGACGCCACCAACGCCCACCTGCTCACCCTCGTCCTCCACCAGGCCCAGGGCCACAAGGACAAAGCCAAAGCCACCCTCGACCGCGCCCGCAAGGCCGGCCTCTCCCACGAGCTGGCCGACCTCTTCGCCGAAGCCCTCCGGTAATCACCGCCCCCCGAAAGGGGGCCGCGGAGGATGGCTGCACCTCCCCACCTCCCCACCTCCCCACCTCCCCACCTCCCCACCTCCCCAGCTTCACCCCTCCACTCCACTTCTCCTCCCCTCCTCCACTCCTCCACTCCCACCCCCTTGCCCCACCCCGCCTCCCAGCTATCATCCTCTCCCTTCTGGAAGCCCCTGCGCTGACGCGGAGCGGGTTTACATCCAGGACCGGTTGAACTACCGGACTCCGCTCGCACCCAGGCCGGGGCGGGCACGCTGAAAGGGCCAGGCAGGTTGCCGAGCCCTCCAGCAAAGGAGCCGGTGGGAGGTTTGCAAGAATGGCCAAGAAAGAAGTCACCAACGTATTCAAGATCATGGCCACGGGTGGCGCTGCCACCCCGGCTCCTCCCCTGGGCCCGGTTCTGGGCTCCAAGGGTGTGAACCCCGGCCAGTTCATCCAGAAGTTCAACGCCGCGACCCAGAACGTCAAGGGCAAGGTCGTCGGCTGCATCGTGACGGTCTACTCCGACCGCACGTTCGACTTCGAGGTGAAGAGCTCCCCCGCCAGCGTCCTCATCCTCGAGGCCGCCGGCAAGGAGAAGGGCTCGGGCGTCCCCAACAAAGAGAAGATCGGCAAGATCTCCAAGGCCCAGGTCGAGAAGATCGCCAAGGAGAAGATGGTCGACCTCAACTCCGCGAGCCTCGAGGCCGCGATGCGTGTGATCGAAGGCACCGCCCGCTCCATGGGCGTTACGGTCGAAGGTTGACCGGTACGAGCCCCGACCGTGAGGGAGGGGTTCTGAAAGGAGAAGAACCAGTATGCCGGTCAGAATCAGCAAGCGTCGTAAGGCCAACATGGCCATCACCCCCAAGGACGCGATCCTCCCCACCGAGGCCGTCGCCACCCTCAAGAAGTTCAAGGGCCCCAAGTTCGACCAGACGGTCAACGTGGTGATGCACCTCAACCTCGACACCGCGCAGAGCGACCAGAACCTCCGCGGCGCCATCAGCCTCCCCAAGGGCATCGGCAAGTCCAAGCGCGTCGTTGCCTTCTGCCAGTCCGACGTGGCCCAGCAGGCCCTCGCGGCCGGCGCCGTCAAGGCCGGCGGTGAGGACCTCGTCGCCGAGATCGAAAAGGGCTGGATGGACTTCGACGTCGCCGTCGCGTCCCCCGACATGATGCGCGTCGTCAGCCGCCTGGGTAAGGTCCTGGGCCCCAAGGGCCTCATGCCCTCCCCCAAGGCCGGCACCGTGACCCCCCAGGTCCCCGAGGCCGTCAAGGAATACTCCGCCGGCAAGGTCGAGTACCGCGCCGACAAGGCCGGGAACATCCACGCCGTCATCGGCAAGATGAGCTTCCCCGAGGACAGCCTCGTCGCCAACCTCGAGTTCTTCATCCACGCGATCGAGCGGGCCCGCCCCTCGACCGTGAAGGGTCAGTACATCAAGAAGATCACCGTCAGCGGGGCCATGACCCCCGGCGTGCAGGTCAAGCACGTTTCTGCCGTGGTGGAGGAGTAAGCCATGTCGAAGACCGTCAAGCAGATCATCATGCGGGACTACAAGAACCGCATCGCCGGCGGCGGCGAGGACTACGGCAACGCCCTCCTCATCTCCATCCGCGGCCTCAAGGCCATCGACACCACCAAGCTGCGTGGGTCGCTCGCCAAGAAGAAGATCAAGATCACCGTCCTGCGCAACTCGCTGGCCCGCAAGGCCTTCGAGGGCACCAGCCTCGCCCAGCTCGGCGAGCTGATGTCCGGCGCCTCGGCCCTCGCCCACGGCGGCGAGTCCGTGGTCGAGGTTGCCCGCGAGATCGTCGAGGCCATGGGCAAGATGCCCGGCCTGGAGCTCAAGGGCGCCGTCCTCGATGGCACCCTCTTCAAGGGCAAGGCCGGCGTCACCGAGCTGTCCAAGTTCCCCACCAAGGACGAGGCCATCGCTCAGGTTGTCACCCTCATTGTCAGCCCCGCGCGCAAGCTCGTGGCCCAGGTGCAGGGCCCCGGTTCCACCCTCGCCGGCATCATCAAGGCCGTCGAGACCAAGCTGGAGAAGGGCGAGACCATCGCCAAGGCCGGCTGATTCCAGTCCCGAAACATCATCACCGACTGGCCCGCCGCGGCGGGTTAAAGGCCGGATGTTCCGGCCCCTCTCGGTGAGTGTCAGAGAGCAGGCAAACCCGCCCGCCCTCAAGCGTTAGAGAAAGAAGCACACCATGTCCGACACCACGTTCAGCGCCAACATCAAGACCCTCGGCGATCAGCTCGCTGGCCTCACCCTCAAGGACGCCGTCGAGCTCGGCAAGTACATGAAGGAGACCTACGGCATCGAGGCCGCCGCGGGTGGCGGCGTCATGATGGCCGCCCCGGCCGCCGGCGGCGCCGCCGCCAAGGCCGAGGAGAAGACCAGCTTCGACGTCGTCCTCAAGGCCGCTGGCGACAAGAAGATCCAGGTCATCAAGGTCGTCCGCGAGGCCACCGGCCTGGGTCTGGCCGAGGCCAAGGCCTTCGTCGACGCCCCCGGCAAGCCCGTCAAGACCGGCCTCTCCAAGGAGGAGGCGGACAAGCTCGCCGCCACCCTCAAGGAGAACGGCGCGACCGTTGAGATCGTCTAAGTCCCATCCAGGTGCCACGATCCATCTCGGGTTGTGCGCCTGACCAAGACTTCCCCCGAGAGACCCGCCCTGACCGGCGGGTCTTTCCTTTTGCCCCTCCCCCACCGCCATCAGTCCAAACCCCGGTTTATCGCCAATCCGGCTGAAAAGGGATTGACCGCTGGCCTGAAATTTGCACGCGGGTGGATGGTTGACCCCACCCCCCGCGGGTATACTCATCGGTTCCGAACGGTTTAGGGCGAAGGCGGTACGCCGTTGAACCAGCACCACATTCAGAGTTGAGACGACCCGTTTGACTTGCCGGATTTAGTGGGACAAACGAGGTCTTGTTCTCCATCGAGAGGCACCCGATGGCAGTGATGTCTACGTCGAATATCAAGGTTCGTGACTTTTCCAAGCGCGGCGACGCGCTCCCCGTGGGCGATCTGACGCAGGTCCAGACCGACGCCTACGAGCGCTTCCTCCAGCTCACCAAGGGGCCGGACGAGCGTGATACCACCATCGGCCTGGAGGCCCTGCTCCGTGAAGTCTTCCCGATCGAAAGCTACGACGGGACGATGAAGCTCGAGTACATCAACTACACCCTGGAGGAGCCCCGGTACACCTCCGACGAGTGCCGCGAGCTCCGCCTCACCTACGGCCGCCCCTTCCGGATCGGCGTCCGCCTCAAGCGCGAAGGCCGCCCCGAGCTCCCCGAGGAGCAGATCTACCTCGGCGAGTTCCCCATCATGATGGGCGGCGGCGAGTTCATCGTGAACGGTGCCGAGCGCGTCATCGTCAGCCAGCTCCACCGCTCCCCCGGCGTTGACTTCTCCATCGTGTCCGCCGAGGCCGACCGCCCGCTCCACTCCACCCGCATCATCCCCGAGCGCGGCAGCTGGATCGAGCTGGAGGTGACCAAGAAGGACGTGCTGGCGATGCGCATCGACCAGTCGACCAAGCTGGCCGCCACCACCTTCCTCCGCTGCCTCGATGAGTCCGTCGCCGAGACCGACGCCATCCTGAGCCTCTTCTACGAGATCAGCGACATCAAGGTGGAGAACATCAAGCCCGAGCACTGGGCCGCGGAGTCGATCATCGACACCAGCACCGGCGAGGAGCTGATCCACGTCGGACGCCAGATCGGCGAGGCCGCGGGCGCCATCATGGCCAGCAGCCTTAAGAAGGTGAAGGTCATCGAGAACCCCAGCGACGTGCTGATCCTCAACACGATCGCCGAGGAGAAGCTCGAGCAGTTCGAGACCGGCGACACCACCTACGAGAAGGCCCTGCTGAAGATCTATTCCAAGCTGCGCCCGGGCAACCCGCCCCAGGTGGAGAAGGCCAAGGCCCTCTTCTTCGAGAAGTTTTTCGACGAGAACCGCTACCGGCTCGGGCGCGTGGGCCGCTTCCGCATCAACCGGAAGTTCGACCTCAACACGCCAGAGGACATGATGTTCATCCGCAGCGAGGACTTCCTGCGGGTGATCCAGTACCTGCTCGACCTCCGCAGCGGTCGCCAGGACCCCAAGACCGGCCGCCCCGTCGCGATGGTCGACGACATCGACCACCTCGGCAACCGCCGCCTCCGCACGCTCGACGAGCTCGCCGTCGAGGAGCTCCGCAAGGGCTTCCTCAAACTGCGCCGCACCGTGCAGGAGCGCATGAGCGTCAAGGACCCCGAGGAGCTCACCAAGATCGCCGACCTGGTGAACACCAAGTCCATTAGCAGCGCCATCGACTTCTTCTTCGGCCGATCCGAGCTCTCGCAGGTCGTTGACCAGACCAACCCGCTCTCGAGCCTCGTGCACGAGCGCCGCCTCTCGGCCCTCGGACCGGGCGGCCTCAACCGCAAGCGCGCCGGCTTCGAAGTCCGCGACGTGCACATCTCCCACTACGGGCGCATCTGCCCCATCGAGACGCCCGAAGGCACCAACATCGGCCTCATCGCCTCGCTGGGCATCTACTCGTCTATCGACGAGTACGGCTTCCTCCGCACGCCCTACCGCGAGGTCAGCAACGGCAAGGCCACCGGCAAGATCATCCAGCTCCGCGCCGACGAGGAGATGAAGGCGATCCTCGCCCCCTCCGACTCGCTCGAAGAGGGCGGCAAGCTCAAGAAGGGCGCCATCCTCGCCCGCGTGAACGGCGAGCTGGCCGAGGTTGATTCCGGCGAGGTTAACTACCTCGACATCAGCCCCAAGCAGATCGTCGGCATCTCGGCCGCGCTCATCCCCTTCCTCGAGCACGACGACGCCAACCGCGCCCTCATGGGTAGCAACATGCAGCGTCAGGCGGTGCCGCTCATCAAGGTCGACCCGCCCTGCGTGGCGACCGGCATCGAGAAGGCCGTGGGCCACAACAGCGGCATGGTGGTGAAGGCCCGCAACGCGGGCACCGTCACCTTCGTGGACTCCGAGCGCATCATCATCGACAACGCCGATGAGTACGTGCTCCGCAAGTTCGTGGGCCTCAACGAGCGCACCTGCCTCAACCAGCGCCCGGTGGTCAAGCTCAACCAGAAGGTCGAGAAGAACCAGGTGCTCGCCGACGGCGCCTCGACCAAGATGGGCGAGCTCGCCATTGGCAAGAACGTGCTCGTCGCGTTCAACACCTTCGACGGGTACAACTTCGAGGACGCCATCGTCATCAACGAGCGTCTGGTGAAGGACGACGTGTTCACGTCGATCCACATCGACGCCTTTGACGTCGAGATCCGCGAGACCAAGCTCGGCCGCGAGGAGTTCACCCGCGACATCCCCAACGTCTCCGAGAAGATGCTCCGCAACCTCGACGAGAGCGGCATCATCCGCCTGGGCGCCCGCGTGGGCCCCGGCGACATCCTGGTGGGCAAGGTCAGCCCCAAGAGCAAGACCGAGCTCACCCCGGAAGAGAAGCTGCTGCACGCCATCTTCGGCCGCGCCGGCGAGGACGTGAAGAACGACTCCCTCGAGGTCCCCGCGGGCGTTGAGGGCGTGGTTATCGGCGCCCGCAAGTTCAGCCGCCGCCTCCACATGAACGAGGAGCAGAAGAAGCAGCTGAAGAAGGAAATCACCACCTACGAAGCGGAGATGGACCAGAAGGCCATCGCCCTCTTCAAGCAGATGACGAACGCGATCAACGAGGCGCTCGGCACCCCGATGATCGACCCCAACACCCGCCAGAAGGTCGGCGCGTCGGACATCCCCGAGGTCATCCTCGAGCAGATCCGCACCTTCGACATCAAGTGGGCCAAGGGCGGCAAGGACACCCGCGACTCGGCCGAGAAGCTCTACCGCCAGTTCTGGCCCCGCATCACCGCCATCAGCGCCGAGAAAAACCGCAAGGTCTCTCACATGAAGCGCGGCGACGAGCTGCCCACCGGCGTGCTCGAAATGGTCAAGGTCTACCTCGCCACCAAGCGGGCCCTGTCCGTCGGTGACAAGATGGCCGGCCGCCACGGCAACAAGGGTGTGATCGCCCGCATCGTCCCCGAAGAGGACATGCCGTTCATGGAGGACGGCACGCCCGTCGAGGTGCTGCTCAACCCGCTGGGCGTGCCCAGCCGTATGAACGTCGGGCAGATCCTGGAGACGCACCTGGGCTGGGCCGCGAAGGTCCTGGGCTTCCAGGCCGTGACCCCCGTGTTCGACGGGGCGACCGAGCAGCAGGTGCACGACGCCGTGGCCGAGGCGAACAAGAACGTCGAGGAGCGTCTGGCCAACCACGAGAAGGCCGGCACCTGGCCGCACCACCGCGAACTGCTGGCCCGCATGCCCAAGGGCGGCAAGATCCAGCTGTTCGACGGCCGGACGGGCGAACCGTTCAACCAGAAGACCACCGTGGGCTACATGTACATCCTGAAGCTCCACCACCTGGTGGACGACAAGATCCACGCCCGCGCCACCGGCCCCTACTCCCTCATCACCCAGCAGCCCCTGGGCGGCAAGGCGCGCACGGGCGGCCAGCGATTCGGTGAAATGGAAGTGTGGGCGCTCGAGGCGTACGGCGCGGCCTACATCCTCCAGGAGCTCCTCACCGTCAAGTCCGACGACGTCGAGGGCCGCACCAAGATCTACGAGTCCATGGTCAAGGGCACCAACAAGCTCGAGGCGGGCATGCCCGTCGCCTTCGACGTGCTCTGCAACGAGCTCAAGGGCCTGGGCCTGAACATCACGCTGGAGAAGAAGAAGCTGGAGGGCGGGAGCCTGCTGTAAAGCGGCGGAACTATGGCGACGTGGTCTGAAATGGCGAACGAGAATGCCCTGGCGGCAAACCGGCTCATCCGTGAGCAGGCTGCCCGCTCAGGCATCTCGCGCGCCTACTTCGCCGCGTACTGCCATGTCACCGCTCGTCTGCACGCTCAAGGCGTCCGTCAGTTCGGTGAGCGGGGCAACCCCTCCCACACCGAACTTCCGAGCCTTGTGCGCAGCACCCTGAGTGGCCTTCGCCCCATGCAGCGGCAGGTCGTTGCCGGCGCTGTCTCCCGCTTGTACGTCCGGCGAATCGCCGCCGACTACCAGCCCCGCTTCTCCGTCGGACCCGCCACGGGGCACGAGGCGCTCCGTGACATGAACCTCGTCACACAGATCCTGGGAGGGAACCGCTGATGGTCGCTCCCGTCGGGGACATCAAGAAGCTGGTGCAGGAACGGCTCAATGACGCCGCGGCCCGCCTCAGTTTTCGCCTCAATGTCACCACCGACAAGCTCGTCGAGGGCTGGATCTACCTGGTGGTCGAGCCCGACCGCGACAACGTCGAGATCGAGGATTACGTCCAAGTCCTTTCCAAGGTCGAACAGGAACTTGAGCAAAAGCACAAGGGCCTGCACCTCCTGCTCCTGCCTGCATTGCCCGCCGACTGAACGCCCGCACTGAACACTGATACCCCACCTCCCCTGAGGAGTTTCCGAGTATGGCCGAGACCGTTTACGACCGCGTCAATGACTTTTCCGCCGTCAAGATCACCCTGGCGTCGCCCAACGACATCCGGGCCTGGTCCTACGGCGAGGTGAAGAAGCCCGAGACCATCAACTACCGCACCTACCGCCCCGAGAAGGACGGCCTCTTCTGCGAGCGCATCTTCGGGCCCGAGCGTGACTACGAGTGCGCCTGCGGCAAGTACCGCGGCACCAAGTACAAGGGCATCATCTGCGACCGCTGCGGCGTCAAGGTGACCCACTCCCGCGTGCGCCGCAAGCGCATGGGCCACATCAACCTGGCCTCCCCCACCGTCCACATCTGGTTCTTCAAGTCCATGCCCAGCCGCCTGGGCACCCTGCTGGGCATGAAGACCAGCGACCTCGAGAAGATCATCTACTACCAGGACTACGTCGTCACCGACGCCGGCGACACCGAGCTCAAGTTCAAGCAGATGCTCACCGAGGACGACTACCGCAACGCGGTGGACAAGTACGGCAACGCGTTCAAGGCCCTTATGGGCGCAGACGCCATCCGTGAGCTCATCGAGAAGACCGACCTCGACGCCGAGGTCGCCCAGCTCCGCACCGACCTCAGCCAGACCAAGTCCAAGCAGAAGATCAAGGACCTCGCCAAGCGCCTCAAGCTCATCGAGCAGATCCGCGGCAGCGAGAACGACCCCGCCTGGCTGGTCATGGACGTCGTCCCCGTGATCCCGCCGGACCTGCGCCCGCTGGTCCTGCTCGAGAGCGGCAACTTCGCGACCAGCGACCTCAACGACCTCTATCGCCGCATCATCAACCGCAACAACCGCCTCAAGAAGCTGATGGACCTCAACGCTCCCGAGGTCATCATCCGCAACGAGAAGCGCATGCTGCAGCAGGCGGTGGACGCGCTCTTCGACAACAACCGCTGCCGCCGCCCCGTGCTGGGCAGCAGCAACCGCCCCCTCAAGTCGCTCACCGACATGATCAAGGGCAAGCAGGGCCGCTTCCGCGAGAACCTGCTGGGTAAGCGCGTGGACTACTCCGCCCGCTCGGTCATCGTCGTCGGCCCCGAGCTCAAGCTCAACCAGTGCGGCCTGCCCAAGAAGATCGCCCTCGAGCTCTACCAGCCCTTCATCATCCGCAAGCTCAAGGAGCACGGCCTCGCGGACACCATCAAGTCCGCCAAGCGCATGCTCGAGCGCCGCGACGCCGCGGTGTGGGACATCCTCGAGGAAGTCATCTACCAGCACCCCGTGCTGCTCAACCGCGCCCCTACCCTGCACCGAATGGGCATCCAGGCCTTCGAGCCCGTGCTCGTGGAAGGCAACGCCATCCACATCCACCCGCTGGTGTGCGGCGGCTTCAACGCCGACTTCGACGGTGACCAGATGGCCGTGCACCTCCCCCTCTCCGTGGAGGCCCAGGCCGAGGCCCACGTGCTGATGCTCAGCACGCACAACATCTTCTCGCCCGCCAACGGCAAGCCGATCATCTCGGCCTCGCAGGACATCGTCATGGGCGTGTACTTCATCACGTTCATGACCCCCGACGAGATCGCCGTCGAGAAGATGCCCCGCTTCAAGGACCGCAAGGAGGCCATCCTGGCCCTCGAGCGGCGCCAGATCGGGCCGCACGACAAGATCGTGCTCCGCGTGGACGGCTTCGACACGGTCGTTGAGAGCCAGACCGGCGCCATCAAGCCGATGCCGGCCAACCGCCGCATCGTCACGACCGCCGGCCGCGCCCTCTTTGCCGACGTGCTCTACCCGGGCATGCCCTTCTACAACTGCGCCCTGGGCAAGAAGGGCTGCGCCCGCGTGATCGACGACTGCTACGCGATCGCCGGCCGCGCCCCCACCATCGACCTGCTCGACAAGCTCAAGGAGATGGGGTTCAAGCAGGCCACCCTGGCCGGCCTCTCCTTCGGCATCACCGACCTCCGCATCCCCCACGAGAAGCAGGCGCTGCTCGACGAGGCCCAGAAGAAGGTCGACCGCGTTGAGAAGAACTACGACCGCGGCATCATCACCGCCCGCGAGCGCTACAACCAGCTGCTGGACATCTGGTCGCACTGCCGCGAAGAGGTGCAGAAGAAGCTCGTCACCGCCCTCCGCAACGACCGCCGCGACGAGAACGGCAACGAGCTCCCCCCCGACGCCAAGGCCGGCAAGAGCTACCTCAACCCCGTGTACCTCATGACCGACTCGGGCGCCCGCGGCAACATCAGCCAGATGCAGCAGCTGGCCGGCATGCGCGGCCTCATGGCCAAGCCCTCGGGCGAGATCATCGAGACCCCCATCCGCGCCAACTTCCGCGAGGGCCTCAACATCCTCGAGTACTTCTCGTCCACCCACGGCGCCCGCAAGGGCCTGGCGGACACCGCCCTCAAGACGGCGGACTCGGGCTACCTCACCCGCAAGCTGTGCGACATCGCCCAGTCGGTGATCATCGGCGAGATCGACTGCGGCTCCAAGCGCGGCGTCCTCAAGCGAGCCATCTACAAGGGCGAGCAGGTCGACGTCCCGCTGCGCGAGCAGATCATCGGCCGCGTCACCGTCAACGCGGTCGTCAACCCCGTCACCGACGAGGTCATCGTCAAAGAGAACGAGATGATCTCCGCCGAGGCCGCGGCCAAGATCGAGGAGATCGGCATCGACGCGGTGCTCGTCCGCTCGCCGCTCACGAGCGAGTCCAAGTCCGGCTGCTCCGTGCTCGACTACGGCATGGACATGTCCACCGGCAAGCTCGTTGAGCCCGGCATGGCGGTGGGCATCATCGCCGCCCAGTCGATCGGCGAGCCGGGCACGCAGCTCACGATGCGTACGTTCCACACCGGCGGCATCGGCCAGCGCGCCGCGCAGGACACCGAGTACCGCGCCCTCAACGCGGGCCGCCTCGAGCTCCGCGACGCCCACGCCGTGCCCACCAAGGACGACGAAGGCCACGACGTCATGGTCGTGCTCAAGCGCAACGGCGAGCTCGCGATCATGGACCCCAAGGGCCGCGAGGTCGAGAAGTGGAAGGTGCCCTACGGCGCCTGGGTGTTCGCCAAGGAGGGTGACGAGGTCAAGAAGGGTCAGCTGCTGGTCAAGTGGGACCCGCACCGCACGCCCATCCTGGCCGAGAAGGACGGCGTGGTTTCCTACGTCGACATCATCGAGAAGGAGACCTACCGCGTCGAGGACGCGGGCGGCGGCCGCAAGGACAAGGTCATCATCGAGCACAAGGGCGACCTGCACCCGGCGATCAACATCACCGACGAGGCGGGCAACATCCTGGACTTCCACTACCTGCCCGCCCGGGCACGCCTGGAGGTCGAGGACGGCCAGAAGATCAAGGCCGGCCACATGCTCGCGCGTCAGCCCCGCACCGGCGGCGGTTCGCAGGACATCGTGGGTGGTCTGCCCCGCGTGACGGAGATCTTCGAGGCCCGCAAGCCCCGCGACCCGGCCTTCATGGCCGAGATCTCCGGCCGCGTCGAGATCTTCTCCGACAAGCGCAAGGGCAAGATGACCATCAAGGTCGTCTCCGAGGCCGGCATCGAGAAGGACCACCACGTCCCCAGCGATAAGCAGCTGCTCGTGCACACCGGCGACTACGTGCAGGCGGGCGACCCGCTCACCGAAGGCCCGCTGGTCCCGCACGACATTCTGCGGATCAAGGGCGAGGAGGCCCTCTGGAGCTACATGCTCGACGAGGTGCAGAACGTGTACCGCGCCCAGGGCGTGGCCATCAACGACAAGCACATCGAGCTGATCCTCTCCCAGATGATCCGCAAGGTGAAGGTCGAGAACCCCGGCGACACCGACCTGCTCCCGCAGGAAGTGGTCGACAAGTACACCTTCAAGCAGAAGAACCGCGAGATCGAGTCCTGGGTCCGCGTCTCCGAGGTGGGCGGCACCGACCTCAAGCTCGGCGAACTGGTCAGCAAGGCCACCATCAAGGAGGCCAACGCCAAGGCCGAGGCCGCGGGCAAGGAGGGGGCCAAGGCCAAGCGGGCCCGCCCCGCCACCGGCCGCACGCTGCTGCTGGGCATCACCAAGGCCTCGCTCCAGTCCGAGTCGTTCCTCTCGGGCGCCTCGTTCCAGGAGACGACCAAGGTGCTCACGGAAGCGTCCCTCAAGGGCGCCAGCGACTTCCTCATCGGCCTCAAGGAGAACGTGCTGCTGGGCCACCTCATCCCCGCGGGCACGGGCTTCCGCCCCTACCAGGAGATCAAGGTCAAGCCGCTGGTCGCCATCGAGGAGGACTACGACGACGAGTCCGAGATGATGGAAGAAGCCGCCGCCGCCGCCGAGGCCCTGGGCGCGGACAGGTCTGATGGGCATGTGCCCCAGATCGAAACCACTTCATCGACCGGCGCCATGGGCGGCACACCGGCGGGCACGCAGTAACCGTGCCTTGAATGTCCCGGTGGCACAGGCGTCCCGCCTGTGCACTTCGAAGCAGCAACCCAAGGGCCGCCCTCACCACGAGGGCGGCCCTTTTCGCACTGCGCGGTCTCGTTAGCCGGCATGTCCGTCGCTCATCCCGCGCCGCTATGATCCCGGCGATCAATCGCATCGGAGAACCGGGCAGCAATGGCAGACGAGGTACAGCAACTCGACATCAACGAAGTAGTCGCAAGCCTCGTGGCACGGACTGCGCAAGGACTTGGGCAGACCCTATTGGGTGGTGGAAAGAGCGTACTCGACGAAGCTCGCGTAAGGCTTGGCAGTGCCTTCACCCGCTACCTCGACGAGCAGCTCAAGCGCCGCAGTCAGATCCGTACACTCCTTTACCGGGACGCGCCACAGTTCATCTACAACTTCTATGTCCCCCAGGACCTGCAGTTTCGCAATGACGACGTGCTCAAGAACGTCGGCGCCGTTTCACTGCTGAGCAGAGCGAAGCACTGCGTCATCGTCGGCATGGCCGGAATGGGCAAGTCCACCCTCTTGCGCCATCTGTTCGTCGACTTTGCCAAGACCACCAATCACGTTCCACTCTTCATCGAACTGAAGGGCGTCAACCCAAATGGACAAACGCTGGAATCGCTGATCGAGGCCGAACTGTCGCTTCCATCCCTCAACTTGGCCCCCGGTGCAATCAAACGAGCATTTGAGAAGGGACAGTTCGTGCTGCTGCTAGATGGGTTTGACGAGGTGAACCTCGAGAAACAGGATGCGGTTTCGACTGCGATCCAGAGGCTTGCCAACGAGAATCCAGCCTTGCCGATCCTCGTCACGTCGCGCCCTGATGACCGGTTCATCGGATGGGTGGGGTTTAGCAGTGTGACCGTGCTACCGCTATCGCTAGAGAAGGTCCGCACCCTTATCGCAAGGATCGAATACGACGAGGGCACCAAGATCCGGTTCCTCGCGGACATTGAGTCCACCCTTTGGCAGACTCATCAGTCGTTCCTTTCGAACCCGCTGCTTCTAACAATCATGCTGATTACGTACTCGCATAACGCGAGCGTGCCCTCACGCATGCATCTGTTCTACTCGCAGGTTTTCGAGACGCTTTGGAACCGTCACGACGCTCTGAAAGACGGGTACAAGCGCACGCTGAGTTCAAACCTCGAGAAGGACGATTTCGTGGCGATGCTTGAGGCATTCGCATTCAAGACCTACTGGGACGCGAAAACGACCTTGACCCTTCAAGAGGTGGATGAAACGCTAGCGTTTGCACTGAAGGTGGCCCGAGTCCCCGGCGATCGGTCGAAGTGTCTGGAGGACTTAGTCCGAGCACTGTGCATCCTGAACCGCGATGGACTGCACATTAGTTATACCCACCGGTCCTTCCAGGAATACTACGCCGCTCGTTTTCTGTTGCGAGCCTCACCTGATCAGCGCGGCAAACTCATCGAACGCGTCGTGAAGAATTCGTCGCGCGCGGACCAGGTGCTTCAGTTGATGTGGGAGATGGACAAGGCTCTCGTCGAGCGAGAGCTACTAATCCCAAAGCTGTCGGAGTTGGAGGAGTCCCTGAAGGGGAAGTCCGGCGACGACCGTTTGGTAGCGTTCACCTCATTCTGGGCCCAGCGACTCACGATCGTCAATACTGTGAACAGGGGCGCATTACTGCTCCATACCGCCAAGCAGCCCGAGGCTCCAATCTTTGACTTCGTTTCCACCCACTACCGGAAGGCGGAGTGGGAGAAGATCAAGGAAACCTTTGGGAAGCGAAACGCGGACGAAGTCTCACGTGGGATTCTGGCTCGACGGCACGATGATAACGGCAATCTTGAGATAGACGCGGCAGACTTCGAGGGCAATCGTGAGATTATCCGCGAACTTGCGGGCGTGAGGTTTCACCATTCGACAGAGGCCATGGATCTTTTGCTCCGGATCCTTGATGACATGCGCCGTGAACACAAAGAGCGATCTGTTTCACTCGACGAGCTCTTTTCATAAAAGGCGTCACTTCCCCGGCAGGTGGCATCACCCTCGTACCACCACCTTTCGGCTCTGCGAAAGGTGATGATTGGACGTGGGCCGCCGCGGGGGCACCACCATTCGCAGAGCCGAATGGTGGTGGCACGGCTCCGTTACGCCACGCCACCCGTCCGGTACGACACGTCCCGCGTTCGTTACGCGACGGCACTATTTCCGTAAGAGTTCTGGGGGATCGCGTACGGAATCCCGCGCGTTCCTTACGTGGCGGGGGCGGTCGCGTAAGGACTGCGCGGGACCGCGTACGGAAACGCCGCCGCGGCGTATGCGGGGCGGGGGAATCGGTGCGGAATCCGCGGCGTCGGGCACGCGGGGCGGGCGGTTCCGCGGGCTTTGGGCCGCGTTCCAGGCCGATCCTGTGCGGTTGCGGTGGTGTGGGGATGCGTCCGGGGGCGTCGGCGGCCCAAACGTGTCAAAAACGGCAGAGTCCGCTCAACCCCCCCACCCCTCACGCCGATGCTGTCTCCATCATGCCTATCCAGCGCATCATCCGCTCCCCCGCTCCGCCGCCGTGAACTTCGCGGGCCAGCACGTCGAGCCCTTCCAGCAGCACGCGGCGTTGCTCGGGCTCAGCCCGCAGCAGCTCGCCAGCTACGAGCAGGCCGTGGTGAACGCGCAGGACGCCCTCGCGCAGGCCACCGCCGCGAAGCAGGCGTGGAAGACGGCGGCCTCGCTCGCCGCGACCCGTATGCGCGAACTGAACCGTGTGATGACCGAGACGGTGACGCTGATCGACCTCAACGCCGCGAACGCGGCGGACCCGATGGAGCTGTACCAGGCCGCGATGCTGACCCCGCCCAACACCCCGGGCGTGATGGCCGCGCCGGGGCCGTGCACGCACCTCCGCGCCACGCTCAACACCGACGGCTCGCTGACGATCCAGTGGAAGTGCAAGAACCCCGCCAACGCCCACGGCACGATCTACCAGGTCCTGCGGCGGCTGCCGAGTGCCGACGGCGGCTGGGGCCCGTTCACGCAGGTCGCGCTCGCGGGCCGTAAACACTTCCGCGACGGCACCCTGCCCGCCGGCGTGGGAACCGTGCAGTACACCGTGCAGGCCCGCCGCGTCGACGTGCTGGGCCCGGTGTGCGCGCCCTTCACGGTGCAGCTGGGGGCGGGGGCGCTCACGGCCGGCGGGGAAACCGCGGGCGAGGCCAGGCTGGCGGCGTGACACCCACAGGAGACTCGAAACACAGCGCCCACGAAGAACACCAGGGAGAGGCTTGGAAGGACATGAATGAGCGGGCTGATCCCTGGTTCAACCCCGCTCCGCCAGCGTGAAGCAGAACGTGGTGCCCTGCACGCCCGGCGGGGGGTCCTCGATCCAGATGCGGCCGCGGTGGCGTTCGATGATGCGGCGGGTGAGGGCCAGGCCGGCGCCGGTGCCGGCGTTGGGCGGGTCGTGGGGGTCGCCGGGCTCGGGGCGGCGGAACATGCGGAAGACCCTGTCGCGCTTCTCGCGCGGGATGCCCGCGCCGTTGTCGCGCACGTAGAACACCGGCGGCTTGACGTCCACCGAGGCGCCCAGCCCGATCACGCCCATGTCGAGCACGCCCACCTCGATCACCTTCGGGCTGGAGCGGTTGTACTTGACGCCGTTGGCGATCAGGTTCGTAAAGACGCGGATGATGCTCGCCTCGTCGCAGCGCACCGGCGGCAGGGGGCCGCGCACAATCACCTCCGCGTTCTCCTGCTTGAGCCAGGGCTCGAGCGTCTGGACCACGCGCCCCGCCACGGCCGCGGGGTCCACCACGGCGGGCCCGGACTCACCCGGCTCCGCGGCGCCGGCCGCCGACTCGCGGGCGTAATCGAGCGCGACGCCGAGCATGTGGGCCATCCCCTGGGCGGAGGCCTTGAGGCGCCCCAGGCGGTGCCGCTCGTCGGGCGTGAGGCGGTCGGCGGTGTCCTCCTCCAGGAACGTGGCCAGGTAGGTGATGCCCCGCAGCGGCTCCTTGAGGTCATGGGCCACGGCGTGGGAGAACTCGTCGAGCCGCTCGTTGGCCTCGCGGAGCTCGCGCTCCGCCCGCGTGCGCTGCCGCACCTCCGCCTCCAGCTCGCGGGCGCGGCGGTCGAGCTCCGTGAACGCGGCCCGCTCACGGGCCACCGAGCGGCGGTGCGCCTCGCTGAGCACGACCACGCCCGCGCCCAGCACGCCGTTGAGGGCCACGGCCACGATGTCCGCCGGGCGCGACACCGCGAAGAAGCCCTCGGGCGGCAGCGACCAGATGGACGTAAGGGTCGCGACCACCACCGCGGTCGCGCCCGGGAGCACGCCCAGGCACAAAGCCGCGACCACGATGCCCAGGAACTCAAAGGGCAGGAACTGGCCCATGGGGCCCAGCAGCCGCTCGGGGACGACCTGCAGCGCGTGCGCCCCCGCCATCAGCGGCAGGGCGAGCAGGCACCGCGCCCACAGCGGGAGCCGGAGGGTGGCGTCGAAGTAGTTGCGACGCGGGAGCGCCATGCCGGTCTTTGTATCAATCCGCTCCGCGGGGGGCAACGAAAACCGGCGTGAATCGGCGTGGTGAGCGCGGAGGCTGAGGCGGGCGCTCATGCGGGCGCGGATGGAAGCCCGACCCCCACTCAGTCCCCCCGCAGCACGAGCACCGGCGCATCAAGCTCGGACTCCATCCGCACCGTGGGGTCCAGCCGCTTCTCCATGGCGCCCAGCAGGCCGGTGGGCCGCTCGGCGTGCATGACCAGCAGGTCGGCGTGCACGCGGCGGCCGTACTCCAGCACCTCCTGCGCAGGATCCACGCCAAAGAGCACGGCGTAGCGCACGTCGAGCCCGGGCGTGCGTTCCACCACGGGCCCGACGCACTCCCGCAGCCGCGCCAGCTCGCGGGCCTCGTACGCGTTCCGCTCCTTCTCGGAGGAGGCCTCCGCGGGCGAGCGGTAATGCAGCTTCATCCACGGCGGCGTGCACGCGTGCACCACGTGCAGCACCGCCCCCCCACCACCCGACCCCCGCGCGATCACCGCCGCCTGCTCCATCAGCCGCGGGCAGCTCTGCGAGAAGTCCACCCACACCAGCACGTTCCTGTACACCGGTTCGTTCGCCATCACCATGTTGAACTCCTTTCCCGCGCCGCCCGCTCGCGGCCGTCTCGATGTTCCGCTTCGCGAACGTCGGCCGCGCCCGCCTCACGCCCGGGTGTCGCCGCACCCGCGCCCACCCCCGCGTCGAGCGTCGCGGCCAGGGGCACGGGCCTCAGCAGCCGACGCACCGCCAGGATGAACACGCCCGTGAGCAGCAGGTTCAGCGAGAGCGAGAGCACCGCCACCGTCAGCGTCGCCCCGCCGATGCCGTACCCCAGCGAGATCGCCAGCACCCCCGCGCCCACCTCGCCCCGCGGCCACATCCCAATCGAGAGCGCCAGCCGCTCGCGGAGCGTCGCCTCGCGCCGGTAGCACAGGGCCGGGAACATCTTGCCCAGGTTCGAGATGGCCGTCACCGCCAACACGTGCACCGCGATCATGCCCCAGCCCATGGCGGGGGCGGAATCCGCACCCTCCGCGCCGCCCCCACTTCCCCCGCTGCCGATACTTCCGAAGATCGACGGCATCGACAGCCCCACCAGCACCATGAACACCGCCGACACAATGGTCGCCACGAGCTGCTCGTCGCGGGTCTCCGGGCCCTCCAGCTCCCCCTCCTTCGCGTCGTTGCCGTGCGGGTTGCTCCACGTCGGGCGCTTCATGATGCACCCCAGCACGAAGGCGGGCAGCAGCACCTCCAGGTGCACCGGCACCGCGGGGTCGTACGCCTTGCTCCCCATGTACGCGAGCTCGGAGATCGTGGTGATCGCCACCGCGTAGCCCATCACCCACGGCCACGTCACCGGGATGCTCACGCGGTGCAGGAACTTCCACGCCGCCCACAGCAGCAGCCCCGAGATGATGACGATCCCCCCCAGCTGCGGACGCATCCCCACCATCATGACCTGCAGGGGGATCATCAGCAGGATGGTGTCCAGGTCGTCCAGGATCGCCAGCACGCGGGCCTTCCTGAACAGCCACGTCGCCGCCAGCCCCGCGGCCGCAAGCATCGAGAACAGCACGCCCGCCGAGGTGGGCGAGGCGAACCGCGATTGCAGCAGCATGTCGCGCCACACGCCCCCGTCGCCCCAGTCGGCGCGCGGCGACATCACGAACACGAAGTAGAGCGCGACCATGATCCACGGGAACGCGGCCGCGGTGAAGGCCACCACGTAGTCCCACCCCAGGGCCCGCAGCTTCGTCTTGTCCAGCTCAAACTCGTAGCCCACGTGGATCATGATGAAGGACAGGGCCGCCATCGTGCCCAGCATGACCCACTTGCGGAGCGTCTCGGCGTCCGCCGGCACCAGCTGCGACAGCCCGAGCCCGGCCACCAGCAGCAACGAGAACAGCGCGACCTTCCGCATGGAAGCCTCCATCGGTCCGACAAAGGCATGATGGGCGCGGGCCAATGGTTTTCTGCGCTGCTGCTGGATTTATCGAGAGCTGCTGCTCCTCCGGCTGGTGGCGGCCATTTGCCTGATGCCAAATGAGCGTCGCACAGCCGACCAAAGCCCAGGGATCATGATCCCTGGGCTCTTCCGTTCGCACCGCACCAACCGCAACCCCCACCCCGCCCACCGGTACACTCCCGCGCGTGCCCCCCAGCACCCCCACTACCTCCACAACTCCCACCACCGCCGCCGCCCACCTAGCTCGGCTCAAACGCCGCCACCGGCGCACGCTGCTCTGGCCCGGGCTGATCCTCACGTCCGTGAGCCTGGTGCTCTTCTTCATCAGCGTGTGGGGCGTGCGCTACGTCTCGCCGCCGCGGTTCCCCAGCGATCCGCCCTCGCCGCGGTTCCCCGCGGGCTATCCCATGTGCACCACCGTCGGCGGCCGCAACGGCATCTTCTACTTCAGCAACCGCGTCTCCAGCGCCCACCACGGCTGGTTCATCAATACCGACTCGCTCCCAACCGGCGACGTCAAGTTCTGGCCCTGGCGCGGCCGCTTCCTGCACCTCAACACCTCGCCCGTCGGCTCCAGCTGGTTCGAGCTCTCCTTCGAGGTCCCGCTGTGGATGCCCACACTCACCGGCTGCGGCCTGCTCACCGCCTACCGCATCGCCCGCCGCCCCACCCGCCTGCAGCGCGGCCTCTGCCCCCGCTGCGCCTACCCCCGCTACGGCCTCGAGCCCGACGCCTCGTGCCCGGAGTGCGCGCTGGTGCCGTGAGGCGTGAGTCTCGGCGCGTCCCCATCCGGCGCTGTTAGCATGCCCGCGATGCAGCAACCAACACTCCGCCGACGAGTCCCCGTCTCGCTGCTGGCGGTCATCACCGTGCTCGCTGCTCTCGCATGGTTCGTGAGCGCGTGGTGGGGAATCGCGCTCATGGACCTCGGCTGGCGCTGGTCACCCTCGCTCACCCGCGGCCAGCTGCGCCTCTACTTCCGCACCTACCCCGTCGACCAGCGCAACATCGACGTCATGACCGACAACCCCGCGACCTTGGGCCGCCTCGGCCCGCTATGGCTCGGCGCTGTCGACCGGCGCCCCATCCCGCGCTGGGAAATGCTCCCCGAGCACGACCATGCTCGGACGGGCACGCGCATCGACCTGCCGGTCTGGCCTCTCCCGATCCTCACCGGGGCCGCTTGGTTCCTGCTGCGCCCGAAGCGTCAGCGGCCCCTCGGCGCGTGCGCCGCCTGCGGCTATGACCGCAGCACGATCCCTGCGTCGGCGCCGTGCCCCGAGTGCGGCAGGCTCACCGCAACGCCCGAATCTCAGAATGTGATTGCAGACCCCCGCCGTGCCCTTTAGCATGGGCTCACGCAGGTCGACGTCGTGCACCAGGGCAACTACTCACTGTCGCTCACGATTCCATCGCCCGCGGCCGCGCTGCCGCTCGCGGCCTTGCCGCTCATCACGCGCCGCCGCGGGCGCTGACCATCCGTCCTGCGTTACCCAAAGCCCAGGGATCATGATCCCTGGGCTTTCTTGTTGATCCTGCCAGCGCGTTAGCATCTTCCCATGCTCAACCCTGTGAAGATGTACGACTACCTCGCCCTTGCCCGCGGCCGCGTGCTCGACAAGGTGCGCACGCTCTCGCCCGAGGACTACACGCGCCAGTTCCCCATCGGCCTGGGCTCCCTCGCCCGCACGCTCACGCACATCATGGGCAGCGAGTGGTACTACGTGCAGCGGATGCTGGACCGCGAGGTGCCCGACTACTCCACGTGGCCGATCCAGGACGAGAAGCCGCCCGCGTTCGGCGTGCTCAACGAGCACTGGAAGGGCGTGGCCGACGGCACCCGCGCGGCCATCGCCACACTGAACGAAAACCACGGCTGGCACCGCGTCCTCGAGTACCGCTACACCGACGACCACGGCCGCCGCATGGTCAGCACCGCCACCCCCGCCGACCAGTTCACCCAGCTCTACCAGCACGAGGTCCACCATCGCGCGCAGGTGGTCAACATGCTCAAGCAGCTGGGCCACACCCTGGGCGACCTGGACTTCAACATGCTGATGTTCGCGCGAAGGCCGGAGTAAGGGGGGGCTGATGAGGACGTAGAAGTGCGCCGTGGCTGAGTCTTGAAGCCGTAGGCCTCACCTCCAGTAGCCGGGGGTCAAGCGAGGAGTCCTCGACGAGCGCGACCCCCGGTCCGCGGCGCCGACAATGCCTGCACCCCAAAGGGGTGCTCGTTGCTTCACCCGATGCGCCCGCCCGCCGCTCGCGCTCACGGCACACACGCGTACAGCAAGAACCCAAGCACCCCCACCACCATCGCTACCACCACGCAGTTCTGGATCAGCCGCTCCCGCCGCCCCGCCGCGGCCGCGCCGTCGAGCACCTCGCGCTCCTCCACCGCCCGCGCCCCGCACTCAGGGCACACCCCGCCCGCGCTCACGTGCGCGATGCTGTACCCGCAGTTGAAACAGCGCGGATGATCCGCCCCCATGCAAAGAGAATACTACCGAATGCACGATGGCCGCACGCCGCATCCGCCGCCAGGACTCCTAGCAAACAATCCCCCATGCCCGCAACCGGTATCCCCGCCCTCGAGCGCCTCGTCGCCCGCCTGTTCATCCGCCGCTTCGTGCGCAACAACCCCGTCGAGCACGCCCCCATTCTCCTGCGCGACCAGCAGCGCACCCTCGCGGCCATGATCGACCGCGCCGGCCCCGATGCCGAACGCCGCGTGCAGATCAAGCGCCTCCGCGGCCTCGAGCAATCCTCCACCAACTACTCGCTCGCGATGGTCGCCAGGCACCTCGCCATGATCAACCGCGACCTCGCCACCACCCTCTCGCACCTCAAGGCCGGCCGCCCCTGCCCCATCGTCGTCAGCACGGCCAACTACAAGCCCCCGCCCGACACCCGCGCTCCCGCCGCCATGCGCGAGCTCACCGACGCCAACGACGCCCTCGCCCGCGAGCTCGCCGACCCCGGCGCGATCCGCGCCAGCCGCGTGACCCACGTGCACCCGTGGTTCGGCCCGCTCTCGTGCGAGGTGTGGGCCTGCTTCGGCCCCTTCCACCAGGCCCTGCACCTGCGGCAGGCGGACGCCATCGTCGCGGGTTTCTAAGAGAGCCGATCGCGCGAGCGATCGGGCCCATGTTCGAGCAGTCCCTTGCAGCACGAGGTTCACCGCCACGCGCAGGCGATTGTCACGCCAAAGCAGATGAGCATCGTTCACAACGACCTGGACTTCAACACGCTAATGTTCACGCGGCCGGCGGAGCCCTGAAACTGCAATCGGAGTGGCACGCTGTTGATACCCTGAGCGAATGAGCCGGCCGCGAGGTTGCTTCCACTGGCGCTGCGTACCCCCATCGGCCGCTGCGCTCATCGCTCTCCTCCTGCTAGCGGGCGTGTTCGGAGCACAACTGAGCATGGGCCGTTACGGGCTCGAGCTGAAACGCGGCACTCTGATCCTGGTTCATGCTACGCGCGATGTCGAGTGCCGCGGCGAGAAGTGGTTCTTTCCAGATTTCCCAAAGGTCACATTCGAGTTCCGTAGTTGGAGCGTCTGGCGCCCTCACCGGCAGACTCAGAGCGTCAGTTCAGCCCACATTCGACTGCCCCCATCGAGCGTCGATGCGATTGTCGTCCCCTTGTGGCCCTGGCTTGCAGTGACGCTTGTCGTCTGGATGGCCACAGCGGTTTGGATGAGGGTGCAATCCAGTGTCCGCGGACGGTGCGCGTCCTGCAGCTATGAACGTCGGGGTCTGCAGCCCGCCGCTCGATGCCCGGAGTGCGGCTCTATCCCGGACTCCGTCAAGCCTTCTTCCTGAACCGCTTCCGGCGCTCCTTGTCGCCCCCGCCGATCACCCCCAGGTCCAGCAGCACGCCCAATATCACGGCCGCCAAACCTAATCCGTGCACCCCACCCTGCGAGTTCACCGCCCACGCGTACGCCAGCGTCGTGAACGGCGCAAAGAAAAAGCCCAGGATCGGCCACAGCGCCGTCTGGAACGCCCGCCCCATGTAGTCCGTGAACAGGTACAGCAGCACCATCACGATGCGGGGGAAGAAGAACCCGATGATGGCGAAGAGGCAGGGCATAGGAAAAGCGGAAAGCGGAAACCGGAAAGCGGAGCAAGACTGTTGATGAGTCTACAAGCGGGTACGCGCCACGCCACGTTCTTCCGCTTTCCGCTTTCTGATTTCCGCTTTCACATCCAAAGCCGCACCACCACCCACGTCACCACCGCCGCGTACACGCCCGCGACGAGGTCGTCGATCAGCACCCCCCATCCCGCGTACAGCCGCTGCAACCCCCGCGCCGGCGGCGGTTTTACGATGTCCATCACGCGGAACGCGACGAAGGCCGTGAGCAGCGCCAGCAGCGCATCGGACCATTCCGGGTACCACACCGGCAGCACCAGCAGCGGCAGGCACTGCCCCGCCGTCTCGTCCGCCACGGCCTGCGACGGGTCCTTCTCCCCGAACCGCGCCTCCGCCCCATCCCCCTGCGCGACGCACGCGTAGCAGAACGCCACCAGCACGATCAGCAGCGCGAGCACGTACAACCCGCGCACGAGCGGGGCGTGCTCCGCCCCCACCACCCGCGCCACAAAGAAGAACGCCCCCGCCAGCAGCACCGGCGGCAAAGACCCCCACGTTCCCGACGCCGGCCACATGTGGCCGAGCCCGAACACCGTGATCCAGTTGACGCGGGGGCGGTTCATCGGCGGAGACTAGCGGATGGAAGTCGGAAGTGCGAAGTCGGAAGTCGGAACAGGAAAACGCACCCGTCGGCGTTACTCCGACTTCCCACTTCCGACTTCCGACTTCGACAACACCCCTAATCCCTTCACCACGTACGGCACCCCCGAGATCACCGTCACCACCACCGTCGCCCACACCGCCAGATCAATCACCCGCCGCCACACATACCCCTCGCGCACCTCCGTGATCCCCAGCATCACCAGGATGAACGGGATCACGCACGCCTGCAGGATCATCTTCGCCTTCCCGCTCCACCCCGCGGAGAAGTCCACCCCATCCTCCTCCGCCACCGCGCGAATCGACGTCACCAGCAGCTCCCGCGCCAGGATCACCACCACCATCCACGGCAGGACCCCGCTCACCTGGAAGTGCGACCCGTCCCCCTTCTCCAGGGCGAACTGCGGCCCCGCCAGCATCACGAACGCGCCCACGACCAGCACTTTGTCCGCGAACGGGTCCATCACCCGCCCGAACTTGCTCACCACGTGCCACCGCCGTGCCAGCGGCCCGTCCAGCGCATCAGTCAGTGCCGCCAGCCCGAACAACGCCGCGGCGATCAGGTACCGCCACACCGGCTGCTTGGGCGTCACCAGCAGGTCCCGCACCGGGTAGCTCCACACCGCCAGCTGCACAAAGAACGCCACCGCGATCACAAGCCGCAACGCCGTCAGGGCATTGGGCACCCACCGCCGGTACGTCAGCTCCGGGGCGAGCGCGGCAGGATGGTCAACCGGCGCAACCGCCGGCGGTGTCGTCGTCACAGCGCTCATCCTATGGAGTATGCCCCGCAACTCCTCATCCGCCGTCCGATTGTCGTCAGGTTGTCGGTAACCCCGCCCACGCCGCGCCGGCACACCCCTCACCCTCTGGCCCGGTTGCCGCCCTCGCCCCCACCCTCTATCCTCTCACCCTCACTCGCCCGGCCAGAGGGCCAGAGTGCGCGCTCCAGCCGCGACGGCTGGGTCTCGGGGTCCGCTCTTTGGGTTCCATCATCCACCCTGCCATCTTCTTCGCCGTGCTGGTCCTGGGCAGCCTGGGCGTGTGCCTGGCCCTCCCCCGCCGCAAAGCGTCCCCGCAGCTCTTCGGCGCCCTCATCGCCGGTCTCGCCGGCGGCCTCCTGCTCATCGCCATGGGCATCGCCGGGCGCGACCACCTCCCCAACATCTACTTCTACATCTTCTCCCTCATCGGCCTGGGCTCCGCCCTCCGCGTCATCACGCACCCAAGGCCCGTCTACGCCGCCCTTTACTTCATCATGACCGTCCTGGCCTCGGCGGGCCTCTTCCTCATCCTCTCCGCCGAGTTCATGGCCTTCGCCCTCATCATCGTCTACGCCGGCGCCATCCTCATCACCTACCTCTTCGTCATCATGCTCGCCAGCCAGGCCCCCGAGGAGGGCGAAATCGAGGCCCTCGCCACCTACGACACCCAGGCCCGCGAGCCCATCGCCGCCACCGTCGTCGGCTTCCTCCTGCTCGCCGTCCTCACCACCATGATGTTCCGCGGCGTGCCGCAACTGCCGCTCCCCGGCCCGGTTGCGCCCAACGAGCTCCTCGCCCAGATGCCCCGCAAGGTCGAGAGCGTCCTCCGCAACAACCGCAACCCCGACACCGGCCAGCCCTACCTCAAAGCCGACGGCACCATCCAGATCACCGAGGTCGCCCCCTCCCCGGCCCACCCCGCCGAGCCCCTCTTCATCACCATCAACAACCCCGGCGAGGAGCCGGTTGTCCTCGCCCAGGACAAGTGGCCCGAGGAGCTCACCGTCAAGAACGTCGAGGCCCTGGGCTTCGACCTCCTCCGCAACCACCCCGGCTCCATCGAGATCGCCGGCGTCATCCTCCTCATGGCCATGCTCGGCGCCGTCGTCCTCTCCCGCAAGCAGGTGCAGCTCGACGAAGACGCCAAGGCCAACCAGGCCCGCAAGCTCGCCCAGGACACCCTCGGCGGCGTCAACCCCGGCCTGGGCCGCTCCCCCCTCGAGTCCACCCACGCGGGAGGCACCCGTTGATCAACCTCCTCGCCCAATCCGGCTTCCCCGACGCCATGCACGGCGTCACCCTCGCCCACTACCTCGTCGTCTCCGCCCTCCTCTTCGTCATCGGCCTCATCGGCTTCATCACCCGCCGCAACCTCATCATCATGTTCCTCTGCACGGAGCTGATGTTCCAGGCCGCCGGCCTCGCCCTCATCGCCTTCGGCCGCTACCACCTCAACTTCACCGGCCAGACGTTCGTCATCTTCATCCTCACCGTCGCCGCGGCCGAGGCCGCCATGGCTCTCGCCCTCGTCGTCCTCCTCTTCCGCCGCAAGGAATCCCTCAACGCCGAAGAGTGGAACGAGCTCAAGGGATAACCACGTCCGCGCCTGACGAGCCCGGAGCGTCAGCGACGGGTCTTCCGACCGCCGCCCATCAGGACACGCTCGCTTGCCTAGCACGACCGCCATCCTCGACGCCATCACCCAGCTGCTGCCCACCATGCAGCACGACGCGCCGAACCCCGCGGGCACCTCCACCCCCGCCTTCTTCCCCCTCAAGTCCCTCTACGCCCTCATCCCGCTCCTCCCGCTCCTCTCCTGCATCCTTTGCGGCGTCTTCGCCGCCCTCCGCATCAAGTCCAAGCTCCCCGCCTGGACCACCGTCCTCTCCCTTGCCGTCTCCTTCGTCCTCACCGCCCTCATGGCGCGCGACCTCTGGTCGGGCGGGCACGCCCAAACCGGCGTCCTCCACGTCTTCGACTGGATCAACTTCTCCTGGGCCACCGGCGCCGGCGAGCAGACCAAGCACTTCATCGCCAACTTCGCCTTCTACATGGACCCCGTGTCCACCCTGTGGATGCTCTTCGTCACGGGCCTGGCCACCCTCATCGCCCTCTACGCCAGCGAGTACATGAGCGGCGACCTGGGCGCCGGCTACTGCCGCTTCTTCGCCGCGTTCAGCCTGTTCGTCTTCTCCATGGCCTGCCTCGTGATGGCCGACAACCTCGTCCTGCTCTACCTGGGCTGGGAGGGCGTGGGCCTCTGCTCGTACCTGCTCATCGGCTACTTCTACAAGAAGCCCAGCGCCGTCGCCGCCGCCAAGAAGGCCTTCATCGTCAACCGCATCGGCGACCTCTTCCTGGCGCTCGGCATCTGGCTCACCTACGTCCACCTCGGCACCGTCCAGTACAGCGAGATCTTCGACCGCATCCAGCCCTACCTGGCCGCCGCCGCCAACGGCCGCTTCGACCAGATCCCCCTCGTCGTCCAGATCATCCCGCTCCTGCTCATGGGCGGCGCCTTCGGCAAGTCGGCCCAGTTCCCGCTGTACGTCTGGCTCCCCGACGCCATGGAAGGCCCCACCCCCGTCTCGGCCCTCATCCACGCCGCGACCATGGTGACCGCCGGCGTCTTCCTCATCGCCCGCACCTACGGCCTCTTCCAGCTCTCCGAGATCGCGCTCCCCATCGTCGCCTGGACCGGCGGCTTCACCGCCCTCCTCGCCGCCACCATCGGCATGGCCCAGTTCGACATCAAGCGCATCATGGCCTACTCGACCGTGTCGCAGCTGGGCTACATGTTCGCCGGCCTGGGCGTCCTCACCTCCGGCGGCGCCGTCTTCCACGTCGTCACCCACGCCTTCTTCAAGGCCCTGCTCTTCCTCTGCTGCGGCGCCGTCATGCACGGCTTCGCCGGCCAGCTCGACCTCCGCAAGCTCTCGGGCGTCATGAAAATGAAGGGCTGGCTCGTCGTCGGCGTCGGCATGCTCATCGGCTGCCTCAACCTCTCCGGCTTCCCCGGCTTCGCCGGCTTCTTCAGCAAGGACATGATCCTCGCCGAGGCCTTCTCCCACCACGGCCACTACCAGTGGCTCGGCTGGCTCCTCCTCTTCACCGCCGGCCTTACCGCCTACTACACCTTCCGCGTCTTCTTCCGCGTCTTCGTCGGCCCCAAGTACTTTGAGCCCGGCGATGAGCTCCACGGGCACGCCGACGCCGCCCACGACGCCGCCCACGACACCCACGGCCACGACCCCCACTCCCACCACGCCAAGGCCTCGGTTGAGCACTCCGGGACTCACCCGCAGAGCGAGGCCGCCGAAAAGGAACTCGCCGACAAGGCACACGGCGAGCACGGCCACGGTGACCACCACGCCGACTTCCACCCCCACGCTCCCGGCTGGGCCATCAACACCGTCCTCGCCACCCTCGCGGTCCTTTCGATCGCGGCAGCCGGCCTCTACTTCATGGGCGCCCACGGCGGCTTCGTCCCCCACCTCGTTGAGCAGAGCTCCGCGAACCTCATCCACAGCGAGCACGCCCCCGAGCACGCCACGCTCTTCGGGCAGAACCCGCACGCGATCATGTACTACGTCTCCGGCGTGGTTGGCCTCATCGGCATCGCCATCGCCTACGTGCTGCACCTCCAGGGCCGCACCACCGCCGCCACGAGCAAGGCCGACGCCCTGCTCCCCGCCTTCGGCCCCGTCGCCAAGGCCGTGCAGAACAAGTGGTACGTCGACGAGTTCTACGACTTCCTCATCCGGAAGCCCCTCCTCGTCCTCTCGCACATCTTCCACACCATCGACCAGATCCTCGTCGACGGCCTGGTCAACCTCGCCGGCTACCTCCCCAAGGGCACCGGCAAGGTCCTCCGCCCCAGCCAGTCCGGCGAGCTCCACGGCTACGCCATCGGCATGGCCGGCGGCCTCGCCGTTCTCCTGATCATCATCCTGTGGGTCGCCCGCACCTGAACCTTGATGCCTTGATGCCTCGTGCCCTGATGCCTTTCTTCACCTTCAACCTCCTCCCCGCCCTCGCACCGCACCACGCCGAATCCGTGCACCTCGATCGCTCCGCTGTCCTCGGGTCCGCCGAGTCTGAGCCCCCCGCATGCTGATCTATCTGATCTCCATCCCGCTCCTCTTCGCCGTCCTGGTGCTCGCGGCACCCCGGGAGTGGGCCCGCATCACCGCCCTCTGCGGCACGCTCATCGCCCTCGCGGTAGCCGTGTTCGCCATGCTCCCCGGCGAGGGCCGCTTCAACTGGGCCACCCCCGCAGAGTTCCAGTACGCCCACACCTACGCCTGGCTCCCGCAGCTGGGCCTCAACTTCTCCGTCGGCGTCGACTCTGTCGCGCTGCTGCTGATCGCCCTCACCGCCCTTCTAGGCCCCATCTGCGTGCAGGCCTCCGCCACCACGATTACGCAGCGCGAGAAGACCTACTACTCCTGGCTGCTCGTCCTGCAGGCCGCGATGACCGGCGTCTTCGCCGCCCGCGACCTCGTCCTCTTCTACACCTGCTTCGAGTTCACGCTCGTCCCCATGTTCGTGCTCATCAGCCTCTACGGCAGCACGAACCGCAAGAAGGCCGCGGTCAAGTTCTTCCTCTACACCTTCACCGGCTCCATCATCGCCCTCGCGGGCCTGGTGTACGTCGCCTGGAAGCACGCCCACAACACCGGCGGCGAGTGGACCTTCGACATCGCCACGCTCCAGCAGGTCGCCGCGTCCATGAGCCCGCGCGAGCAGGCCTGGGTCATGCTCGCCATGCTCGCGGGGTTCGCCGTCAAGGTCCCGCTCTTCCCCGTGCACACCTGGCTGCCGCTGGCGCACACCGAGGCCCCCACCGCCGGCTCGGTCATCCTCGCCGGCGTGCTGCTCAAGCTCGGCACCTACGCCCTCTACCGCTTCGTCCTCCCCTTCACCCCCGCCGCCGTCGTCGAGTACGCCCCCGCCATCGGCGTCCTCTGCATCATCGGCATCATCTACGGCGGCCTCATCTGCTGGGTGCAGAAGGACGTCAAGAAGCTCGTCGCCTACTCCTCGGTCGCCCACCTTGGCTTCTGCATCCTGGGCATGTTCGCCCTCAACAACAACGGCCTCACCGGCTCCATCCTCTACATGATCAACCACGGCCTCAGCACCGGGGCCCTCTTCCTCCTCATCGGCATGGTCTACGAGCGCTACCACACCCGCTCCATGAACGAGCTCGGCGGCCTCGCCGCCAAGATGCCCGTGTGGGCCACCTTCATGGTCTTCTTCACCATGGCCTCCGTCGGCCTCCCCGGCCTCAACGGCTTCGTCAGCGAGTTCCTCTGCCTCCTCGGCACCTTCCAGTCCAGCAGCGCCTGGGGCAGCAGCACCGGCCTCACCGAAGCGGGCCTCCCCGACGCGGGCCTCTGGGGCTCGGCCCAGGCCAGCGTCCCGGGCGCCACCCACGGCGGCCTCGGCCCCTGGTTCGCCGCCATCGCCGGCATCGGCATGATCATCGCCGCCATCTACCTGCTCTACATGTGCGGCAAGATCGTCTGGGGCCCCCTCGTCGAGCCCGCGGGCCATGGTCATCACCACCATGCAGTAGGAACCCCGACCGTAAGGGAGGGGTCTTCGTCCGAGACCAACCACGAGGCCCCGCTCCCCACCGACCTCAGCCGGCGCGAGATCGGCATCCTGCTCCCCCTCGCCGTCCTCTGCATCTACCTGGGCGTCTACCCCAAGCACGTCCTGCAGGTCCTCCAGCCGCCCATCGATCAGACCCTCAAGGTCGTCAACGCGGCCGCGCCGCTCAAGTCCGTGCCCATCATGACCAACCCCCACGCCGCCGTGTCTGACGAGACCGTGGAGGCCGGCCGATGATCGAACGCCTCCCCTTCCTCTACCCCGAGATCGCCCTCTTCATCACCACCTGCATCGTGATGATCCTGGGCCTCTCCCGCAACGTCGCCGTCCGCCGCGCCACCGCGGTCGTCGCTGGGCTTGGTGTTGCCGCCGCGGGCATCATCGCCGTCTGGAAAACACCTCCGAACGATGGCATCGCGCTCACACGTGAGCAGGGCCAGATCCTCCTGCCCTTCATGGTCCCCTACGCCAAGGCCCTCATCGCCGGCGTCGGGCTCCTGCTCCTCATGCTCCTCGCCGGCACCGTTGACCGCGCCGAAGAAGCCGCCATCCGCGCCGGCAAGCGCGCCTTCGACCCCCTCCGCAGCAACCGCGCTGAGTTCTACGCCTTCTACCTCTTTTCCCTCACCGGCCTCATGCTCTGCGCCGGCGCCGACGACCTCATCTGGCTCTTCCTCGCCCTCGAGCTCACCAGCCTCCCCACCTACATCATGGTGAGCATCTCCACCGCGCGCAACCGCTCGCGCGAGGCCGGCGTCAAGTACTTCTTCCTGGGCGCCATGGGCGCCGCCGTGTTCCTCTACGGCTTCGCCCTGCTCTATGGCGGCACCGGCACCACCAACCTCAACGCCATCGCCGACGTCTTCGCACGCGACGGCGTCAATAACATCGCCCTCGCCGGCCTGCTCGTCTCCATCCTCGGCCTGGGCTTCAAGGTCGCCGCGGTGCCCATGCACTTCTACACGCCCGACGTGTACGAAGGCGCCGCGCCGCAGGTCTCCGCGTTCCTCGCCTTCGTGCCCAAGACCGCTGGCTTCATCGGCATCCTGCTTCTCTGCGCCACCGTTGGCTGGAACCACGGCCCTGATCCCAGCAGCAATCACCACCTCCCCGACGTCGTCCGCCTGACCCTCTGGGTCATGGCCGCGCTCACGATGACCGTGGGCAACGTCCTCGCGATTCTTCAGAACTCCGTCAAGCGCATCCTCGCCTACTCCTCCATCGCGCACACCGGCTACATGCTCGTCGGCGTCATCGCCGGCCCCGGCGACGGCCGCTTTTCGCAGAACGGCATCGCCGCCGTCCTCTTCTACCTCTTCGCCTACGGCCTCATGAACCTCGGCTGCTTCGCCGTGCTCGCCGCCCTCGAGCGCCGTGCTCTCGGTGGCACCGGCCTCCCGACCGGTGATTCCGAGCCCCGCGAGATCGACAACATCGCCGACCTCCGCGGCCTGTGCGCCTCCCGCCCCGTCCTCGGCTGGACCATGGTCATCTGCAGCCTCAGCCTCCTGGGCTTCCCCCCGCTGCTGGGCTTCTTCAGCAAGCTCCCGCTCTTCACGAGCGCCATCAGCGCCGGCGAGATCCCCCTGGTCATCGTCCTCGGCATCAACTCCGCCATCGCCGCCTTCTACTACCTGCGCCTGGCCTTCACGCCCTTCCTCGAGAACGCCGACGCCTCCGTCGAGCCCGCTCACGAGAGCCCCTTCGCCACCCGCAAGTTCGCCGGCCTCCTCGCAGCGATCGCGGTCGTCGTCCTCGGCGTCGCCGGCTACAAGCTCATGGACCCGGTCATGCAGCACACCGAGCAGGCCGGCGCGTACAAGGCCCAACTCCCGGCAACCACCGCCAACGCCGAGTAACGCGCTCACCGTCTTTTCTTGAACCCGCACAGCGGGTGCCTTGCAATAGCCCAGGGTGAAGCGAGTCCGCGAGCGGAACCCTGGGATGTGCACGCGCGTCCTTGGAACCCGCGCAGCGGGTGACCCTTCTTGTAACACGACCGCGCGTTGATCACACGCGCACCTACCGCGTCACGCCGCCTTCGCACGCCCCGTCCACCCCTGGACCCCGAGCCCCACCGCGCTCACACACCCCCACACCACCAGCCACCCCACCGCCCCCATCTCCACCCCACCCACACCCAGCGCCCCCACCACCCACGCGAAGCTCACGAGAAACACCGCCGCGCCGAGCAGCGACGTCACCAGCGCCTCTGTCTTCTTCGGCGCCAGCGCCCCGACCACAAACCCCAGCACACCCGCCCCCAGCCCCACAAGCACCAGCACCCCGCGCGACTTCTCCGGGACGCAAGCCCACACGTTGCCCACATGGTCCGACGCCTGCCGCACCTCCACCCGCGCGGTCTCCTCCACCGCCTCCGGGCTCTCCACGCTCGGCTCCGGGTCCATCGCGTGTGAAATCAGCGTGACCTGCTCCCGCACCGCGAACTCGACCTTCGCCCCTGTCGTGTCCACCGACAGCACCGCCCCGGCAATCAGGACACCAATAGCCGCAAAGGTCCCCGCCCCCGCGATCGCCAGCGTCGCCCGGAACAGTCCCACCGCAACCAGCGCCCCCACCACCGAACCAACCCCCATCGCCGCCAGCGCCGCCGGGCAGTCGTGCGTGTGCCCCTCCAGCAGACCCGTCAGGGCCACCACCCCCACCAGCCCGCCCGCGGCAGCCCCAAAGACCACCGTCACCGGTTTCAGCACCCTGTTCCCTGCCAATAGCAGGAGCAGCCCGCCGATAACGCTAGCCACCGCAGGTAGATACGCCATCCAGGGCACCCGCCCCGCCGCGTCGATGGTCGGCTGGACCCATTCCCACATCTCTGAATCCTCACCAGGGTTGCCCCTTCAGGATTCGGCCTGATCACCCCCGAGTTGCACGATTGCATCGCACTTCCCGCCTGCGCCGCCCCCGCCGCCCTCCCAACCCGCGCAGCCCTCACGCCCCCACCCGCCGCGCACACATTGCATCCCGCCTGCAACCCCCCGCTCACCGCTGCGTAGGTGGACATACCCAAGCGGGGACCTGGGCAACCTGCGCCCGTCCGTCCACGGCGGACCCGCGCTCCCCACCCCCAACAGCTCGAGGGGTCCGAACCGGGACCGACCGCGCGTCTGGACCCGCTCCCGCCCCCCGCGGCCCCCACCGGCCGCCCAAAGCAATCCCCCGAGTTGTACGACGGCGCGCATTGCGGTAGTCTGAACAGGTCCGAGAGGCGCAGGCGGCCACCCCGACCGCGCACCTTGGGCGCAGACTGACCCGCGCCCTGGCCGTCGCAAGACGCGTGCCGCGGCGCACGACGGGTCTGAAGCACGTCGCGTCAGGCCGCTCCAGCGCGGAGCGCCGCGACCGCTTCGGTTGGGCCGCAAGGCCCAGGCCACCGTGGGAGAGTCTCAGCGTTGCTTCGGCGCTCACCCCGCCGACTCGACGTTGCGACAGCGTCACGGGAACTCGCCGCAACAACACCGCGGCGAGCGTTCAAGGATGGACTTCCGGTTTTCGTTGAGGAGCTGATATGGGTCGCACGCCTGTCCGTCGCAGCAGCAGCAACCGCTACCTCCGCCAGCGCCGCCCCATCGGCGGACCAAAGGCGCTCACCAGCAGCGCCGGCCTCACCGACCGCCCCACCGTCGACCAGCTCGAGCGTCGCCAGATGCTCTTCTCGCTGGCCATCACCCCCGACATCGTCGACCCCAACACCGGTCTGGGCACGGTGCGGCAGCACTTCAGCTACGTCATCCCCTACCTCCACACCAATGTCGAGATCCAGCCCCCCCAGCCGCCTGAAGTCACCACCGAGAACTTCAGCGAGGCCGGCTTCGGCCCCATCGGCAGCGGCCAGTTCTTCCAGTCCGGCCTCCGCGTCCGCCACAACATCTTCCCGCCGGGCGACATCCTCATCAACGCCCAGCCCCCCAACGCCGACAACCAGGTGCGCTGGCTCCAGGTGACCGAGGACACCATCGGCGAGTTCATGACCCTGGAGTTCTTCACTCCCGCGCAGGACAACGCGCCCGCGCGCCCCGTCGTCGTCACTTCCGCCACCGTCACCTTCGAGGGCCTCAGCGCGGCCGACCTTACCGGCCTCCTCACCGATAACGTCCGCGTCGACCTCACCCGCGGCGCGAACCAGGCCGTCGTCGCCTCCTTCACCGGCGCCGCCCTCCGCAACCAGTTCCAGACCGGCAACCCCGCGCTCGGCACCGGCGCCGCCCAGTTCAACCTCGAGGAAGGCTTCGACGCCATCCGTATCACCATGATCGAGGCCCCCACCGGCGGCACGCCCGGCTTCCGCATCCGCGATGTCTCCTGGTCCGTGCCCCAGGCCCGCTTCGCCGAACTGATCGAGTCACGTATCTTCAGCGCCGTCGTGGTGCTCACCGGCCCCGTCGGCGCGACTGCCACCTTCCTCGATCTCTACGGGCGTGACATGGTGGCCTCCCTCGCCGCGGGCCAGCCCGAGGGCGGCCAGGGCCGCCCCATCATCGACGCCAACGACGACGGCGTCCCCGACTTCAACGACGGCATCGGCTCCATCCACCTCCTCAACACCGACTCCCGCACCGCCATCTCCATTTGGGGCGGCACGGCCGCGCCCTTCACCGACGACGCCCCCGACGACTCGGACTTCAACGAGTTCAACCCCGACTTCCGCGGCAACTGGGCCTTCACCCTCACCGACGAGCTCATCGGCAACTTCGACGCGTTCGAGGACGCCGGCTTCGCCTACGCCTGGGACATCCCGCCCGGTGAGACGGAGATCGACTTCGCCGGCCTCCCCCCGGGCCCCGGCTCCGTCATCATCGGCTCACCCTGGGTCCGCCCCAACGGCAACCCCGCGCAGTACAACCCCGGCGGCCTCGCACCCGGCCAGGGCAACACCATCACCGATGGCTTCACCCAGCCCGACCAGGGCATCTTCATCGATGACGGCGGGAACCTCGGCAGCGTCTACCTCCACGGCATCCTTCACGGCTCCTCCCAGTTCCAGGGCTTCGTCGACCGCATCTACGTCGGCTACCTCGTCGGCTCGATTACGGTCCAAGGCGACCTCGGCGCCCTGTATGCAGGCACCGACGCGGGTCAATGGGTTCCCGATCCTGACTTCAACCCCACCAACGACATCGACCCCGTCAACAAGACGGCCGGCCAGCTCCTCGTCGGCCGCACCATGGGCGAGCTCGCCATCGCCGGCCGCAGCCTGCTCGACGTGCAGGTCGTCGGCGACCTCAACAACGCCGCCGTTCGCCCCGCCCGCGACAACTTCACCCACTACGAACGCGAGTGGGTCAACGCCATCAACACCAGCTTTGGCACACGCGACGTCATCAACACAATCCTCAACAACACCAACTGGGTTGCCCGCAGCCCCAACGACCGCTACGACGCCACCAGCGACCAGGCCATGGTCTTCGGCCCCGAGCTCTTCCGCAACGATCAGCTCCTGGGCGCCGAATGGATCGGCGGCATGACCACCGGCGTCCGCATCAAGGGCGCCCTCTCCGGCCAGGACCCCACCCAGGGCGAGGACACCAACGACGTCTACGCCTTCGCCGTCGACGGCTCGCAGGACATCTCTATCGAGGGCATCGCGTTCCTCAACGGGACCGAGCAGGCCATCTACATGCGCATCATGGACGAGAACGGCCGCACCTACGCCGCTCCCCAGGAAGGCATCCCCGGCCGCTCTTCCCGCATCACCTTCAAGCCCCGTAGCCCCGGCGTCTACTACCTCGTCGTCTCCGACCCCACCGACCGCCAGACGGCCGATACCCAGATCGCCAACGTCCGCTACACCATCAGCATCACCGGCCTCGCGGCCGCCACCCTCGGCGCCTACCGCACCGGCGGCGGCTCGGGCTTCACCGACGTCGCCGCGGGCGAAGGCAACGTGGTGCAGGTGCTCGCGGGCAACATCGGCTCGCTCCGCATCGGCACCGGTTTCGTCAACTCCGGCGGCGCCCTGGTGGACCCCCTCTCAATTATCAACACCGACCAGGACGACGACGACAACATGGCCTGGCAGGGCGGCAGCATCTCCGCCCCCGGCAACGTCTACAACATCACCGCCGGCTCCGACATCGGCCACCCCAACAACACCGCCGGCAGCCCCATCAACATGATCGTGGGCGGCGACGTGGGCACCATCATCACCGGCATGTACTTCGGCTTCGCCGGCGACGAGGGTGACGTCAACTACTTCAACCTCCAGGCCGGCGGCCGCATCGCCGCCATCCGCGTCTCCGGCTCCATCGGCGTCGACCACGACCGCTCCGAGGACCCCGCCCGCTACGACCCCGTCACCGACAGCTTCACGTCCATCACCACCGGCGCCAACGGCGGCAACGGCGACATCGGCCACTTCGAGGTCGGCGGCAACATCTTCGCCAGCGGCCTCCGCGTCCGCACCTCCGACGGCTCCACCATCACCACCTTCCTCGTCAACAGCAACAACGACGCCGTCGACGAGGCCCCCAACCGCGTGGGCATCTTCCTGGGCACCGTCCTCGCCGGCGGCCTCCGCCTCGAGACCGGCCTGGGCTCAAACATCCGCTTCGCCGACGTCCAGCGCATCGACCTCATCTCCAGCCGCGACGTCTTCCAGCCCATCATCGGCGGCCAGACCATCGAGATCACCGACGACGCCGGCAGCCGCCTCCGCATCACCGTCGACAACGCCCCCGAGGGCACCCAGATCGGAACCATCCGCCGCATCCCCGTCGACGGCTCGCAGGGCGTGGCCATCGGCCGCATCAGCGTCGACCTCACCGGCGGCGGCGTCCTCCAGATCGACTCCATCTCCAGCGGCGTCGGCGCCCCCATCTCCATCGGCTTCATCGAGATCACCGGCGCCGACAACGGCGCCGGCATCCAGATCTCCGGCCAGACCCGCATCGAGGTCTACCGCATCGAGAGCACCGCCGCACTCGACTTCATCGCCAACAGCACCGGCGGCGACATGATCGCCATCGACGTCGCAGGCCTCAACCGCCTCGATCTCCGCGGCCACCTCGGCCGCACCACCGTCGGCAGCTGGGGCCCCTCGCTCCTGGGCCCCTACCTCGGCCTCGCCACCGGCAACGTCAACGCCGTGGGCGGCGCTCTCGGTGTCGGCCCCGCCGAGGCCTTCTACGAGAACTGGTCCGGCGCGATCTACCACCCCATCAACGTTGACGTCTTCGACGACGATAACAGCGCCCTTGACGACATCGGCAGCCCCCTCGACGGCTACCTCAACGGCCTGGTCGTCCGCACCGGCAACCTCGAAGAGGCCGTCATCCACGGCACCGTGGGCGACGTCATCCTCCAGGACGCCGCGGGCGAGCTGACCTCCCTCAACGCCAACGCTGACCGCATCACCCCCGTCGGCCGTTTCGAGGGCATCGTCGGCCACGTGTTCGCGGCCACCATCGTCGACATCAACATCGGCGACGGTCTCGCGCAGTCCGAGCGCGGTCCGATGCTCACCAGCGGCATCTTCGCCACCAACGACATCCGCAACGTCTTCACCTCCCGCACCAGCGGCGCAGTCATCAGCGGCGTGATCAACGCCTTCAACGAGACCGACGAGGGCGCCACCGAGGAGGAGAACATCGACGGGCTGGGCAACCTCACCCTCACCAACGGCCTCGTCCGCGACGCGAGCATCGGCTCCGAGCTCTTCGACGGCTTCTGGGCCTCCTTCTACTACGACGATGTCGACGCCCCCACCGGCAACATCGGCACTATCCGCCTCACCAACACCCCCCTCTTCCGCTCCCGCGTCTCCGCCGAGGACCTCAGCAACCTCACCATCAGCGGCGCCAACGGCTACTTCGACGCCTCCCGCCTCATCGCCACCGGCATCGTCGACCGGATCACGGTCACCGGCTTCCGCAACTCCACGCTGACCGGCACCATCACCGAGATCGCCCGCAACGAGATCCTCGCCGCCCGCGACGTCAACACCATCACCGCCGTGCAGGACATGAGCGACCTGGTGATCGACATCGCCGGTCGCGTCACCCAGGGCATCACCGCCGTCAACATCACCCGCAGCCAGATCGACGTTGACGCCGAGCTCAAGAACCTCGCCGCCACCAACGACGTCCGCGGCAGCGCCATCAACGTCGGCAACCTGCCCAGCATGACCGTGGGCCGCAACCTCCAGTCCTCCTCGGTGTTCGTCTCCGGCCTGCTCGGCACCCTCAGCGCCGGCAACCGCATCGCCAACACCGATATCCGCGTCACCGGCCCCGGCGGCACCATCGGAACGATCTCGGCCCCCAACCTCATCAGCGGCGAGATCCGCGCCAGCGGCACCATCAACGCCATCACCGTCTCCCGCGGCGACCTCATCGCCGACATCGTCACGATCAACGGCGGCAACGTGAACACCCTCACCGCCGGGCGCGACCTTGTGATCACCGGCGACATCGCCGGCTCGGTGGGCACGCTCACCGCCGGCCGCCACATCGGCTCCCCCGCCACCGCCGGCGTCCTGCTCATCCGCAACAACCTGTCCGGCCTCAACGCCGGCAACGGCCAGCTCTACGGCAGCATCCACGTCGGTGAGAGCATCACCGGCCCCGTCGTCATCGGCGGCGCCGCCAACAAGCTCGGCAACAACCAGGTCGGCAAGGGCTCGCTGGTTGCCTCCGGCCCCATCAACTCCGTCACCATCAACGGCGACTTCGACGGCGACATCATCAGCTTCACCAGCCTGGGCACCATCACCATCAACAACGGCTCGCTGCTGCCCGGCAACACCGTCGCCGCGTTCAACGGCAGCATCGCCAACTTCACCATCAACAACGGCAACCTCTACGGCAACGTCCACGCCGATGTCGACATCACCCGCCTCGCGGTCCTCGCGGGCGGCGACGGCGTCTTCGGCGACATCGGCATCAACCCCGCCAGCTCCGGCATCGTGTCCTACGACGCCCGCCGCAACCAGCTGCCCGTGGGCGTCAGCGTCAACGGCACCGGCCAGGGCCCCACCATTTCCGCCGGCCGCAACATCGTGGCCGTCGAGGTCCCCGGCGGGTCGGTCTTCGAGACCTACTTCATCGCCGGCCAGAGCATCATCAACGTCACCGTCAGCGGCACGGTGCAGAACGACCCCAACACCGTCGGCATCCAGAGCGCCTTCGTCGCCGGCGACAGCATCGAGACCATCAACGTCGGCGGCGTGAACAACACCGCCTTCGTCGCGGGCGTCTCCAGCCTGGGCGCCGACCGCCGCCTGGGCGGCGTCGGCGACAACGCCGACGTCACCAAGCCCGGCAGCATCAAGACCGTCCGCGTCGGCAACGGCATCGTCGATGCCCTCTTCGCCGCGGGCATCGACCCCGGCCTCAACGGCATCTACCTCGACGGCGACGACCGCTCCGTCCAGGGCCTCTCCACCATCAACACCCTCAACATCAGCGGGCCGGTCATCAACACCCGCGTCTTCGCCGACATCCTGCCCGGCAACATCGCCAACGACAACCGCTTCGTCCGCGGCGGCACCACCCTGCCAAGCACCAACGCCCAGATCGATAACGGCGTCGGCACCCCCGGGACCGCCTTCACCGGCACCCGCACCTTCAACAACGTCAACGGCGCCAACGTCACCTTCGCCGTCTCCGGCCCCGGCCAGGCGTTCTTCAACACCGCCACCAACACTCTCATCCTCCGCAACACCACCAGCGCCACCAACCTCACCGTCTCCTCCAGCACCGGCGTCACCACCAGCGTCGACGTCGTCACCAACGACGACGCCTCGCTCGGCAGCGTGACCTTCCAGGGCCGCGTCGCCGGCGACAGCGACCTCATCGTGGACGGCAACGTGGGCTCGCTCACCTACGGCGACTTCGAGGGCACCGGCACCATCTCCATCGGCGGCGACGTCAACACCATCACCTTCAACAACTTCCGCGGCGGCTTCCTTGACGCCGAGAACGTTCAGACCTTCCGCGTCAACGGCCAGTTCGGCGATCCCAACACCGCCATCTTCAACGAGGCCCGCGTCCAGCTGCTGAACGTGAACACGATCAGCATCGGCGGCAACGCCTCCGCCGTGATCAGTGTCGACCGCGACGCCCAGTCCCTGGTCGTCAGCGGCAACGTCGACCGCGCCGCCTTCCGCTTCGGCCGCAGCCTCGGCTCCTTCCAGTCCGGCAACTTCAACCGCTCGTTCCTCTCCGCCGGCGACAACATCGGCAACATCACCATCACCGGCGACGCCAACCAGTCCAACATCGCCGCTGGCGCCGACTTCGGCACCGACGCCGCCCCCGGCGGCACCGGCACCGCGGCCGACCGCGTCTCCAGCGGCAACATCGGCGCCATCAGCATCGCCGGCAACTTCGCCCAGTCGAGCATCTCCGCCGGTTACCTCCGCGGGCGCGACGGCTTCATCGGCACCACCGACGACCTCGTCGGCGGCGGCCGCTCCCACATCGCCTCCGTCACCATCGGCGGCGTCCAGGTCGGCTCCAGCCGCGGCAGCGAGACCTACCGCATCGCCAGCAACGGCACCATCGGCCCGGTCCGCATCGGTGGGGCTAACTTCACCGGCTCCATCGGCAACTTCGCCCTCGAGGCCCCGCGCCTCCAGCCTCAGTCGCTGGTCGTGACCGACCTCTTCGTCACCGTCACCAGCGGCATCTCCACCGCCAACATCGTCTTCAACCAGCCCATCGACGGCACCTCCATCAGCGGCGCCCTCAGCGTCGCCGAGGTCCGCGGCAGCGGCGACGTCGTCGTCCGCCTCGTCGAGGGCATCGACTACACCGTCACCTACGACAACAACACCAATACCGCCCGCGTCACGTTCAGCAACGCGGTGACCGCCCGCAACCTGCCCGCCGTCCCTGGCCGCCCCGGCCCCGGCGTCTACCGCTTCGAGATCGACCAGTCCCGCATCCGCGCCCGCCTCACGGGCGTCACGCTGGACGGCAATGGCGACGGCCTCTCGCAGATCGGCGAGGACTTCTCCGGTGACAGCATCGTCGGCGACGCCGGCGACCGCCTGACCCCGGCGATCCTCGACGTCGGGGGCCGCCGCATCGACCTCTACGGCCCCACCAACCTCGACTTCGTCCTCGACGACAACTTCACCCCCGACGGCCTGCCCGACCCCAACAACACCTACACCGTCCGCGGCTTCATCGGCGACCACCCCGACAACGACGCCAACGTCTTCCGCTTCGGCGGCGACCTCGACGTGTACGCCGTGACCCTCCAGGCCGGCCAGATCCTGCGTCTGGGCTCCCTCCAGGGCACCGCCCAGCTCGCCCAGTTCGGCCTGCTGGACGCCAACGGCAACTTCGCGGCCCTCAGCGGCGCCGCCCTGCCCATCTTCACCGACTTCACCGACCAGACCCGCCTGACCTTCGACGCCGACTTCCTCATCAAGCAGACCGGCACCTACTTCATCTTCGTAGGCAACCCCGCCAACATCACCGACCCCACCACCGTCACCAACCCGCCCCCCGCCCCCGGCGGCGTCGGCGACTACAACTTCACCGTCACGATCTTCGACGACGGCGACTCGGGCTTCAACGCCCCCACCGACGCCGGCAACGGCCAGGTGGTCGTCAACGCCCCCGGCTTCTCGCAGTTCGCCGGCAACGACGGCGTCCTGGGCACCGGCGACGACATCCCCTCCATCACCATCAGCGGCTACGTCTTCACCTACAGCCGCGGCGCCGACAACGTCGCCGGCAACGGCGACGACCTCATCAGCGGCGTCAGCCCCGACGGCGAGATCGTCTCCAGCCGCACCGGCCCCGGCCAGGTGATCACCGTCATCGACTCGGCCATCGGGCCCAAGGGCCACGCCGGCATCCCCGACGACTACGCCGCGGACGTCGACATCTACAAGCTCAACAACGGCCAGCCCATCGCGCCCGGCACCCTGATCACGATCACCGTGAAGCTCACCGACCTGGGCGCCGACCTGGGCAGCACGTCCGCGACCTCGCCCGTCGAGACCCGCGGCCAGGTGCAGTTCGGCGTCTTCGACATCTCCTCGGCCACCGGCATCGACGACGGCAGCCTGATCTTCAGCCCCACCGACTTCACGCCCAACGGCGGCAAGCCCAACACCATCCTCGCCGACAACGGCCGCGTGCGCTACGGCTACGACGCCAACAGTGACTTCTTCATCACCTTCCCCGCGCCCGACCGGATCGACCAGCCCGGCGCCGCGGCCCGCCTCGCGGTCTACATCCAGGGCGTCCGCAACACGGACTACCAGATCCAGATCGTCACCGGCGCCCGCATCGAAGACACCACGCGGCCGACCCAGAACTTCCTGCTCGAGACCGCGGGCGGGATCATCAACTGGCTCGAGGCCGGCGGTCAGGCGACCAGCCTCCTGCCCTTCTTCGCCTCGTCGCTTGCCTTCACCGGCACCATCAACGGCCAGTCGGTGCAGGACTACATCATCACGAGCGTGGTGGCCACGCTCAACAGCCTGTTCCAGAGCTCGGGCGGCGGCAACGGCTTCGACGTCAACTTCTCGGCGAACCCCGCGGACTTCGAGTTCCAGCCCTTCTCGACCGTCTTCATCACCTCCTCGGCGGACCCGATCTCGCCGATCTTCACCACCAACCTGCCGCTGGACCCGACGCCGGTCAGCCAGCCTTACGGCTACAGCGAGCACTCGGACGCGCTCAACGCGGACCTCGAGGACGAGGCCGTGGTGTTCGCCCCGTCGTTCGCCCTGCAGGGCCTGTCGCCCAGCCGCGCGGATGTGGACGAGTTCGTCCAGGCGCTGTCGGCCGCGGTCGCTCGGCGTGCGGGCGAGCTGATGGGTCTGCGTGTGACGGAGGCGTACGACGCCAACACCAACACGTTCGATCCGTTCGCGGCCAACGCCGTGGACGAGCGTCCGGGCAACGGTCGTGCGTACACGCTGCCGAACTTCAACCGCTTCCTGTCGGATCCCTTCGATAGCGTGAACCGGACCGACTTCTACCTGGGCCAGCAGAACGCCCGGTCACTGCTGGACAAGGTGCTGAACCAGCTCTAGTTCACTGATCTCATCTGACCTGACCGAAGGCCCGGAGCGAGCTCCGGGCCTTTTTCATCTCATGGGTAGTCCTGGCGCGTGGGGCGCACGAGGATGTCGCTGACGTGGACGTGCGGGGGCTGGCTGGCGATGAAGGTGACACAGCGGGCGACGTCTTCGGGCTGGAGGACGGGGCCGATGCGCTGGACGACCTCGTCGAACCACTTGGGGTCGTAGCCCGCGACACCCTGGAACTCGCTGACCACGAAGCCGGGCTCGATGAGGGTGACCCGGACGCCCTTGGGGCCAAGCTCGCGCCGGACGCCCTCAACCATGCCGTGCACGTTGAACTTGGTGCCGCCGTACATCGAGGAGAAGGGCGAGACGTGGCGGCCGACGACGGATCCGAGGACGATGAGGTCGCGCGGGCGGGTGACGACGTCGGGGCCGGACTTCCCGGCGGTGGCGGCGGCCACGCGCCTGCCGGCCTCGCGCATGAGGTGGGCGGCGCCGAGGACGTTGACGCGGATCATCTCTTCCCACTGCGAGACGTCGGAGGTGAGGACGGAGCCGTTGAGGCCGCGGCCGGCGTTGGCGATGACGAGGTCCGGCGGGCCGAAGGCGCGCTCGGCGTCGTCGAGCATGGCGGTGATGACCGCGGGATCGGAAGCGTCGCCGGGGAATGCCCGAACGCTCGGGCCCAGGCGGGCAACAAGGTCGTGGAGCTTCTCGCGCCGGCGGGCGTTGGCGATGACCTTGGCGCCCTCGCGGGCGAGGAGCTCGACGATGGCCGCGCCGATGCCGGCCGAAGCGCCCGTGACGACCGCGATCCGCCCGTTCAAGCCACCCATGCAGAGCCTCCGTTGGTGAGTTTCACAGGGTACCCCGGCGGGGCGGGCGACCCCTTCGGTCTCGGGGTGCGTGCCAGAAGGGTTTGCACGCACCGGCATCCAGCTACCATGAGGCTCCGCAATCCCCTTGTCAGGAGAGCCGTATGCGTGCGAATGAGTTGAGCCGTGCAGAGCAGCTGGAGGCGCGCCTGGTGATGGCGGCCCCCACCGCCACGTTCGTGTCGGCGTCGCACAACGACACCGGCGTGTTCGTGGTGGTCGATTACAGGTCGGACGCGGGGCTGCAGACGCAGAGCCTGGGGGCGGGGGACCTGATCGCCACCCGCGCGGGCGGGCCGACGCTCACGGGAAACCTCTTCGGGCCTGCCGTCCCACAGGAGGACGGCAGCGTCCGCGCCATCTATCTGTTCGCGGCGCCGAGCGGGGCCTGGAACTACACAGACACCGGGCACTATCAGGTAACGTCCCCCGACGGGCAGGTCACGGATGTGAATGACGATGACATCGGGGATGGGGTCATCCGTACGCTGTCGCTGTGGTTCACGCAGCCCAAGGCGGTGGTGACCAGCAACACCATGCGGACCAGCGACTGGCTCATCGTGGTGAACTACACCGACGATGTCGCCATCAACACGGCGACCATTGATGCGGCTGACATCCGCGTTGAGGGTGCCGAGGTGATCACGGGGATTTCGCTGCACCAGAAGATCGTCAACAGCGCGAACAACGTCACCGCGGTGTACCGGATCCCGGCGCCGGCGGGCGGGTGGAACTACCTGCACAGCGGCGCCTACACGATCGTGCTCAATAATCGGACGGTGCTGGATACCGGCGGGCGGGGGCCGGGCGGGCACAACCTGAAGACGTACCCGGGGCTGTTCTTCACGGCGCCGAGCGCCCGCATCGCCGGCTCGACCACTATGACGGGGAACGAGTGGCTCATCCCGATCAAGTTCTCGGGGCTGAACGGCATCATCCAGGCGAGCATCACGAACGCCACGAACCTCGTCACCGTGAGCGCTCCCAACGGGTACTCGCAGACCGCCACCCGCACGCAGCTCATCGACCATGGTGATGGGAGCTACACCGGCATCTACAAGGTCACCGCTCGCGGCGGGTTCTGGGATTACAGCGACAACGCCGGGTACACCGTGCGGGTCGAGCCCGGGGTCGTCAGGGACAACTTGTTTAGGGCCGCTCCCGGCGGGAACCTGCGGACCTTCGGGCTGTGGTTCGACAAGCCCGCGGCGGACATCGTGGGCGTCACCGCCAACCAGAATGATGCGAGCAGGTTCGAGGTTGTCGTGCGCTTCCATGACAACGGGGCCATTAACCTCGCCAGCATCACTGCTGGTGCTGTCAGTGTGAGCGGGCCGACGGCTGTCACTACGACGCTGCTCTCGGTGACTGCTGATCCCGCTGGGGGGTATCGGGCCCGGTTCCGGTTCACGCCGGCCACCGGTGACAGGCTGGCGAACGGGAGCTACTTCGTGAGCACCGTCGCCAATGTCGTGCGCGACAATGGGGATGTCGGGATCAATGGTGGGGTGATGCAGCGGTATGGGTTGTGGTTTGCGCCGTGAGGTAGGGGAATAGGACTCATAGGAGTCATAGGACTCATAGGAGGCAGTTGAGGGTGCTTCCTGGGAACCGGAACGGCGGGTTGCGAGGTAGTCGCTGCGCAGGACTCGGTCGGCGGCGCGGCGGGCGGTTTCTGCGTTGGTCTCGAAGCGGATGATCTGCTGGAGGCGGGCGAGGGCGGCGTGGCGGGTTTCGTCGCGGAGGGTGGCCGAGCGCGACTGGGCGATTTCGCGGACGAGGCTCAGGCGCTGGGCGATGTGGGGCTGGCGGGCCCACTCGGCGAGGGCGACGACCGAGGTCTCGAACTCGCGGGCGAGCTCGCTGAGGCGGCAGTCGTGGTCGAACCAGGCGTTGAAGAGCTCTTTGTCGCGCGGTGAGAGGGGCGGGCCTGTCTCGGCGAAGTCGGGTTGTGGCGCGGTGGAGGCCATACTCAAAGGCTACCGCGGCCGTGCGCGGCGTCGAGAGGGAATGCGCGCATGTCGATGATTGTGCGCACAAACGTCGCCGATGGGTTGTAAGTGGTTGTGGGGAATGGGCGGGAAAAAAACGGGGGTGATGAGTAGGTCTTCTAGGTCGGCGAGGTCTTCTAGGGGGGATCGATACGATTCGGTTGTCATGCTCACGACGTTGTTCCTTGATTTGAACTCGTACTTCGCGTCGGTGGAGCAGCAGGTGCAGCCGCACTTGCGCGGGAAGCCGGTGGGTGTGGCGCCGATCACGGGGGATTCGGGGTGCATCATCGCGGCGAGTTATGAGGCGAAGAAGTTCGGGGTGAAGACGGGAACGCGGGTGGGTGAGGCGAAGGTGCTGTGCCCGGGCGTAGAGATTGTGGATGCGCGGCCGCGGCTGTATGTGCTGATGCACCACCGGATTCTCAAGGCGATCGACCGGCACATTCCGGTGGAGCGCGTGCACTCGATCGATGAGGTTTCGTGCCGGCTGGACCGACGGCAGCGGACGCCGGAGGCGGCGCGGGAGCTGGCGCTGCGGGTAAAGGCGGAGATCGCGAAGAGCTGTGGGGTGTGCATGCGGTGCTCGATCGGCATCGCCCCGAACCGGCTGCTGGCGAAGCTGGGCACGGACCTGATGAAGCCCGATGGGCTGGTGATCCTGCGCAATGAGGATTTGCCGGCCGCGATCGGGCACCTGTCGGTGCAGGAGTTCTCGGGGATCGGGCCGCGGATGACCAAGCGGCTGAAGCGCGCAGGCGTGAGGACGATCGCGGAGCTGTACGCCAAAAGCGAGGCGGAGATGCGGGCGCTGTGGGGCGGGCCGTTCGGGGAGCGGTGGTACCACGTGATCCGCGGGGCGGAGGTGCGGGAGAAGCCGACGAAGAAGGGGTCGATCGGGCATCAGCACGTGCTGGCTCCGGACCTGCGGACGCGGGAGGGCGCGAAGAGCGTGGGGCTGCGGCTGCTGCTGAAGGCGAGCGCGCGGATGCGGCACGACAAGTACGCGGCGAAGAAGCTGTCGCTGGGGCTGCGGTTCGAGGGCGACAGGCCGTCGACGAACGCGTGGAACGGGCCGTCGTGGGACGAGTGGGCGACCCTTGGGGGCGAGTGCGTGGACTCGGGGACGATGCAGGATGCGCTGGATGCGTTGTGGGCGCGGGCGCCGGAGGGGAAGATCCTGATGGTGGCGGTGACGCTGCACGACCTGGTGCCCGCGGCGAGCCACACGCTGCCGCTGTTCGGCGGGCAGAACCGCTCGGAGAGCCTGTCGAAGGCGATGGACGCGGTGAACAAGAAGTTCGGGGCGAACAAGGTGTACCCGGCGAGCATGCAGGATGCGCGCGGGCACGGCACCGGCGGGATCGCGTTCAACTACGTGCCGAACCTGGAGCTGGCGGACAGCGTGCAGAGCCGGCAGCGCGGGGGAGGGGAGAAGCGGTACATGAGCGATGCGGAGATGGAGGGGTTGATTGAGGGGTCGCTGCGGGCGTGAGGCTTGTCGGAGGGTGTGGCGTAGGACTCATAGGAGTCATGGGAGTCATAGGAGAAGAGAGAAGCAGCCCCGGCAGGAATCGAACCTGCGATCTCCGCATTCGTAGTGCGGCGTCTTGGATCCGCTCGACCACGGGGCCGTGGTGATGAATGACTCCGGCAGGATTCGAACCTGCATCACCCTGATTCTGAGTCAGGGGCCTCTGCCAGTTGGGCTACGGAGCCGGGAGTAAACTGCAATCAGCGCACCCGGATTCGAACCGGGACTCCCAGGATCACAACCTGGAGGGCTGCCGTTACCCCATGTCGCTGAGCGGCGCTCGCGGGTGGTTGCGCGAGCTGTGACGAAGACCCTGGCGGGAGTCGAACCCGCACTGCGCGGCATCTCGGGCCGCGGCCTCTGCCAGTTGGGCTACAGGGTCACTGAGGAGCACCGGTCGGGAGACCGGTGCCACCGTTTACAACGACCCCGATGGGGCTTGAACCCACAACCTCCGGCGTGACAAGCCGGTGCTCTGCCGATTGAGCTACGAGGTCTTTGTTAGTTTGGTGGAGACGGCGGTTCCTTGTGTGTGCGCGGTTATAGCGTGCGCGAGTGATCGCGGGCGCTGCGATGTGCGGCGGGGGGCAAAACGAAAAACGCGGCCTGCGGGAGGGGTCCGGAGGCCGCGTCGTCTGGTCGCGGAATGCCTGGATTTCAGGGCATTTCACGCGGCAAGCGGGTGCGGCCTTCGGGCCGCCCGTGCCGCGGATTGCTCAGCGGCGGGGCGGCGTGCGTCGATCTCGCAGGGCGAGTCGATAGCACAGTCGCTGCTGTAGCCGTCGAGCGTGATGTTGAGTGGTGGTGATCATGGGAGTACCTGCGGGAGGAGTATCGGTTGGATTTGGGGTGTAGTCAAATGGAATGTTGTGAATTTTTGTTGCGGGCGTCGGCGGTGTGTTGTGCGGTGAGTGTGGGTTGATAGGAGTCATAAGAGGCATAGGACTGATAGGAGCCGGAACGAAAAAGCCCCGGCGATGGCGCCGGGGCTTGAGGGGGGGGTCTATCGAGCACGATCATGAGGACATGATCGTGGCACGGGGGGTCGTGCCGATCAGGCGCGGGGGCCGGCCTTGCGGACGGCTTCGGGCATGTCGAAGGTGGCGTCGTTCTCGCGGAAGAGCTTGGCCAGCTTCTTGGCCTGGGCCTCGTACGCGGCCTTGTCCTTCCAGGTGTTGCGGGGGTTGAGCACCTCGGCGGGGACGCCGGGGACCGCGTCGGGGATGGGCAGGCCGAAGATGTCGTCGGGCGTGAACTTGGCGTTGGCGAGGGCGCCCGAGTAGATGGCCGCGACCATCGCGCGGGTGTAGGCGAGCTTGAAGCGCGAGCCCACGCCGTAGGGGCCGCCCGTCCAGCCGGTGTTGAGCAGCCAGACGTTGGTGCCGTGCTTGGCGATCTTGTCGGCGAGCTGCTTGGCGTAGGTGATGGGCGGGCGGGGCAGGAACACGCCGCCGAAGCAGGGCGAGAAGTTGGGCTGGGGCTCGGTGACGCCCAGCTCGGTGCCCGCGAGCTTGCTGGTGTAGCCGTTGATGAAGTAGTACATCGCCTGCTCGCTGGTCAGCTTGCTGACCGGCGGCATCACGCCGTAGGCGTCGGCGGTCAGGAAGATCACGTTCTTGGGGTGGCCGCAGACCGAGGGGATCACCGCGTTGTCGATGAACTCGACGGGGTAGGTGACCCGGGTGTTCTCGGTGAGCTTGGAGGAGTCGTAGTCGGGCACGCGGGTGGTGGGGTCGATGACCGTGTTCTCGAGCACGCTGCCGAAGCGGATGGCGTTCCAGATCTGCGGCTCGCCCTCCTTGCTGAGCTTGATGCACTTGGCGTAGCAGCCGCCCTCGAAGTTGAAGACGCCCTTGTCGCTCCAGCCGTGCTCGTCGTCGCCGATAAGGGCGCGGTTGGGGTCAGCCGAGAGGGTGGTCTTGCCGGTGCCCGAGAGGCCGAAGAACAGGGCCGCGTTGGGGTTGCCCGCGCTCTTGTCGGCGTTGCACGAGCAGTGCATGGGGAACACGCCCGCCTCGGGCATGTCATAGTTCATGGCGTAGAAGATGCTCTTCTTCATCTCGCCGGCGTACTCGGTGCCCAGAATGACGACCATCTTGCGGGTGAGGGACTGGGCGATGAGGACGGGGCTCTTGACGCCGAACTTGGCCTGCTCCTCGGCGGTGAGGCGGCGGCGGCCGGCGTTAATGATGGTCCAGTCGCTCTTGAAGGGGCCGACCTGCGGGCCGCTGGCCTGGGTGTTCTGGCGGATGAAGAGGGTTTGCGCAAAGAGGGAGTGCCAGGCCTGCTCGGTGATGACGCGGACGCCCAGGCGGTAGCTGGGGTCGGCGCCGGCGTAGCCCTCGAACTGGTAGAGGTGCGGGCGCTGGTTGAGGTAGTCAACGGCGATGCCGAGCGCGGCGTCGAAGTGCTCGGGCTTGATGGCCATGTTCACCTTGCCCCACCAGATCTTGTCGTGGATCTGCGTGGTGTCCTCGAGGTACTTGTCCTTGGGGGAGCGGCCGGTGCGGTCGCCGGTCAGGCACACCAGGGCGCCGTTGGCGGCGAGCTTGCCCTCGCCCGCGGCGATCGCCCGCTCGACCAGCTCGGCGGACGAGAGGTTGGTGAAGACCCGGTTCTGCGACAGGTTCAGGCGGCTCAGGTGGTCCATGGATGTGCCTCGAAAGGTGCGGAAAAGAGTGGGAGCAAGCCTAGGGCCGGGCTGAGCGGGTTGGCTACCTTGGCGGGGCGTGGGTGCGGGGTGGGCGGGCCGGCGGGGTTGCCGGTGAGTGAGGGCGGTCCTAATGTTGAGGTTCCTGCGCCTCGCCGAGTGGGCGGGCGTGATGGCGACTGTAGCTCAGTTGGTTAGAGCACCGGGTTGTGATCCCGGGGGTCACGGGTTCGAGTCCCGCCAGTCGCCCTTTGATGTTGATGAGAAGCCCCGGCAGTCGCCGGGGCTTTTTTGTTGCGCGGTTCAGGCGACGCGCTTGTGGGGCTTCGTGGTCTCGAGCGCGGAGTCGCAGGCGGCGATGACGAGCTCGAGGTTGGGCATGACGGCTTCGATGGAGCCGCCGCTGTCGAGGGTGGACTGGATCTGGTTAACGAGGGAGACGACCGGGGTCCAGCCGCGGGCTTCGGAGAGGGTGCGGATGCGGAGGCAGGCGCTGCGGACAGCGGCGGCGTCGCGGTGGAAGACGGCGGAGAAGAGGGCCTTGCCCAGGCGGGTGACCTCGTCGGCGGGGGCGGCCTTGGCGCGGGTGTCGCTGGCCGAGGTCTTTCTGGTGTCGGCGGGCTGCTCGGCGAGGAGCACCTCGGCGAGGGCGCGGAAGAGGATGTCCTGGGAGTAGGGGCGGCAGAGGAAGGCGCGGACGGGGGCGCTGGCTACACGGGCGCGGGTGCGGGCGGTGTCGTCGGGGACGATCATCAGGATGGGGCCAACGTGGCCGATCTCGCGGAGCTTGGACGCGGCCACGCCGGGCTCGGCGTCGCCGACTTCGGCGGAGAGGATGACGGCGGTGAAGCTGTCGTAGAGGGAGATGCCCTCGGCGAGGGTGGACGCGTACTCAAGCTGGAGGTTGGTCTCGCGGAGGAAGTGCTTGATGATGTCGCGCTCGCCCTTGGCGGGCTCGATGATGAGGACGCGGCCCTGGAGGTCGGCGGAGCGGACACGCTCGCGCTCGAAGCTGTTGGAGAGGGGGTCGGGGGCGAGGTATTCCTTGGCGTTGATGGGGCGGGGGAAGGCGATGCCGATCTCGTGGATGAGGCCGGCGCGGTGCATGCAGCGGACGATCTTGCCGCGCACCTGGACCTCGCCCTGGGTGGGGTGGGGCATGTGGACAATGCACTCGGAGCCGGGGTGGACGAAGCTGGAGTGCAGGACGCAGACGCCGCCGTTGGAGAGGTTGCGGCCGGCGACCTTGATGTTGACGGTGTTGCCGCCGGGGTGGATGAGGCCGACGGTGATCGAGAGCTTGCGGAAGGGCCAGCGGACAAAGTCGCGCTTATGGCGCGTGCCGGCCTTTTGCTCCGGCTCGTCGAGCTTGTCGAGCAGCGCTTCGAGCTGAGCAGCGCTGAGGTTGATGGAGTTGGGGCGAAGGCTGGACTGGTTGGCCTGTGAGTGAAGGGCCATGGAAACCTCCCGCGAGCGTGTAGGTACACACACATCGGCCGGGGGCGCGTAGATGTTTGAAGCAAGCGGCTTTATCGAAATAGGTGCGGGGGGTGTGAAGCCGTAGCGGCTCTTCCGGGCCGATGTTATCGGCCCGCCCGGGATGTGCTGATCGGATCGGGGCGGCGAGGTGATCAGACGTCGAGGTTCTTGACCTCGAGGGCGTGGTCCTCGATGAAGCGGCGGCGGGGCTCGACCTCCTCGCCCATGAGGATGCTGAAGAGGCCGTCGGCGTTGCTGGCGACATCCCACGTGACCTTCATGAGGACGCGCTTGCTGGGGTCCATGGTGGTTTCCCAGAGCTGCTCGGCGTCCATTTCGCCCAGACCCTTGAAGCGCTTGATGTCGAGGCCGCGGCGGCCGATCTCGCGGAGGCCGTCGAGGATGGCGGGGAGGTTGGGGGCTTCGACGGGTTGGTCGGTGCGCCTGGTGGGTTGCGAGATGGCGTCGCCGGACTTGGGTTGGTCGTCGGTGTTGTCGTTGTCGTCGTGGACGTCACGCTGGCCGATGTCCGCCACCGAGGTCTCCGAGCCGACCTCGGTGGCACGGTTGGTGGTGATCCACGCGAAGCGGGCGGGGAGGCGTTCGCCGGTGACGGCCTCGCCTTGAACGCCGGCGAAGGTTTCGGGGGTGACGGGCAGGCCGAGCTCGGTGAGCTCGGCGAAGAGGCGCTCGAGCTCGCGGTTCTCGTGGAGCTCGCGCACGGCGGCGCGGGTGGCGGCGCTCTCCTGCGACTCGGCGGCATCGCCGTTGACGTGCTCGTCGCTGCGGTCCGCGAGGCGGAGCTTGTGCTTGTCGACGAGGGCGAGGGCGTCCTGCTCGGACCAGGCGAAGGCCTCGCCGCCGCGCCAGGTGATGCGGTGCGTCGGGAGGCGGTGCTTGCCGGTGGGGTCGCCGGTGCGGTGGGCGAGGAGGTCCTTGAAGAGGACGCCGCGGCGCTCGGCGATCTCGACGATCTCGAGCATGCGGCGGAGGAGGTGGAGGGCGCGGCGGAGCTTCTGGCCCTCGAGGCGGGAGACCTCCCTGGCCTGGAAGCGGGCCTCGTTCTCGACGTTGATGTCGCGGACGATGAGCGCGGAGCCGTCGAGGCCCAGGTCCATGAGGGCGTCGTCGAGCATCTTGTTGGTGACGACGTAGGAGACTTTCTTGGAGCGGCCGGGGCCCTTGGCCATTTGATAGAGGGGCGGCTGGGCGATGTAGATGTGGCCGCGGCGGATGAGCTCGGGCATCTGGCGGAAGAAGAAGGTGAGGAGCAGGGTGCGGATGTGGGAGCCGTCCACGTCGGCGTCGGTCATGATGATGATCTTGCCGTAGCGGAGCTTGCTGAGGTCCATCTCCGAGCCGATGCCAACGCGGAGGGCGGCGATGAGGGTGCGGATCTCCTCGAAGGCGAGCATGCGGTCGATGCGGGCCTTCTCGACGTTGAGGATCTTGCCCTTCAAGGGGAGGATGGCCTGGGTCTCGACGTTGCGGCCCTGGGTGGCGGAGCCACCGGCCGAGTCACCCTCGACGATGAAGAGCTCGGAGCGCTCGACGTCGCGGGTCTTGCAGTCGCGGAGCTTGTGCGGCATGGAGCCGCTGTCGAGGGCGGACTTGCGGCGCGTGAGCTCGCGGGCCTTGCGGGCGGCCTCGCGGGCCTGGGCGGCGACGATGCCCTTGAGGCAGAGGCGCTTGGCCTCGACGGGGTGCTCCTCGAGCCAGCGGTCGAACCCCTCCCCCACTGCCTGGGCGACGAAGCTCTCGATCTCGGGGTTGAGGAGCTTCTCCTTGGGCTGGTTGTTGAAGGTGGGGTCGGGGAGCTTGACGGAGATGATGGCGATGAGGCCCTCGCGCAGGTCCTCGCCGGTGGGGACGGGGTCCTTGTCCTTGATGATGCCGGCCTTCTTCGCGTAACCGTTGAGCGTTCGGGTGAGGGCGACCTTGAAGCCCTGGGCGTGGGTGCCGCCGTCGACGTTGTTGATGTTGTTGGCGAAGGAGAGGAGCGACTCGTTGTAGCCGTCGTGGTACTGGAGCGCGACCTCGGCAACGAGTGACTTCTCGGCGTCCTCGCGCTTGACGTAGACAGGGGCGGAGACCGGGCTCTTGCCGGTCATGAGGTACTGCACGTACTCGACCAGGCCGTTGGTGGCCTTGAAGGTCTCGCTGTGAATCTTGCCATCGGCGCCGACGCGCTCGTCGGTGAGGCGGAGGGTGACGCCGGGGTTGAGGAAGGCGAGCTCGCGGAGGCGGGCGGCGAGGACGTTGTAGTCGAAGGTGGTGTCGGGGAAGATCTCGGGGTCGGGGCGGAAGGTGACGGTGGTGCCGCGGGTGCGGGTGGCGTTGGCGGGGATGGCGCCGACTTCCTTGAGGGCGTGGCAGACGCGGCCGCGCTCGAAGCCGATGGTGTAGATCTTGCCGTCGCGGAAGACTTCGCAGTCGAGGTACTCGGAGAGCGCGTTGACGCAGGAGACGCCGACGCCGTGGAGGCCGCCGGAGACCTTGTAGGCGGAGCCCTCCTGCTGGAACTTGCCGCCGGCGTGGAGCTTGGTCAGCACGACTTCGACCGCGGGCTTGCCGTTGAGGGCTTTGTCCTCGTGCTTGATGGGATCAGTGGGGATGCCGCGGCCGTCGTCGATGACCTGGCAGGAGCCGTCGGGCTGGATGGTGACCTGCACGAGCGTGGCAAAGCCGGCCATGGCCTCGTCGATGGAGTTGTCGACGACTTCGTAGACGAGGTGGTGGAGGGCGTTGAGGCCGGTGCCGCCGATGTACATGCCGGGGCGCTTGCGGACAGCGTCGAGGCCTTCGAGGACCTGGATCTGCTCGGCGCCGTACTGGCCGTTCTTGACTTCGGTTGGGGAATCGACGCCGCTGGTGACGGCGGCGGTGGGCTGCTGGTGCGATTCGGGCGTGCTGATGGCGACCTCCACGGGCGAGCGGCGGGCGGGGGACTCGGGCATGAGAGACCCTCGTTTGACCTGGGTTGGGAGCCCTGTTGGAGGGCTCTGGAGGGGGGCCGGAGCGCTGGGCCTGGAGGGGCGGAGCGGGCCGGGTTTTTGAGCTTGGAATGGTAGGCGCGCGGGGGGTGGAATTCGCGGTTTTTGGGGGTGTGGAGGGGGTTGTTGTGGGGGTGGGCGTCAGGTGATTTGGAGCGCTTCAGAAGCGGCGTTCCAAGCGGCTTTCCGGTCGCGGAACTGGCCGATGAGGCGGTACTGGGCCGCGAGCAGGTCGACGGTGTTTTCCTTAAAGGAGCACACGTAGTGGCGGCGCCCTCTGGAGAGGCGTTCGGGGTTGGCGTCGCGGTCGCTTATCGCGGCTTGCTCAAGGAGCCAGTCGGAACCCTCAACCTCCCAGATCGAGTAAGGGCCGGTGCTCGCGTTCAGCGGGTGGTTGTGGAAGGCCTCGTCGTTGGGGCCGCCGGCGGAGGCGTGAAGACAGTCGGTGAAGAGAACGGCCGCGAGTTGAGTTGATGATGCGACCTCGTAGATCAGCACGGCGCGTCGCCGGTGGGTAACGAGGGCGCCTTCGGAATCGTTGGAATCGGGAGGAGGCAGGTCGGTGAGTTCGCGGGCGCGCGGTTGCGGCATCTGGGGAGTTTAGTTGTCGAGGGCCCGGGTTGTGCGCAGGGGTCCTGCAGCCCTCCGGCGTGCGGAATCGCGCGACTGCATCCGCGGCGGCGTAAGGCGACGCGCCTCATTCTGCCCATGGCTACTTACTGATGCCCCTGCGGGGCGGAATGCAGGAGTGCTGCGAGAGCGAGATGCGCCCCGTCAGGCATGAAGTTCACCCGCCCCGCTGGGGCGGCGGGTGGGGTGGGCCGCAACCAGGGGTGTCCGAGGACGGCCACCCCTGGCAACGATCACGCACTCCGCCGGAGTGCAATGGCAGCAGGCGAGTCAGTACCAGCGAAGTGCGAATGTGAGTCAAAACCAAGGCCACCGAGATGAGGACATCTCGGTGGCACGTTGAAGCACGACGCAACATCGCATCACTTGTAGCGCGAGACCAGCTCGAGGATCGCGGGTTGGTCGCGTTCGATCTGGAGGGAGCGGCGGAGGGCTTTGAGGCCGTCGTCGTGGGCGGTGCGGTCGGCCTGGCCGCTGAACATCCACTGGTTGAGGAGGCACACGCCGACGCCGTTGAGGGCGGGGTAGTAGTTGGGGTCGATCTCGAGGGACTTGCGGAAGCTGCTCAGGGCGGTGTCGTAGCGGCGGAGGTTGAAGTAGCCGACGCCGAGGCGCTCGTAGCAGGGGGCGGTGGGCTCGGTGCGGGCGAGCTGCTCGAGGGTGTTCACCGCCTCCTCGTGGCGGCCCACTTTGCTGAGGCTGTTGGCGAGGTTGAGCAGCAGCGGGCCGGTGAGCTGCGTGAGCTCCGCGGCCTGCTGGAACTCGACGATGGCGTCATCGTGGCGGCCCAGGGTGGCGTAGATGGCGCCGAGGTTGGAGCGGGCGGCGGCGTTCTTGCCGTCGATGCGGACGGCGCGCTCGGCGTAGGGCAGGGCCTGGCTGGCCTCATTGAGCTGGAGGTAGGCGGTGCCGAGGTTGAGGTTGGCGTTGAAGTCGTCGCCCTTGATGTTGAGGGCGCGGAGGTAGGCACGCACGGCGTCCTCGAGGCGGGAGAGGAGCTGGAGGGAGAGGCCGTGGCGGTACTGGGCGTCGAAGTTGCGGGGCTCGAGGTCGGCGGCCTTGGCGAAGTGCTTCTCGGCGGCGGCGAAGTTGCCCTGCTCGAGGTGGATGTCGCCGGCGCCGAGGTAGGCGACGGTCATGCGCGGGTTGTGGGCGATGGCGCGCTCGAAGTCGGCGAGGGCCTTCTCGTAGTCGCCCGCGGCCTCGGCGGCCTGGGCGGACACGACGGCGGCGTTGGCAGTCTCGACGCGGTTGATGTTGACGGCGGGGGCGCGGCCGTTGTTGCGGGCGGCGCGGGGGTCGGGGGGCGTGGGGTTGCGGCGGGAGCCGAAACGGTTGTCGAGGGACTGGCAGGCGGTGAGGAGGGGGAGAGAGAGGAAGAGGCAGCAGAGCAATGCAGGAAGAAGGCGCTCACGCAGAGGCGCAGAGCTCGCGGAGGGGGAGTGTGAGCGGGCGGGGGCGGGGGCGTTGTGCATCGCGGTCCTCATCGGCGCGGGGAGCGGGAGGTGTTCAGTACGCCGCGGGGGATGAGCTGGTGCGGCGCATGAAGTGTGCCAGCGCATTGGGGTGCTGGGGGTGCTGGTGAGGGAGTCTAGATCGGCGTTGGGGCCGGTTTGGGGTCAGATTGGGGGTTTCGCGGGGCGCTTGGGGGGAGGCTGCTTGGTGGAGGTGCGCTTGGTGATCTTCTTGCGCGCGGCTGAGCTCGAGGGGGCGGGGGCGGCGGAAGGCTTTGCGGCGGTTGGCTTTGTGGCTGGGGGAGCGGTGGCGGCGGGCTTGGCGGGCGCGGCGGCGGGCTTCTTGACCGGCTTTGCGGTGGGCTTGGCGGGGGCGGTGGACTCGGGCGGGAAGGGGCCCGGCTTGCCGCCGGCGGTGAAGATGGCGCGGAGGCGCTCGAGGTTGATGGAGTCGAGCTGCTTGGGGCTGCCGGGCTCGGGGGGTCCCGGCGGGCACTCGTCCTCCTTGGGGGTCTCGAGGATCTTGGGGAGTTTGCTGATGCGCGGGTGGTTGATGACGGCGGGGAAGCCGGAGGAGGAGAGGGTTTCGAGCGTGGGCTTGAGGGCCAAGCCTCCCACTGCACCCTCGCCGATGTGCTGGTGGCGGTCGAGCTTGGAGCCGAGTGCGCCCTTGCTGTCGTTGAGGTGCATGACGTGGAGGTTTTCTATCCCGCACATCTGGTCGAACAGCTTGAGCGACTGCGTGGCGGCGGCGGCGGTGCTCATGTCGTAGCCCGCGGCGTGGAGGTGGCAGGTGTCGAGGCAGAAGCCGACACGCTGGGGCTCGCCGGTCATGTCGATGATGAGCTGCCGGAGGGCGGCGAGGTGCTCGAACCGGCCGCCGATGTTGGTGCCGCTGCCGGTGGTGCCCTCGAGGCAGGCGATGGTCTTGAGCCCCTTGGTGCGCTGGAAGAGTTCTTTGTACGCGGTGGCGATGCGGTGCAGGCCCTGCTCGAGCGTGGTGCTGGTGTAGGCGCCGGGGTGGTGCACGACGAAGGGGATGCCCAGGACCTCGGCCCGCTCGAGCTCGACGGTCATGAGGTCGATCGACTTGCGCCAGATTTCGTCGCCCGGGCTGGCGAGGTTGATGAGGTAGCTGGCGTGGGAGACGACCCTTCCTTCCCACTTCAGCCGCTTCATGTGCGCCAGCCAGTCGCGCTGCATGCCGGGGTCGAGCGGGTGCACCTTCCACTGCCGCTGGTTCTTGGTGAAGACCTGCACGGTGTCGAAGCGAAGGGCCTCGGCGCGGAGCAGGGCGTTGACCATGGTGCCGGCGATGGAGAGGTGGGAGCCGAACATGGCCACAGAATAGGGGGAATACCAAACACGGAGGCACGGAGAGCACGGAGGCTGCACGGAATGGGGTGGGAAAGAGAGTCGGATATGATGGCGTGCCATGACCATCAACATCCCTGACGACATCCTGCAGCGGGCGGGGCTGACGGAGCGCGAGGTGCTGATCGAGCTGGCGTGCAGGCTGTTTGATGCGGAGAAGCTCGGGAAGGGGCTGGCCGCGCGGATGTGCGGGCTGAAGCGGATCGAGTTCGAGGAAGAGTTGCGGAAGCGCAAGCTGGCGGTGTACCACACGAGCCTGGAGGAGTACGAGCGCGAGATGGGGCGTGCGGGCGATCGGAAGGCCGGCTGAGGCATGCTTGTCGTCAGCGACACGTCGCCGTTGCGTGGGCTGCAGGTGCTCGGGCTGACTCACCTGCTTCCTCTCTGGTACGGGCAGGTCGTAGTTCCGACCGCAGACGCGGCAGAACTGACCGTGCCGATCGCGGCCGCGGGGCCGTTCCCGTTCGCCCATCATCCGTTCATCAGGGTCGCCGCCCCTTCGGACCTCGGGCGGGTCCAAACGCTGCTCCAGCAGGTGGACAAGGGCGAGGCCGAGGCGATCGCGCTGGCCCTTGAGTTGAACGTGACGACGATCCTGATGGACGAGGTGGACGGGCGAGCGGTGGCGCGTCGCCTGGGCCTTTCACCAACCGGTGTTCTGGGGATGCTCGTGCGGGCAAAGCGTGAACGCCTCATTGCCGCCGCGTCTCCGCTGATCGAGCGGCTTGAGCGCGAGATTGAGTTCCGTGTGTCCGCTGCACTGCGCGAGAGCGTGCTCCGGGACGCGGGTGAACTCTGAGAATGACGGGGACCGCGGGCTGGCGGATGCGGCGGTTGCCAATGGTGCGGATTGCCCGCTTAGGCAGGGATTCGCGCCAGGAGGGGCGGCCCATTCTGCGCGGCCGGGACACCGGGTGCGGCCCGCGCGCTGCCCAGGGCCACGCTGAGGATCGGCGACCAGGGCCCGCTCACGTCGGCGCGCTGGCCCTGCACGGTGTACTCAACGCCCGTGACGCCCGCGGGCACGGTGTTGTCGGTGAATCGCTTGGCGCCGGTGACTCCCAGGAACGAGAACTCGCGCTCGCCCGCGAGGCGGCGGCGCACGATGTAGGTCGTGCCCTGCGTGCCCCGAGGATTCCGCGCCTTCCATGAGATCTCCAGGGCCCCGTCACCGCTGATGAGCCGGGCCGCGAGTTCTTTCGGCTGCGCCGGCGCGGAGGCCGGCTGCGGTTTGCAGGGTTGCGGTGATTGGCCGGACGTGCAGATTCGTGGCACGGCGCGGTCCGCGGCTGTGATTGAGCGGTCAGTCTGGCGGAATGACTGGTCTGTGCCGCGGGCTGACTGCTCTGTTTCGGGATCGCAGCGGTCAGGGCCAAGCGCGCGGCGCGGTGACCGTGCTGCCTTCGCGAGCGACGGCTGCGCAGCGTGCCCGAACGTCAGTGCGCGCGGGTGTCGCGCAACCGAGAGGGCCTCAAGGCCGGCCCTCTCGGGCTCTCCCTGGCCCCTCTGCGTGATGGGGCGCGTGTCGATTGCGCGGGCGGCTTGTCTTGAGCAGGGAGTCGCAAGAGGGGCGGCAGCCCCTTTTGCACCCGCGGAACTGCTGAAGCGCAGGGCACGCCCGAGCGTCAGTGCGCGCGGGTGTCGCGCAACCGAGAGGGCCTCAAGGCCGGCCCTCTCGGGCTCTCCCTGGCCACTCTGTGTGATGCCGCGCCTGCCGAGCGCGCGGACGGCTTGCCTTAAGCAGGGAGTCGCAAGAGGGGCGGCAGCCCCTTTTGCACGCGCGGAACTGCGGCCCGCTCCGTGAGAGGCGCAGCCCGGTGCGCGCGAGCGGCGTCACTCTTCTTCGAGGCTCGTCGCGAGCGCGACCTGCCAGCCCTCTAGGCCGGTCGCGATTTGAAGGGTGAACCGCGGCGCACCCGGCGAAAGGCCGATCCCCGAAGAGCCGAAGTTCGAGCCCGCATCTTGCAGCCATTCCGCGATCCGCTGATCAACGGCCGCGGGGCTGAGGCCGATGGCCACGCCCACTTCGCGACACTTGGCGGCAACTTCATCCTTGTTGCCCTGCGGCAGCCTGAAGTACAGCGAATCGACACGGTCCCCGTCGATCGTGCCGGTCAGGTACTCAACCGGGAGCCTCAGGATCCCTCCGTCGTGTGTTGGGATTTCAACGGAGCGGAATCGATCGGTCGTGAACGCGTAACGCTGATCGTACATGTGGACTCGTTGCGGACCGGTGATGCCGAGCTCGGTCGCCGTGGGCATCCTTCTCGTGATGCTCAAGACCGCGCGCTGCCGCAGCGTTCCCAGCGAAGCAAGCAGCAAGCCGACCAGCAGGGCGGCCGCTCCGAGAATGACCAGCATCGTCTTCCGAGGTCTGGTCATTGCACAGCCCGCCTCGCCTTACCCCCCCTTGCTCGCCATGTAGTTGGGGCTTTCCTTCGTGATCATGATGTCGTGGGGATGGTTCTCGATGACGGTGGCGCCGGAGACGCGGCAGAACCTCGCGTCGGTGCGGAGCTCCTGGATGGTGCGGCAGCCGCAGTAGCCCATGCTGGAGCGGAGGCCTCCTACTAACTGGTAGACGAACTCGGCGAGGGGGCCGCGGTAGGCGATGAGGCCCTCGACGCCTTCGGGGACGAACTTCTGTTTGGCGTTGCCGGTGCTGTCGACCTTGTCGGCCTGGCGGTAGCGGTCGGCGCTGCCGGCGTTCATGGCGCCCTCGCTGCCCATGCCGCGGTAGGACTTGTAGCGGCGGCCGTGGGTGATGACGACCTCGCCGGGGCTTTCGTCGAGGCCGGCGAAGAGCGAGCCCATCATGACCACCGATGCGCCCGCGGCGATGGCCTTGGGGATGTCGCCGCTGTGGCGGATGCCGCCGTCGGCGATGACGGGGACGTCCAGGCCCGCACGCGCGAGGGCGTCGGCGGCCTGCATGACGGCGGTGATCTGCGGGACGCCCACGCCAGTGACAACGCGGGTGGTGCAGATGGAGCCGGGGCCGATGCCGACCTTCACGGCGTCGGCGCCCGCCTCGGCCAGGTCGAGCGCCGCCTCGGCGGTGGCGATATTGCCCGCGATGACTTGGAGGCCCGACTGCTTGACGGACTGCATCTGGCGGAGCTGGCGAACGGTGCGGAGGACGTTCTCGCTGTGGCCGTGGGCGGTGTCGACGGTGATGACGTCGACCTCGGCGGCGATGAGGGCCTCGACGCGGTCGTACTGGTCAACGCCCACGGCGGCGCCGCAGCGGAGGCGGCCGCGGGAGTCGGTGCAGGCCTTGGGGTACCTCGAGAGACGCTCGATGTCACGCATGGTGATCAAGCCGGTGAGGCGGCCTTGGTCGTCGATGAGGACGAGCTTCTCGACCTTGTTCCGGTTGGCGATTGTTTCTGCCTGCTCGAGCGTGGTGCCGGCGGGGGCGGTGATGACGTCCTTGGTCATGACGTCCTGCACGCGGGTCTGCGTGTCGTCGACGAACTTGAGGTCGCGGCGGGTGATGATGCCGAGCACCTTGCCCTTCCCGCGCGGGTTGGATGAGCCGTCCTCGGTGACGGGGAAGCCGGAGACGTTGTGCGTGCGCATCAGCTCCTTGGCGCGGGCGACGGTGTCGGTGGGGCCGAGGGTGAGGGGGTCGAGGATGATGCCGTTTGCGGACCGCTTGACCTTGGCCACCTCGCGGGCCTGGGCCTCGATGCTGAGGTTCTTGTGGATGATGCCCAGCCCGCCCTCCTGGGCCAGTGCGATGGCCAGGGCGGACTCGGTGACCGTGTCCATGGGGGCCGAGAGCAGCGGGATGTTCAGGCGGATGGTCTTGGTCAGGAACGTGGAGGTGTCGGCGTCGGCGGGCATGACCGTCGAGCGGCGCGGCAGGAGCAGGACGTCATCGAAGGTGATGCCGTCCAGGGTGATCTTGGATTCGGGGGTGAAGGAAACCGGCTTGCTGGCAGGCGTTGGGGCAGAGGGGCGGGCGGAGGAGGCCTGAGTGGTGAGGGTTCCCATTCCATAGGGTTGCGGGGTGGAGGGGTGGGGTCAAGGGGGGCGGTTAATGGGGGTGTGGCATGGTCGTAGACTCGGCGGAGGAGCACCGGTCGGGAGACCGGTGCCACCGGTGGAGGTGCCATTGCCAACGTCGACGACCAAGCTGGACATCGAGAAGCTCGGGGACCTTGGGCGGTGCGAGTGGGTGCTGACCAACGGGCTGGGCGGGTTCGCGATGGGGACGGTGAACGGTGTGCCGGACCGGCGGTACCACGGCTGGCTCGTGGGGGCGATGCGGCCGCCGGTGGGGCGTGTGATGGGGCTGCACTCGGCGATTGAGTGGATCGCGCTGGAGGAGGCGGGCGACGAGGCGGTGCGGGGGAAGCGGATTGAGCTGTCGAGCTACCGTTTCAGCGGGGGCGTGATCCACCCGAAGGGGATGCACCGGCTGGTGCAGTTCGAGCAGGGGGCGGGGTGGGTGCGGTGGGCGTACCTCGTGGATGATGAGGTGACGGTGACGCGCGAGCTGACGCTGGTGCGCGAGCGCAACACGGCGCTGGTGCGGTACCGCGTGACGGGGCTGCGGGGGCGGGCGTGGCTGGAGGTCAAGCCGCTGGTGGGGCTGCGTGATTACCACGCGCTGTTCCGGGAGCGCGCGGGGTACGCGTGCGAGGGGGGCGATGGGTGGTGCGAGGTGACGGGGCCGGAGGAACTGGGCAAGAAGCTGTGGATGAGCATGGCGCGGGACGGGAAGGAGAAGGCCGCGTTTGTGTGCGAGCCGGAGTGGTGGCGGAACTTTGAGTACGTGCGCGAGCACGAGCGCGGGATGGACTTTGTCGAGGACCTGTACTCGCCGGGGACGTTCGTGCTGGAGTGTGACCATCGCAACAAGCCCGATTCGGAGGTGGTGTTCGCGGCCTCGCTGGATGGGGCGGTGCCGGAGGTAAGGTTTGATGAGGTGGTGGCGGGGCACAAGGCGCGGGTGAGCGTGGAGGGTTTGCCGCGGGGGTGCGCGGCGGAGTTGCTCGCGAGGAGCACCGAGATGAAGACATCTCGGTGGCACGATCTGGCGGTGGTGATTGAGGGGGCGGATCAGTTTGTGGTGAGGAGGGAGGGCACGAAGAACACCGGTCGGGAGACCGGTGCCACCAAAGGCGAAGACACCGGTCGGGAGACCGGTGCCACCAAAGGCAAAGGCCAGAGCCAGACGTCCATCGTCGCGGGGTACCCGTGGTTCAGCGACTGGGGGCGGGACACGTTCATCTCGATGCGGGGGCTGCTGCTGTGCACGGGGCGGTACGACGAGGCGCTGAGCGTGCTGCGGGCGTTCGCGGGGCTGCAGAAGAACGGGCTGATCCCCAACTGCTTCGATAACGCGGGGCACGCCGAGTACAACACGGTGGACGCGTCGCTGTGGTACGTGCACGCGGCGTGCGAGTACCTGCGGGTGAGCGGGGACCGCGTGGGGTTCGAGAGCGTGCTGCCCGCCTGCCTGCACGTGGTCGATGCGTACAGGCGCGGCACCGAGTTCGACATCCGCATGGATCGTGATGGTCTAATCACCGCGGGCTGCGAGGGGACGCAGCTGACGTGGATGGACGCGCGACGTGACGGCGTGGTGTTTACGCCGCGGCATGGGAAAGCGGTGGAGATCAATGCGCTGTGGTACTCGGGGCTGCTGGAGCTTGCCCACGCGGTGGACATCACCGACCGGGCGAAGGCGGAGGAGCTGCGCGAGTGCGCGGCGCGGTGCGCGGCGTCGTTCGGGCAGTTCTGGAACGCCGGGGCGTCGTGCCTGTTCGACGTGCTCACGCCCGACGGGGATGACTGGCGGCCCGATGCGCGGGTGCGGCCCAACCAGGTGTTCGCTGTGTCGCAGCCGTACTCGGTGCTGACGGCTCAGCAGAAGCGGGCCGTGCTGGCGAAGGTGAAGGAGCGGCTGCTGACGCCGATGGGGCTGCGGACGCTGGACCCTGCGGACCCGGGGTATCGGCCGCGGTTCGAGGGGCCGATCAGGGAGCGGGACGCGGCGTACCACAACGGCACGGTGTGGCCGTGGCTGATCGGGGCGTATTGCGAGGGTGTGCTGCGGGCGGCTGAGTTCTCACATGCTTCGCGCGATGACGTGCGCGGGGTGATCGCGCCGCTGCTGCGGGAGTTCTGCGAGCGGACGGCGCAGGTGGGGCCGATCCGGCAGCTGGCGGAGGTGTACGACGCGGAGGAGAAGCCCGGGCACCGGCGGGCGGAGGGGTGCATGGCGCAGGCGTGGTCGGTGGCGGAGGTGTTGAGGGTGATGTGTCTGGTCGAGGGCGAGCAGGATCGCGCGAGAAGGTGAGTGCAAGGTAGACCGATCCGGGACTTCGCCCAGAGCGGCTCAGTCCCGGCGTCGTAAGACCTAGCAGCAGCCCCAGCCTTTTTTCTTGTTGCCGGCTTCGAGGAGTTTGGCGGCGTCGTCGGGGGACATGGTGCCTTCGGCGACGTAGGCCGCGATCTCGCGGCGGGAGGTTTCGAGGTTCCGCGAGCGGACGATGCTGGTGATGGCCGTGAAGACCATGTGCAGGAAGGCGAGGACAAAGCCTGCGCTAAGCATGAGCAGGGGTATGAGGCTGCGTTCGGAGAGTTCGAGGGCGAGGGTGTGCATGGGGTGGTCTCGGGCGTTTCGGCGGGCTGCTATCGATTGCCAATCCGGGACTTCGCCCAGAGCGGCTCAGTCCAGGCATCGGGAGGGGGCGGGGCTCAGTCTCGACGTCGGGAGCGGGCGGGGCTCGGTGGGCTAGCTCTTGCTCTCGGCCTTCATGAGGCGCTCGCCCTGCTCGGGGCTCATGGTGCCCTCGGCGATGAACGCGGCGATCTCGCGCCGGCTGCGTTCCTTTGCGAAGGTCTTGAGCACGGAGGCGGTGAGGTTGAGGAACACCGTGATGATGACGCCGCTGAAGATGAGCAGCGGGATCAGGGTGTCTTCCTTGAGGCACTGCTGGATGACGTTGGGTTCCATGCGTGCGTCTCCGGAGCGCAAGGGGGGCGGGCCACCGGCGGAGTCATTGGGAAGGGTAGGGGGTCGGTTTCAGCAGGGTCTTGGGGAGCGGGCCGTCAGGCGGGGTCGGTAGGGGTCGCTCGTGCGAGGCCGCGGTGGATGGTGTGAGTCCAGATGGAGTAGAAGTCGAAGGCCGCGGCGTTGTCGCTCTCTGTCTGGGTGCCGAAAGCGGAGGTGAGGTCGCGGCGGAGGTCGGCGGGGACCCGGAAGCCGCGGAAGCCGGTGTCGATCTGGGCTTGGGGGGCTTCGGTGGCGAGACGGAGGGCGAGGCGATCAGTGTTCTCGAGGTCGGTCATGCCGCGTTCCTGCCCGAGGACGTCGAAGGAGAGGCGGTCGGCATTGCAGCGGAGGCGGGAGCCATCCCTGAGCCAGAGGTCGAGGATGTGGGTGGTCTTGCGCTCGGTGCTGCGGAGGGGCGTAGGCGGGTCGGGGAGCTCGGGGCCGCCGTAGCCGTAGGAGTAGCCGGAGCGCAGGCCGCCGGTGGTCTCGATGTCGATGCTGGTTCGGACCTTATCGATGGCGGCGCGGACGATGAGGAAGAGGTCGGCGGTGCGGAGGCCGGTGGGCTCGCCGCGCCAGGGCTCGGCCATGTACATGGGCTCGTCGCAGCCGAGTGCGGGCACGAGGCGTTTCACCAGGAAGGGCCTGGGGTGGGCCTTGAGGTAGGCCTGCGTGAGGGCGAAGGCGGAGATGCGTCGGGCCTTGAGACGGGCGACGATCTGGGGCGCCTCCGCGGCGTTCACCCGGGCAAGCACCAGCGGGGGCTCATGGCTGGCGCGCTGGGCGGCGTGGAAGGCGTCGATGCCGAGGGCTTCGCTGAGGGCCGCGGCGCGGTCGGCGCTCGTGAAAGCGCTGGGGTAGCGGACGATGGTGAGATAAGCCCTGTCCGACATGGCGGAGTCAGTGTACATTGGGCCGCGCCCCGTTCGGGGCGTTGAGGGTGTGTTGCGTGACAACGCGTGCGCGGGATGGATTGACACGTGAGGAGCGGCTGCTCGTGCGCGACACGCTGGTGTCGTACGCGCGCGGGTGGTTCCCGATGTGCGATCCGGAGACGGGCGTGGTGCACTGGGTTCAGCCGGCGCAGCGGGGCGTGATCCCGCTGGATGAGCGGTTCAGGGTGAGCCGCTCGCTGCGCGGCGTGGTGCGGTCGGGGCGGTTCCGCATCACGAGCAACGCGGCGTTCCGGGAGGTGATTAGGGCGTGCGCGGCCCCCACTTCTTCTCGCGTGGACACGTGGATCAACGACGACATCGCCGAGCTGTTCCACCTGCTGCACCGGTCGGGGCACGCGCACAGCATCGAGGCGTGGGTGGAGGGGGAGCGCGGGCCGGAGCTGGTCGGGGGGTTGTACGGGCTGGTGGTCGGGTCGGCGTTCTGCGGCGAGTCGATGTTCTGCCGGCCTGATCGCGGCGGGAGCAACGCGAGCAAGGTGTGCCTGGTGCACCTGGTGGAGCACCTGCGGCGGCAGGGGTTCACGATGCTGGACTGCCAGCTGCTGAATCCGCACCTGGAGCAGTTCGGGTGTTATGAGATGCCGCAGGAGGCGTTTGCGGAGCGGATGGAGGAGGCGGTGAAGGTTGGGGCGGAGTGGGGAAGGTTCAGGGTGACGGAGGCGGCGGAGGTCGAAGACACGATCATGAAGACATGATCGTGGCACAGTCAGGGCTTGGACTTGCCGGCAGCGGCGGCGGCTTTGCAGAGGGCGACGAAGTCGGCGCCGTTGAGGGAGGCGCCGCCGACGAGACCGCCATCGACGTCGGGCTGGGCGAAGATGTCGGGGGCGATGTCGGGCTTGAGTGAGCCGCCGTAGATGATGCGGGTGCGGGTGGCGATGTCGGGGTTGTACATGCGGCGGAGCATGGCGCGGATCTGGGAGTGGGCCTCTTGGGCGTCCTGGGGCGTGGCGGTCTTGCCGGTGCCAATGGCCCAGACGGGCTCGTAAGCGATGACAAGGCGCTCGGCGAGGGCCGCGGGGATTTCGGCGAGGCCGGTGCGGACCTGACGGGCGGTGACGATGTCCTGGTGGCCGGCGACACGCTCCTCGAGGGTTTCGCCGACGCAGAGGACGCCGGTGAGGCCGCTCTCGAGGACGGCGCGCAGCTTCTTGTTGACCAGCTCGTCCTTCTCGCCGATCACGTGCCGGCGCTCGGAGTGGCCGCAGAGGACCAGCTGGACGCCGCAGTCCTTCACCATGCTGACGGAGACCTCGCCGGTGAAGGCGCCGTCGGCGTTGAAAAAGACGTCTTGGGCCCCGAGCTTTACCGAGGAGCCGCGGTCGCGGAGGATGGCGCGGACGGTGAGCAGGTAAGGGAAGGGCGGAAAGACCGCGGCCTCCACGCCGTCGAGGTTGAGCAGGCCGTCGGCGACCGCGCGGGTGAGGTCGGACCCGGTGGTGCGGTTGGTGTTCATCTTCCAGTTGCCGCCGACGAATGGTTTGCGCTCGGGCATAGGTGGGGAGGGTAGCAGACGCCTGCGTGGGTGACCCGGTGGAGTGAGGTGTGCTGCGGTGTGATGGTGGTCGCGGCCGGAGTTGCGCGCGCACCGTGGTTCCACCGGTGGGAGTTCACGGACTATTCACCACCGGGTGAGGTTGGTGAAAAATCCCCTATCTGAATGAGGGCTCGTCAACGTACTGTTGAGTACGGCTGAAGGTCCCGGGTTGGGGCTGAACACGGCCGAGGACCGCCGGGCCGGCAGGCCTCAGGGAGAGCTTTGGAGCAGAGCACCACGACTGTGCAGACGCATGCGACGCAGGACCAGCATCACCGGTGCCGGCTCCTGGAAGCCATCACCGCGACCACGCCGGACTTCCTGTACGTGTTCGACCGGGAGGGGCGGTTCCAGTACGCCAACCCGCGGCTGCTGGCGGTGTGGGGGCTTCCGCTGGAGAAGGTGATTGGCAAGACGTGCCGCGAGCTGGGGTACGAGCAGTGGCACCACGACATGCACATGCGCGAGATCGCGCAGGTGATCGAAACGCGGGCGCCGATCAAGGGCGAGGTGCCGTTCAAGTCGCCTCGTACGGGCATCTACGGGGTGTACGAGTACATCTTCACACCGGTGCTGGACGGCACGGGGGAGGTCGAGCTGATCGCGGGGACGACGCGCGACGTGACCGACCGTAAGCAGGCTCAGGAGCAGCACAAGGGCGACCGCGAGAAGCTGCAGGTGGCCCTTAACGCGGCCGAGCTGGGGACATGGACGTACCGGTTCGCGGACAACTACTGGGAGCTGGATGAGCGCGGGGCGGAGCTGTACAACACGGGCGGCACGGCCGTTATCCATGATGAGGCGATGATGCGCCGCATCATGCACCCGGACGACATCGCGCTGATGTGGGAGCGGGTGCAGAAGGCGTGCGACCCCAAGGGGGACGGGCGGTACCTGATCGAGTACCGCATCCGCAAGCCCGACGGGAGCTACCGCTGGCTGGTGGCATGGGCGTCGACGGAGTTCGTGGAGGAGAAGGGCGAGCGGAAGCCGGTGCGGCTGGTGGGGGCGAGCCGGGACATCACGGCGCGCAAGGAGGGTGAGGAAGCGCGGCGGCAGAGCGAGGAGCGGTTCCGCGGGATGCTCGACCAGTCCGTGGCGGGCGTTGCCGAGGTGGAGGTCAGCGGGCGGTTCACGATGGTGAACGACCGCTACGCGGCGATCGTGGGCTACTCGCGGCAGGAACTGCTGCAGAAGACGATGCAGGACCTCACTCACCCCGAGGACCTTGCCCGGAACATGGAGAAGTTCGATGCGCTCGCGGCGACCGGGCGCGCATTCGAGATCGAGAAGCGCTACATCCGCAAGGACGGGCGCGAGGTGTGGGTGCACAACAGCGTGTTCGGCCGGCGCGGGCCGGATGGCAAGGTCGACCACATCGTGGCCGTGTGCGTGGACATGACGGAGCGCCGCCGCGCCGAGCAGGAGCTGGAGCGTCACCGCTTGCACCTGGAGGCCATGGTGGAGGAGCGGTCGCGGCAGCTGCAGGAGTCGTCCAAGCGGCTGCGGGACAGCGAGCGGCTGGCCAGCCTGGGGACGCTCACGGCGGGGCTGGGGCACGACCTGCACAACGCGCTGCTGCCGCTGCGGGTGCACCTGCAGGAGCTCTCCGAGGCTGCCAAGCGTGACCGGTCCATCGCGGACAACGTCGCGGCGGTGGAGGCCATGGCGCTGTACCTCTCCAGCCTCTCGCGGGGCATGCAGATGCTGGCCCGCGACCCCGAGCAGTCCTCGGGCGAGGGCGTGACCGACCTCGAGGAGTGGTGCCAGAGCGCGCACCGGGTGCTCGCGTCCATCGCGGGACGGACCATCGAGTTCTCCTGCGAGGTGGAGAACGGCACGCCCGCGGCCGCGATCGCGGACCACCGGCTCACTCAGGCGGTGTTCAACCTGGTGCAGAACGCGCGGGACGCGATCCTGCAACAGCGGGGTGAGGAACGCGGCGGCGAGGTTCGAGTACGCGCAAAGACGTCGAGCGCGGGCTGGGTGGAGATCACCGTCTCGGACAACGGGCCGGGGATGGACGAGGCCACGCGCCGGCGCTGCATGGAGCCGTTCTTCACCACCAAGGTGCGCGGGGCCCTGACGGGCGACGGCGGCACGGGCATGGGCCTGGCCCTGGTCAACGGCATCGTGACGGGCGCGGGCGGGCGTGTGGAGTTGCAGACCGCGCCGGGGCGCGGGACGATGTTCCGCCTGCTGCTCCCCGCGGCGGTGCAGCCGCTGGAAATGGAGCCGCTGCGGGCGATCAAGGCGGACCTGACGATCAAGGATCGGCGGCGGGCCGCGGCCGTGCGGGCGCTGCTGAACACGTCGGGGTGGAGCGTGCGCGCCGGCACGGGCACACCAGGGGACGATGCCATGCTGTGGGTGACAGAGCCTGAGTCGGCTTCGGCGGATCAGGTGCACCAGTTCATCGAGGGGCACCCGATGCGGCGCGTGCTGCTGATCACCGACGATGGCGTGGCGTACCGGCGCGAGCGGGTGCAGTGCTGCGACGGCGCCCGCAACTTCAGCACGCTGCGGCAGGTGATCGAGGGGCTCACGGCGGAGGTCAGCGCGAGCTGACGCAAGAGCCGGCCGGCACCCGGTTCAGCCGAACATCTTCATCTGTTCGGGCTCGACGACCTCGTCGGTGATGGGGTGCTCGGGGTCGAGGCGGTAGTCGCCGCTATAACAGGCAGTGCAGTACTTCTCGCCCGGGCGGTTCATCACCGAGAGCAGGCCCTCGAGGCTCAGGTAGTGCAGGGAGTCCACGCCGAGGTAGGCGCGGATGTCCTCGATCGTCTTGCCCGTAGCGACCAGCTGGCTGCGCTCGGCGAAGTCGACGCCGAAGAAGCATGGGTGGCGGATGGGCGGGCAGCTGATGCGGAGGTGGATTTCCTTCGCCCCGCAGGCGCGGAGCTGGTCCATCTTCGCCTTGGTCGTGGTGCCGCGGACGATGGAGTCGTCCACGATGACGAGGCGCTTGCCGCGGACGAGCTCGTCGATGACGTTGAGCTTGAGGCGCACGGCCGCGGCGCGCTGGTCCTGGCTGGGCTTGATGAAGGTGCGGCCCACGTAGCGGTTGGGGACGATCGCCTCGCGGTAGGGAATCCCCGAGGCACGGGCGAAACCGAGGGCCGCGGAACGACCGGAGTCGGGCATGGGGACGATGTAGTCGGCGGCGACCGGCGACTCGGCGGCGAGGCGCTCGCCCATGGTCTCGCGGGCGATCTGCACGTTCTGGCCGAAGACGTTGCTCGCGGGGTTGGCGAAGTAGACGTGCTCGAAGACGCAGTGGGCGGTGCGCTCGGCGGGCTCGGCGAAGTGGCGGCTCTTGATGCCGTCATCGTTGATCGTGACGATCTCGCCGGGCTCGATCTCGCGGATGACCTTGGCGCCGACGACGTCGAGCGCGACGGTCTCGCTGGCGACAACATACTGGCCGGTGGACAGCTGGCCCAGGCTCAAGGGGCGCCAGCCCCAGGGGTCACGCGCCGCCTCGATTCGGTCGGGGAAGAGGAACAAGAGCGAGAAGGCGCCCTGGAGGTGGCGGAGCGTGGCGGCGAGTGGATCGACGGCGCGCTGCTGCTCGGGCGAAGCGAGCAGGTGGATGATGACCTCGGTGTCGCTCGTGGTGTGGAAGAGGTGGCCCGCCTGCTCGAAGGCGTGGCGGAGGACGAGGTTGTTGATGAGGTTGCCGTTGTGAGCGACCGCGACCTGACCTCCGACGTAGCTCTCCAGCAGCGGCTGGGCGTTGCAGGCAAGCGAGCCGCCGGCGGTGGAGTAGCGGTTGTGGGCGATGGCCCCTTTCCCGCCGATGTGGTCGAGCTCTTCCAGCTCCTTGGTCTCGAAGATCTCGGGGACCAGACCCATACCGGTGTGGGCGGAGAGGACCTCCCCGTCGGAAACGGCGATGCCGGCGGACTCCTGCCCGCGGTGCTGCTGGGCGTAGAGGCCGAGGTAGGAGAGCCGGGCGGACTGGGGGTGACCCCAGACGCCGAAGACGCCGCACTTCTCCTTCTTCTCGTAGTGCTGGTAGGGGGTGGCCTGGGAGGAAAGGACGGTGAGCGGGATGCGTTTGGGCATCGGGGGCATTCCGCGTGAAGCGTAGGTGCGGGCGTGGGTGACTCTGCTGGGGGGAAGGTACCTGTTTTCGGGGAGGGGGACAAAGTGGAGGCGGGGAGAGCACAGATTGGTGCGAGAAGGTCCACCCCTTCGGGGTTCAGAACGCCCGCACGGTACGGCTACCCAGGGTTACGCTCGCGGACTCGCTGCACCCTGGGCTACTGCCATGCACCCGCTACGCGGGTTCAAAGGCAGGGCGTTGACCGGGAGGTGGGGTGCGCCTTCAATCTGGACCCCCTCGGGAGTGCCGTGGGGAAGTGCCCGGATCTCACCTTAGCCGGCCCGAAGACTCGGTTTACCGGCGCAGATCGGTCGCCTTTGCGACCACCCAGGTTTCGGAACACCGGTCAGGAGACCGGTGCCACCAAAGCCAGGAGACGGAAGGAATCAGATGGCTCGTTATACCGGTCCCAAGCTGAAGCTCTCGCGTCGTGTCGGCGTGCCGATTTCCGACACCCCCAAGCACACCTCGAAGCGCGCCCTGACCTACCCGGGCATGCACGGGTACCGCGGTCGCCGCATGCGCGACTACGGCATCCGCCAGAACGAGAAGCAGAAGCTCAAGTACTACTACGGGGTGCTGGAGAAGCAGTTCCGCCTGTACCTGGCCGCGGCGGCCAAGCAGCCGGGCAACACGGGTGACGTGCTGCTCGCGGCGCTGGAGACGCGCCTGGACAACGTGATCCGTCGTGCGGGCCTGGCCCGGACGATCTGGGGCGCCCGCCAGATGGTGGCCCACGGGCATGTCATCGTGAACGGCCGCAAGACCGACCGTCCGAGCTTCCACGTCAGCGTGGGCGACGTGATCACCCTCAAGCCCAAGGCGCAGAAGCTGGCCAAGGAGGCGATGGAGTCGCTGGCCGGCTACGAGGTCCCGGGCTGGATGGAGCTGAACCCCGCCGAGAGCACCCTGCGCATGGTGGCGGTGCCCACCAGCGATCAGATCCCCTTCGACGTCAACACCAACCTCATCATCGAGTTCTACCGCTAAGATTGAGGCCCGGTGGGCCTTCCTTAGGAACTCCACGGCCGACCGGCGATGCCGGTCGGCCGTTTGTGTTTGCGGGGGGACTAGGTCGGATAGGTCTTCGAGGTCTAATGGGCCTGATGCAGGCCCTGGAGCAGTGAGCAAAGCATGATCAAGTTGATGCGCAAGAACCGGAAGATCCTGCTGGCCGTATTTGGCGCGGGGTTGATGGTGATGTTCCTGCTCAGCGGTCCGCAGTCGATCTTCCAGCCTGACCCCACGAAGGCGGTGGTCGCGACCGTCGCGGGTCGTGAGGTGAAGGCCGGGGAGATGGGCAAGTACAACAGCGAGTACCAGGCGATGAAGCAACTCTCGGCCGAGGTGGTCGAGAGGCTGCAGATCGAGAACGGCGAGCACTGGATGCTGCTCACTGAGGAGGCCAAGCGGGCGGGGCTGGTGGGGGCCACCGGCATCGACTCGCGGATGAGCCTGTTCGAGCAGATCGCGCAGGTGCAGCTGAACCGCGCGATGCAGATGGGCATGCTGCGGATCAACTCGCAGGGTGAGTTCAACAAGGCGATCGACAACGCGGCCACCAACCTCGAGCAGCAGATCAAGCCCCGCATCGCCGGGCAGCTGCGGATGAGCGAGGAGGAGTTCGACCGCGCTGTGGCGAAGCTGCACGGCGTGATCCGGCTGCGCGGGCAGTTCCAGGGCGCGGTGCGCGTCTCCGAGAAGCGCAGCATCGCCGAGGTGCAGAAGCAGTACGACGCGGTGGTTGCCGACGGCCTGGTGATCCCCGCGGAGAAGATCTCGGCCACAATGCCCGAGCCCACAGAGGAGCAGGTGCAGGCGCAGTTCGCGCAGTACAAGGACGTGAAGCCCGGCACCGGGGAGTTCGGCTTCGGGTACGTGCAGCCGGCGCGGGTGCGGTTCGAATACCTGGTGATTGACCGGAACAAGCTGAAGGCGCTGGTGAAGCCCGACCCGGTGCGAGTGAGCAAGGAGTACCAGAAAAACCGCGCGAAGTACACGGGGGACGAGGCGACGGAAACCCCGCGGGTGGAAGCGGACATCGTCAACACGATGGTGGACCAGCTGATTGCGGACGCCGAGCGGATCGCCGCGGCACGCCTGAAAACAGAGCTGCGGACGCTCCCGGTGGAGGGTGGCAAGCGGAAGCTGCCCACGGACTGGGACCAGCGCGGGCTGAGGCTCTCGGGGCTGGCGGAGGCGCTGCGCGAGGGGTTCAAGGCGCAGGGCTACGAGTACACGCCCGAGGTGGTGGTGCGGAACGAGGCGTGGACGAAGGTGCGGGAGCTGATGCGCGAGCCGGGCATCGGCACGGCGTACTTTCGCACCGGCACCAGCAGCGGCGACCTGCGTCGGCTGGCGGACTCGATGAGCGAGCTGAACGCGCAGAGCGGCGTGCCCTTCCAGGCGAAGGTGCCGTTCGAGACCCCGCTCGCGGACATGGCGAGCGGCAACCGCTACTACGTGAACGTGCTGGACTGGCGTGCGGAGTCCCCGGCGGACTCACTCGAGGAGGTCCGCGGGGACGTGGTGCGAGACCTGAAGCTGAAGGCCGCGTACGACCAGCTCGTGCGGCAGCTGGACGACCTCAAGAGCCAGGCGATCAGCAGCGGGCTGGACGCGGTCGCGGCCCAGTACCCGACGCCCGCGCCGCTGGGCGCGACGGACCCCACGCCCAAGCCGCTGCCGGTCTTCCGCTACGCGACGGTGACGCGCGACTCGGCCACCGGCGAACTGAACGCGAAAGAGGTGCGCGACGCGGTTGTGGCGAAGGCGCAGCAGCTGGGCGTCAAGATGGTGGCGACGCCGGAGAACCTGCCGGAGCGGACCGTGGCAGTGGCGGTTCCCTCGAAGCTGTCGGTGGCGGTGGTGCAGATCCTGGGTCACCGGCCGGCGACGCAGGAGCTGATGCGGACCGTGAGCCGCGGCATGGTGGACCAGTTCGCGATGCAGGAGCTGCGCGAGCACAACGAGAACGACCCGTTCTCGTTCGAGGCGCTGCGGGCGCGGTACGACTACAAGGCGGTGGATGAGAACGAGGGGAAGAAGCAGGCGTCATGAGGTGCAAAGCCCAGGGATCATGATCCCTGGGCTTTCCCCGCGACCGACTTCCCCGCCACCGTGTTTGCTTCGCGCATCAAACCCGCACGTGGGCCCAGCGGCCCTGACGCCAGCGGATCAGGAACAGCACGGCCCGGATCACGATCTCGGCGCAAAGGCCGATCCACACGCCGAACAGGCCCAGCTCCCACGGCGAAGGGTTCGCGATTACGCGCCCGAACAGGCCGATACTGACGCCGCTGAAGAGGTATGCCATGGGCAGGCGCAGGGCGTAGGTGGTGATCCACGTGAGCCACATCGCGGCCCGTACGTCGCCTGCGCCGCGGAGGGCGGTGCGGTAGACAATCGAGATCGCGAAGGGCACCTGCACGATCCCGGTGATCCATAGCAGGGGAGGCGTGAGCTCGAGGTGGATGTCCTGGGCAGTCATCAGGCCGACGATGGACGTCGGCCACGCGATGAACAGCAGTCCCATGAGGCCCATGAAGACGCTGGCGCACACGCAGCAGACGTTCACGGCGCGCCGGGCGAGCTCAGTGCTGCCGGCGCCGAGGTATTGGCCCACAAGCGTGGCCGCGGCGGAGGCGAAAGCGAAGCCGGGCAGGTAGCTGAAGGCCTCGATACGCACGGCGAGCAGGTGTGAGCCGAGGAAGCCGGCGTGCCCCTCGTCCGCGGCCATGCGGCCGACCATCAGGATGATGAGCATGTTGCCGGCCCACATGCCGAGCGTCTCGAGGAAGTTGGGGATGCCAACGCGGACGAGGCGGCGGAGCGTGTGCCAGTGCGGGCGGAGGCGGGCGCGCCGGAGCCTGATGCCGCTGAAGCCGCGGGCGAGCAGAGCGGTCATCATGACGCAGCCCAGGATGTAAGAGATGCACGTGCCCCAGGCGATGCCCGAGACGCCCAAGTGCAGCGGCGAGAGGTTGTGCAGAACCCAGCGGGTGACGGCTTCGCCGTTCACCACCGCGGCAGACTTGAGCTCAACGCCCGAGAGCAGCCAGCTCACAAGGCAGTTCACGAAGTTCACCAGCAGCATGACAACGAGCGGGCGGAAGGAGTCGCCGGCGCCGCGGGCGCAGGCGATACCGGCGAAGAGCACGGAGCCGAAGGGGACGCCGATGGCGTTGATTCGGAGGTAGTCGATGAACCCGGCCGCGGCGTCGGGGCTGAGGTTCATGATCGACGCGGCGGGCACGGCGATGGCGGCCATGGCGAGGCCGACCACGAGCCCCGCGCCCGCCGCGAGGAGGATGGTCTGCGCGAGGGCGGCGTTGGCGATGCCGAGCCTGTGCCCCCCCACTGCCCGCGCGATAAGGGCCGTGGCGCCCACGCCGATTGCCTGCACGACGAGCTGGACGAACCAGAGGATGGTGACCGCGCCGCCCACAGCGTCGGTGGCGGCGCCGCCGTCGTCAATCGCGGCGGCGAGGATGGTGTCGGTGAGACCGACGAACGCGTTGAGGAGCGAATCGGCAAGGATGGGCCAGGTCAGGACGAAGATGGCGCCGGTCATCGAGAGCCCGGCGAGGCGGCCGGCGGTGAGGCGGCCGTCGGAGGTGATGGTGGCGCGGCGAGCGGGCGGGGGCTGCACGTTGGCCGCGTTCTCGAGCGCCTCGGGGTCGGGGCCGAGGTCGCCTTGCGCGCGGCGGGTTGGGTGCGGATGAAGGTTGGATTGAGGGTCGGGCAAACGGGGTTCCTGCGTTTACACCTTTGAGCACGACGGTCAGAGCACGGCCGTGGCACGGGGCACTGCTGGTGACAGGTGGAACGTATACTCGTCGCCGGTGAGCGGCGGCGGAGTTGGCCCTCCCGACGGGGAGGGGAAGCATGAAGACCGAGCTGAAGTTCGAGATCCAGGCGCAGCCGGATGATGAGTCGTGCGGGCCGACGTGCCTGCACTCCTTGTACTGCTACTACGGCGACAACGTGCCGCTCAAGCGTGTGGTGAAGGAGATCACGCGGGCGGATTACGGCGGGACGCTGATCGAGATCCTCGCGAACCACGCGCTCAAGCGCGGGTACGACGCGACGGTGTACACGTTCCACGTGCAGATGTTCGACCCCACGTGGTTCGCCGAAGATGGGGAGCTGCACGACCCGGCGGGCACGATCGAGCTGCTCCAGCAGCAGGTGGAGGCGAAGAAGAACACGCCGCGCCTGGCGACGGCGACCAAGGCGTGCCAGGAGTTCCTCAAGCTGGGTGGGCATATCCGGATGGAGGACCTCACGCCGCAGCTGATCTACCGGATCATCGCGCAGGGGGTGCCGATCATCACGGGGCTGAGCTCGACGTACCTGTACCGCGAGTCGCGGATCGTGTCGGTCTCGCAGGAGGACGATGTCCGCGGCCACCCGCAGGGGCACTTCGTGATGCTCGTCGGTTACGACAGCAGCAAGCATGAGGTGACGGTCGCGGACCCGCTCGACGAGAACCCGCCGTTCCACACCAGCCGCTACCGGTTGCCGATGAGCCGGCTGATCAACGCCGTGCTGCTGGGGATTCTCACGCACGACGCGAACCTGCTGGTGATCACGCCCAAGGCGGCGGAGGATGAAGAGACGAGCGCGCCGCACCCGCGCCGCAAGAAGCCTGCGCGGAAGAAGGACGCTGGCAAAGACGGCGCTCAGAAGGACGACGGCGAGGAAGAGAAGCGAAAGTAAGCCATGGCGATACTCCTGGTCCTCGACAACCCCAAGGACTGGCCGCTGAACATCGAGGGGGTCGAGGTCGTCTCCGCGAGGCGGTACCTGACCGACCCGTCCTTCAGCGACCGGCACCCGCACAAGGTGTTCAACCTGTGCAAGAGCTATCGGTACCAGAGCCTGGGGTACTACGTATCGCTGCTCGCGGCCGCGCGTGGGCACAAGCCGCTGCCGGAGATCTCGACAATCCAGGACCTCAAGCTCTCGGAGATCGTGCGGGTGGCGGGGCAGGACCTGGACGAGGAGATCCAGAAGGCGCTCAAGAAGTGCGAGGGCGACAGCTTCATCCTAAGCATCTACTTCGGGCAGAACATGGAGGAGGAGTACAACCCGCTCGCGCTGGCAATCTTCAACCAGTTCCCGGCGCCGTTCCTGCGGGCGCAGTTCAGGAAAGACAAGGACGCGTGGGTGCTGGAGGGGCTGCGGACGATTCCCTCTGATGAGATCCCCGCGGAACACTTCCTGGACGTGCTGAACTTCGCCACCCACTACTTCAACCGGCCGCACAGAAAGCCGCGCCAGCAGACCTCGCGGTACGACATGGCCCTGCTGTACACCAAGGGCGAGCCGAACGGGGCGTCGGACGAGAAGGCGATCAAGAAGTTCATCAAGGCCGGCGAATCGATGGGGATCGACGTCGAGATCATCACCAAGGACGATTACGGGCGGATCGCGGAGTTCGATGCGCTGTTCATCCGCGACAACACGAACGTGACGACGTACCCGTTCCGGTTCGCACGCCGTGCCGCGGCGGAGGGGCTGATCGTCATCGATGACCCCGATTCGATCCTGCGGTGCAGCAACAAGGTGTATATCTCGGAGCTGTTGACCAGGCACAAGATCGCCGCGCCGCCGACGCTGACGCTGCACCGCGACAACTGGCAGAGCGGGCCGGACGTGCTGGGGCTGCCGATCATCCTGAAGCAGCCGGACAGTTCGTTCTCGCTGGGCGTCAAGAAGGTGAACACCCGCGAGGACTACGCCGCGGCGATGGAGAAGCTGTTCAAGGTCTCGGACCTCATCATCGCGCAGGCGTTCACGCCGACTTCGTTTGACTGGCGGATCGGCGTGCTGGACCGCGAGCCCTTCTACGCGTGCAAGTACTACATGGCGGGGCAGCACTGGCAGATCTACGACAACAGCAAGAAGGGCGATGATGCGTTCGGCAACTTTGAGACCTGGCCGATCGACGCCGTGCCCGGGGACGTGGTGAAGACGGCGATCCGCGTGGCGAACCTGATCGGCGACTCGCTGTACGGCGTGGACGTCAAGGAGATCAACGGCAAAGCGCACGTGATTGAGATCAACGACAACCCGAACCTGGACGCCGGGATCGAGGACCAGGTGCTGGGAGATGAGGTGTACCTGCGGGTGATGCGGGTGTTCTTGAAGCGGTTGGAGTCGAGGGGGAGATGAATACAAAACACGGAGGCACGGAGGACACGGAGAGGAGAAGCGGGATGGACAGGGGGCTTGTCAATGTGCCTGACCTGATATCCGCAGGGCTCAATGGTCAGATCATCGGCGCTGCGATCGAGGTACACCGAGAACTCGGGCCGGGGCTGTTGGAATCGGTATACGAGCTCTGCATGGCCAAGGAACTCGCGAAGCGCGGGCTTGCCTTTCAGACGCAGGTGCCGGTCCCGATCCGCTACAACGGCGAAGTCATTGAAGAGGCAACGCCTCTCCGCATCGACATGCTCGTCGAGGACCCTGTGGTCGTGGAACTCAAGTCTGTTGAGAGGGTCATTCCGATTCATGAGGTCAAGCTGACGACGTACTTGCGGCTGACCGGCAAACCTGTCGGTCTCATCATCAACTTCAACGTTGTGAGACTCAGGGACGGGATCACCCGTCGAGTCGTTTAGTCGAGTTCCCCCTCCGTGCTCTCCGTGCCTCCGTGTTTGGTATTCCAAGGATTGACGCGTGCCATCGATTCATCTTTTCGAAGCCTTCGGCGTTGAACTCGAGTACATGGTGGTTGACCGCGACACGCTGAAGGTGCGGCCGGTTGTCGACAAGCTCCTCCAGGAAGCCGGCAAGCTGCCTGGCGCCGACGTTGAGGCCGAGGGAAACCCGGACTACCCAAACCAGGTCGAGTTCGAGGATGTGGCGTGGAGCAACGAGCTGACCCTGCATGTGCTGGAGCTCAAGACAACGTCGCCCGCGAAGAGGCTCGAGGGGCTCGATCAGCAGTTCCATCGGCACGTTACCCGCATCAACCAGATGCTGGCCGACATGAACTGCATGCTGCTGCCCGGCGGCATGCACCCGACGATGGACCCGTACAAGGAGATGGTGCTGTGGCCGCACGACTACAGCGAGGTGTACAGCATCTTCAACTGGATCTTCGATTGTCGCGGGCACGGGTGGGCGAACCTGCAGGCCGCGCACCTGAACCTGCCGTTTGACGGCGACGATGCGCCCGACAGCGAGTTCGGGCGTTTGCACGCGGCCATCCGCTTCCTGCTGCCCATCCTGCCCGCGCTCTCGGCCTCGACCCCGGTGATGGACGCGCGCGTGACGGGCGTGCTGGACAACCGGCTGGAGGTGTACCGCACGAACAGCCGTGCGATCCCTGCCGCGGCGGCGATGGTCATCCCCGAGCCGGTATTTACGCGGGGTGACTACGAGCGCGTGATCCTCGAAGAGATCTACAGGCAGTACGCGCCCCACGACCCCGAGGGCACGATGCGGTACGAGTGGGCCAACAGCCGCGGCGCGATTGCACGGTTCATGCGGAACACCATCGAGATCCGTGTGCTGGATGTGCAGGAGTGCCCCGCGATGGACGTGGCCATCTGCGCGGCGATCACGTCGGTGCTCCAGGCGATCGTCGACGGGCGACTAGGGGACCTGCGCGAGCTGCGCACGTGGGAGGTGCAGCCGCTGCACGCGATCCTCCTAGAGGTGATCCGCGGGGCGGACGAGGCGGTGATTGCTGATTCGCGATATCTCGCGGCCCTTGGAATGAGCGAAGCAAAGGCGACCGCTAAGGAGGTATGGTCGCACCTTGTGTCACAGACGATCGCGCGCGAGGCGGGCTACCCGCAGTTCAAGCCGCAGCTGGACGTGCTGCTCTCGCAGGGGCCGCTGGCGCGCCGGCTGCTGCGGGCGTGCGGGCCGAGCCCCGACCGGCGGAAGATCACGGACACGTACCGGCAGCTGGCCGACTGCCTGCACGCGAACGTTCCGTTCATGGCGTGAGCCTGCCCGCTCACTTCGTTCGGGGCTCGTTTCGAACCTCGGCCGCGTTCCTAAAGTAGACCGATGTCAACCCCGGAGCGGCAAACACGGCAGCGGCAGGCGATCCGCGACGCGATCGGCGACGCGGGCGTGCCGCTCTCGCCGCGTGAGGTGCTGGAGCATGCGCAGACGAAGGTCAGCGGGATCGGCATGGCAACGGTGTACCGCACGCTGAAGCTGCTGGTGGAGGCCGGCGTGGTGCAGGCGGTGGAGATCCCCGGCGAATCGCCGCGGTACGAGCTCGCCGGCAAGGACCACCACCACCACTTCTACTGCAACGCGTGCGGGAAGGTGTACGAGGTCGAGGGCTGCCCGGGCGACTTTTCGGGCCTCACGCCCAAGGGCTTCAGGCTCGAGAACCACGAGCTGGTGCTCTTTGGCAAGTGCGCGGGCTGTCAGGGACGGCGGTAAGTCTCACATGCCCAACAGCGACACGCCTTCCCGCTTGGCCGCTTCACGGAGATCCTGGTCTAGGGAGGCCAGGGGCATTGCGCGCCGAAGCGCCAGTTCCAAGTACGCTGCGTCGTACGCCGTCAACCGATGGCTTCGGGCCAATCGTGACGTCGCAGCAAACACCTGGTCGTGGCAACCGGCATCGATCTCCGTTGACCACCCCCGGATCGCGTCGAGCAGGTCCCGCATGTTTTCCGGTCGAAGCCGCCCCTTCCGCTCGGCCACGAGCAGAACGTTCGCCACCTCGACCGGCCAATGCGGCGGCACGAGCACGGTTGTTGTCTGTGCGAGCCGCAAGACCTCAATGACCGCGGGCGTGCGCTCGTCGTCGAAACACGAAGCAACGACAACAGAGCAATCCGCGACGAATGCGGCGATCAACGCCGTCCCTCGCTGATGAGGTCCTTAATCCTGAGCCCGCCGAGCGTCTGACCTTTCGCGCTCTCAAGGAATCGGTCGATAGCCGCACGCCGCTCCTCGGGAGACGCGACGGGCGTTCCGAAAGGCGTCAAGGCAGGGGGGAGCACGCGGGCAACAACCTCGCCATCTTTGGTAAGCGTGACCTGTTGACCGCGCCGCACCATGTGCAGGATGTCCTCCATCCGGGACTGAACGTCCCCCACAGGAATCGAGTTAGGCTGCTGCTGAATCACGCCACCATCCTAGCAGAACCCCCCCGCCATCACGGCGCTCCCGCCCTGAGCTTTCCCACCGCCTCCAGCCGCTGCTGGTGCACGGGCCGGTCAGGCTCCAGCGCCACGAGGGCCTTGATGTGCCGTTCGGCCGTCGCGTAGTCCTGGCGGCGAAGAGCCGTGGTGGCGGCGAACTCCCGGGTGTGGGCGTCATAGGGATTGATCTGCGTGGCCCGCTCCGCCTTCCGCGCTGCCTTCTCCAGGTCGCCGGCCGTGCTGTACTGGCGGGCGAGCTCGATGGCGTACGCCGCGGACTTCTGCTCGCGGGCGTCGAGGTACTCCAGGTGCTCGATGGCGTGCTCGGGGCCGCGCTGCAGCTCCGCGCCGCCGCCGGACAGGTAGAAGTCGGCGAGCAGCTTGTGGGGCAGCACGTCAAGCGGGCGGGCCAGCGCGTAGCGCTCCACCACTTCGACGTCTTTGGCCTGGATGCGCCCGCTCTGCTGCTGCGCGCGGCTCTTCACCACGGCCGCGAGCACGAACGGGTTGCTCGGGTGCTTCGCGAGCCACTGCTCGAGCAGCTCGGGGCTGGGCTCCCGCGGAGCGCCGGCGGGCGAGTCCTCCTCGGGGGCCGCGGCCTCTTGCTTGAGCAGCTGGTTGATGTCGGGCGTGTTCTCCGTCGGCAGCATGCCCCAGCTGATGAGCTGGTCCCGCGCGTACGCCTTGAACTGCGTGAGGAACTCCGCGCGTCCGATGCCCAGCACCTGCCGGAACGCGGCCTCCTCGCGTACGCCCTGGGCGTAGAGGTCCATCAGCTCCAGCGGCTTGCTCGCGCCAAACCGCTCGATGATGAACTCGTACATCCATGCGCCTTGCGCGTACGCCTGCGAGCGATCGGTCGGCTTCTTGGGGCGCGCGAACATGATGTTGATCGTGTCGAAGTCAAAGAGCGAGTTCGTGCGGTAGGCGCGTGCGAGCAGCTCCACGGTGTGCGTGTCGCGGGGTGAGTCCTCCAGGTACACCGCGCCGGCCTCCGTGAACCAGTGCGGCAGGCGGTTCTTCGTGCGGCTGAGCGTCACTGTGTGCGTGTACTCGTGCTGCACAACGCGGGCCCAGTCGTACGCCCCCAGGTGCCCCGGGCCCTCGCGCGGGGCCTCCATCGCGATCACCGGCCCGGTGGCCGCGGCAATGGTGTGCAGCTGCGGGATGCCAGTAATGCGCACGCCGAACCAGCGGTGGTTGGGGTAGAGCTCGACCACGGTCTTGCCCGCGGGCTTGTGGTCGATGCCGCCCGGCTCGTTGCCGGTCACGCGCTGAAAGATCTTCTCCAGCTGCGGGAGCATCTCGTGAGCGACGACCTCGTCCACGCCGCGCTTGCAGCGGACGATGAAGTGCTCGCTCTCGATCTGGGCGTAGTTGCTGAGCTCCTTGAGCAGCTTGAAGCTGTTCTCGGCCCGCACGTTGAAACCGTCGAGCTGCGTGGCGGTGCGCAGGGCATCCAGCGCCGCCATGTTGTTGCCCGACTGCATCTCCGAGAGGCCGAGCTCGATCACAGGCTCGGGCCACTTGGGGGCACGCTTCACCGCTTCGCGCAGGTAGTTCGCCGCTTCCTCGTACTGCCGGGCCCCTGCCATCGCCTTGCCCACAGCCAGGTACGCCACCGGCGACCCCGGCGCAAGCTGGTCGAACGCGTCCAGCCGCTTCTGTGCCTCCGCGAAGTCGAACCGTCCCGCGGCCGCGGCGGCGTGCACCGCCCGTAGTTCGCGGTGATTCGGGTAGCGCGCCAGTGCGGGCGCGAGCGCCTTCTCCGCCGCCTCGCCCTCCTGCTGTCGCAGCTGCACCAGTGCACGCACGATGGCCGCATACGGCGAGGGCTCGGGGCTCGAGAGCTCGTCCAGGCGCAGCGCGGTGGTCTCGGCGCGAGGGAAGTCCATGCCGTTAACGGCCGCGCGTCCGGCGAGGTACCACGCCTCGGCACTGCGCGGGTTGTGAGAGAGGGCCTGCAACAGGGCCGCGCCCATGTCGGGGTAGTTGTTCTTGTCCTCGAGCAGCACGGCCTCGGCGAGCGGGGCGCGCCACGAGAGCCGGTCGAGGTCGTCGCGGGCGTGGGTCAGCAGCGTGTTCATCTGCTGGAACTCGGCGCCCGAGCGGCTCGCGCCGATGATGCGGGCCAGCAGCATGCGGGCACGCACGCCCTCCACGAGCTCGTCGACGTCGGTGACCTTTGACAGGTCCTTCGTGATCGCCTCGGCGGCGGTCGCGGCGTCGGCGGGCCGGCCAAGGTCGTACAACGCCTCAGCGCTCAATCGCGCGGCCCGGATCGTCTTTGCGCCCTTGAGCAGCTCCAGCGCCGCTTCCGGCTCGCCGCGGCGCCAGCGGGCTTCGGCGCGGTCCTCGACCGGCACGCTGGCGTCATCGAAGACCGAATCCATGAAGTTGCCGCGGGTGAGCGCGGCCTTGGCGCGGAGCGCGGGGGTGGTGAGGTCCGACTCCTCCCACAGGCCGTGCTTGATGCGGAGCGCGGCGCGCTCGGCCTCGGAGAGGTACGCCTGATCGAGCAGCGTGGTCACCGCCTCAGCCAGCGGGGGCGGCTCCATGGGTTTGAGCGCTGGCTCGGGCTGATCAGGGCGAACCTCCGGCTGCTCGCCTTTCGTCTGCTCCGTGGGCTCGGGGTCAGGTGCAACCTCAACCGGCTCACGCTTGGGCTCGGGTTGGGCGAGTGCGGGCACGCCGGCCGCGAGGCCGGCGACCACCACGAGCAGGCTGGTGAGCCCGCGTCCATTCAACATCCAGCTGCGTGCGGGCAACGGCGGCCTCCGTGCACTCTGCCTGTGATCACTCCGTGCGGGTCCCCGCACACCTTCTGTGTACGCCCAGCGCTTATCGGCGGTTTTCCGGCACCGCTTGTTCGGGTGTCGTGGGACGCGGCGAGTTGGTAGCGGGTGCTGTGGGCTGAGCGGGCGCGGGTGCCTGAATCGGCAGCGGCTGCACGTCCTCTTTCCAGCCCTGCGGCGTCCGGGTGTCGAGCACATCGGACGCAACCGGCTGGTTCACCTTTACGTTCACCAGCTGCACCAGCGAGACGTCGCCCTGCGGGGTCACTGTGCGGGCCAGACGCGGCAGCAGGCGCTTGAGCTTCGGATCCTCTCGGTACCACAGCCGGATCTCCGAGAGCTCCGCATTGGGGTCGTGCTGACGCGGCGTCAGCTTGATCTGGTGCGTGCCCTCCACGAACTTATCCAGTTGCTTCTGCATCGCCGGGGTGTTCGCCACCAGCCCCTCGGTGGGCTTGAGCAGCACGGCGTCGAAGCGGCTGAGGATGTCCTGGCGTTTCTGGCCGATGGGCAGCGGGAATGGCCCCTCCCCCACTTTCAGCGGGTCAAAGCCCTGCCCCGCGCGGGTGATCTGCCGCTTCACAATCTGCTTCTCGCCCGCCTGCTTCTCCACTAGCCATTCGCCGTCGAAGATCATCAGGTGGTCCTGCCGCATGGGCTCCTGACGCCCGAGCTTCAGCCACTGGACATGGATCGCGAACTTCCGCGACCCCGCGCCCGGCTTGCCGTCGGGCGTGCGCGCCTTCGTGTCCACGTAGTACAGCTTGCCGCGCCGCTCCTGCACGTCGCCCTCAAGGCCGAATACACGCTCGTAGAGGATGTCGGCGTCGAGCGACTTGAGGTCCTCATCCGCGCTCTCGAGCTGGTCGAGCAGGTCGGCCGCGGTGCGGATCCCGCCCGCGGGTTGGTCCGGGCGCACCGGCCCCGCCGGGTTGGGCTGGGCGAGGTGGGTGTTGGGTTGCTCCTGGGCAAGTGAGGGGGCCGCGAGAAAGCCGGCCAGCATGATTCCAAACCAGTTCATCCGGACTCCCTTCCTATGCCCCGGGTGCCGGGGCGGGGGGCTCTACCCTGAAAGCTGAACGCGTCACCGGCGTTCCCATTCCAGCGACCCCCAGCCACCCATTGTGAGGCCCAGCCATGAGAATGTTCGCCCGCCTGTTCGTCCTCGTCCTTGTAGCGGGCATCCTGGTGCCCACGTTCATGCTATGGGATGCCACGGGCCGCAAAGGCTTCACCGCCCTACCGAACCCTAACTTCGAGCAGATGCAGAAGTCGGATGGGTCACTCTCAGGGTTGTTTGGGGAGGAGGCCGCGCCGGCTCAGGCTCCGATCGACAACTCCTTCCGCTTCGGACTGCTGCCTGCGGGTGTGGGGCCGGAGGCCATGTCCGTCGCGATGGTGGGTGGCCCTGCAATCCTGCTGGGGCTGATGGCGTTCTGCCGCGGCAAGAAGGTTTGCCCAAAGAAGGGCTGAGGCGACCCCCTGCTTGTGTTACCGGACCCGGGTGGCCGGCTGGATACCCTTTCGCCTCACCCACAGGAGTCTCACCCGATGAAGTCTCTCGCCCTTGTCGTTTCCGCCCTCGCCCTCTTCTCCGCGGCCGGTCTCGCCATCGCCCAGCCTGCCGAGAAAGGCCAGGAACGCCGGCAGGAGCGGTCGCGCCAGTCCTCCGCCCCCACGCAGGAGTTCCCCAAGTCTCTGCCCGTCCCCGCTGAAACAGCGAAGAAGGGCACCGTCTACTACTGCATCACCGCCAAGGAGCGGCAGATCACTTTGCACTCGGACGCGCCGGTCGAGCAGATCGACGGCTACTCGATCAACGTGGTCGGCTACGCCGTCGCCGGCCCCAAGGACAGCCCCGCCAAGCTCCAGGCCGGCGAGTGGCACCTGCCCGTGGCCAGCATCGATACCGGCAACCGCATGCGCAACAAGCACCTCACCGAGGCCGGGTGGCTGGATGCAGCGAAGTTCCCCAACATCATCTTCAAGCTCTCCGAGGTGAAGGACATCGGCGAGGCGAAGACCGACGAGACGACCGGCGCCACCAGCTACGAGTGCACCCTCGTCGGTGACATGACCCTCCACGGCATCACCAAGCAGATGACCATCCCCGGGGCCAAGATCGCCTTCCGCAAGGGCGACGAGACCACCGCCAGGGAGGCGGCCGGCGACCTCATGCTCGTGAGCTGTAAGTTCAAGATCAAGCTCAGCGACTTCGGCGTGTCCAACAAGGTCGTCGGCCAGAAGGTCGCTGAGGACATCGAACTCACCACCAAGCTGGTCCACACCACCGTGGAGCCCAGCAAGGGCGAGGAGAAGCCCAAGGACGCCGCCAAGCCCGATGAGAAGAAGGACGAGAAGAAGCCGGTGCAGAGCGGGAGCTGATCGGCCCACAACCGACAGCAAACGACAGCCTTTGAACAACGCAGGACTTGCGCCACGGCCCGCTCCACGCGGGCCGTTTTCGTTGGCTGGCGCTTGCGGGTGGGGGCGTCGATAGCCCGTATGCTCCGCCCCCTATGGCCACTACCGTCACCGCTGCGATGAACCCCCACGCCAGCAACCCCGAAATCAAGCCTGTTTTCACCCGTGTCGCGGCCGAGGCGCCGTGGGTCGACGTCATGGACGGGGCCCAGCGGATCGAGACCAAGGTGCTCGACCACGGCTTCGTGGCTCTCATCGACGCCATGCCGCGCCTGGTGCCGCAGGGCAAGACCGCCGACAGCGCGATCGTGCAGGCGGCGCGGGTGTCCTACGGCCAGGGCACCAAGCAGGTAAACGAGGACCGCGGCCTCATCCGCTACCTCCTGCGCCACCGCCACACCACGCCATTTGAGATGGTGGAGTTCAAGTTCCACATCGCGATGCCCATCTTCATCGCCCGCCAGTGGATCCGCCACCGCACGGCCAACGTGAACGAGTACTCCGCGCGGTACTCGATCGTGCCCGACCGGTTCTATAAGCCCACGATCGACGCCGTGCGGAAGCAGTCGGCAAGCAACCGCCAGGGCGGTGAGGAGACCTTCAAGGTCGACGCCACGGACCTGGGCGAGGTGCAGACGGCGCAGGAGTTCCTCGCGTTCCTCAGCGAGTGCGAGCGGCAGTACAGCAAGTACATCGAGCTGACGGAGAAGGGCGTGTCGCGCGAGCTGGCCCGCATGGGGCTGCCGGTGAACGTGTACACCGAGTGGTACTGGAAGTGCGACCTGCACAACATCCTGCGGTTCCTCTCGCTGCGGATGGACGCGCACGCGCAGCTGGAGATCCGCGAGTACGCCAAGGCGATGTACGACCTGATGGCGCCAATCCTGCCCATCACCATGGAGGCGTGGCGCGACTACGAGCTCGAGTCGATGCGGCTGACCAAGCTCGAGGTCGAGGCCATCCGCGCGGCGGGCGGCGGCGCGGCCCCGGACATCGCCACCACGAACAAGCGCGAGCAGGCGGAGTGGGCGGCCAAGCGCGCGGCGCTGGGGCTTGACCCTCGGTAAACCTGCTTCTGCACCACTGCGATCGACGCGAACGGCCGGGGCGACCCGGCCGTTTTCCTGCGCTGGCTTCGACTGGCGTGGAATCGCGTTCTGCGCAAGAACTGCGGGAAAACCGGACCTCCGCGTACGGTACGAACCAACCCCTAAAACAACGTTCTGCACACCCGCGCGTGCGAAAAATTTCGAGGTTGCTGCAAGGCGTTGCACAACCTTCACGGGCGGCGTTTCCGGGGGCCCCTAACGGAGGGAAGGAACGCGCGTAGGCCGCTGTTTTTCAGGCCTCTACGCACGTTTCAGCACTGCTGTGGCAGGCGTGTAGGCGGGGGGTGTTTCCACTGTCTACCCGTGGCTGAAAGAAAAGTTGCACTTTGGGTGGCAAAAACGGCTTGCGGTGCCAGACGGGGTCGGTATCCTCTACGCCGGGTCAAGAACGAGTCGTTCGTTCAAACAGCGTGTTCGGGGTACTTCAACCAGTTCAGTCCGTTCTTTTCTTAGTGAGGAGATTGTCATGAAGAGTGTGATCGCGTCCCTCGTCGCCGTCGCCGGCATGTCCGTCGCGGCTTCCGCCAACATCGTCAACACCCAGGTCAGCTTCCTGGCCTCGGTCAACGGCGGCCCCTTCACCAGCGACCTGAACATCCTGGCCGGCCAGGGCGTCAAGCGGGTCGAGGTGGTTGCCCGCTTCACCTACATCGGGCCCGGTACCGCGCTCGGCTTCGCCTCCGCGGTCTTCCAGCCCACGGTGTCCGGCCTGGTCGCCTCTGACGCGGCCGTCGGCTACGTCAACGGCGGCCTGGGCTCCAACGTCTCCTCGCCCTCCGGCGTGGTGGCCGACGCCCCCGGCCAGTACGGCCGCATCAGCCCCTACGGCCGCACCGCTCTCTCGAGCACCGGCCAGGCCATCTTCAACCACATCCACAACGGCAACCTCGGCGCTCCGGCCGGCCGCACGCTCCGCATCGCGCAGCGCTCCGCGACCGCCTGGGTCGGCGGCACGGGCAACACCACCGGCGGCCAGGGCGTGAACGTCGCTCAGCTCTCCAACGTCGGCCGCACCGCCTCTGACCCGGCCTTCGCTCCGGGCAGCAGCGTGAACGTGTTCCGCTGGGGCATGGACATCGACACCGGCGCGACGCTGGATGCCGCCTTCGTCCGCACCCTCACCGTTGACGCTCCGCTGAACGGCTTCGGCAACCGCGTCACCGCGACCAGCGCCCAGTTCCCCGGCTCCGCCATCGGCGACCGCGAGGTTTACTGGTGGGGCGACATGAACGCCTCCACGGGTGACCTCCGCGGCCTCGCGCAGGTGGCTCAGGGCTTCATCAACATCGTCGTCCCCAGCCCGGCCTCGCTGGCGCTCATGGGCCTCGGCGGCCTCTGCGTCGCCCGTCGCCGCCGCTAATCACGGCTGACGGTCAGACCTTCTGACGCACACACTCACCCCTCCCCGCTCACACGGGGAGGGGTTTTTCGTTTTGGTAGAGGGGCCCTGTTCCCAGGAAGAAGCTAATGAAGACGCCGCTTGTGGCATTGATTGGAGTCGCTGGGTCGGCATCGGCCGCGCTGGGTGTGGTCAACACCCGCGTCGAGTTCCTTTTATCAATGGACGGCGGTCCTTATGTCAGTCACCTGTACATCCCATCAAACACGGGTGTGCGGACGGTCGACGTTGTCGTAAGGATGACCTATATCGGGCCGGGTACCGCCGCTGGGTTCGCCTCCGCCGTGTTCCAACCGGTCGTGATGGGCTGGCAGCCGGGCGATGTCGCCTTTGGGTATGTGAATGGCGGCCTTGGCTCAAATGTCTCATCGCCTGCGGGAGTGGTGCCCGATTCGTTCGGTCAGTACGGCCGCATCAGCCCATTCGGGCGCACGGCGCTGAGCAACACGTCGCAGGCGCTCTTTAATCACGTGCACACTGGTAACGCGGGGGCTCCACCGGGAGGCTCGCTCCGGATCGCACAACGCTCAGCCACGAGTTGGATAGGCTCAACAGGAAACACCACAGGAGGCCAAGGTGTGCCGGTCGCGCAGCTCGCGAACGTCGGTCGCACTGCGACCGACCCGGCGTTCAATCCAAGCACAACAGTAAGTGTCTTCCGGTGGGGGATGCTGCTTGATTCTGGCACTTTGGACGGCAGTTCGAGCCGCGCACTCATTATTGACGCTCCATTGAGTGGCTTCGGGAACCGCGTCACCACCCTCAGCCCCCAGTTCCCCGGCTCCGCCATTGGCGACCGCGAGGTTTACTGGTGGGGCGACATGAACGCCTCTACGGGTGATCTCCGCGGCCAAGCGGTGGTATCGCAGGCAGTCATTCAATTCAATGCCATCCCGACTCCAGCAAGCCTGGGCGCGTTGGTACTAGGGGCACTCGTAACTGTCAGACGACAGCGCAGTTCACCGACGGGAATCCGATGACGAGTTTGATTGCGGGCGTCGCAGGTTTGGCTGCTCGTTCAAACTGCCGCGGGGGCCGTCAACACGCGCGTGGAGTTCCTTGCGTCAGTCGACGCAGTACGGGCGCATCGGCCCCTTCGGGCGTACGGCGCTGACCGTCACCAGCCAGGCCATCTTCAACCACATCCATGATGGCACCAACGGCGCGCCCGCCGGTCGCACGCTCCGCATCGCGCAGCGTTCCGCGACCAGTTGGGTCGGGGCCATGGGGAACACCACCGGGGGTCAGGGGATTCCAGTCGCTCAGCTCGCCAACGTTGGGCGAACCGCGTCGGACCCCGCGTTCAACCCCAGCACCAGCGTGAACGTGTTCCGCTGGGCCATGGACCTCGATACGAGTGTCAGCCTTGGCTGGGCTCGCCGGCTTGAAATCGACGCGCCGCTGAGTGGCTTCGGCAACCGCAATATCGCGACCGGGGACCGCGAGGTCTACTGGTGGGGTGATCTGAACGCCTCAACCGGCGACCTCCGGGGCACGGCCATGGTCACGCAGGGGTTCATCTCCTTCGTGCCCACGCCCGCGTCCCTCGCACTTATCGGTGCGGGGGGGATGCTGGCCTGCCGCCGCCGGCGGAACTGAGGCCCCGGTCCCACTCCAGAGCCGCGCAATGGCGGCCGCCATCTTCATAGATGGAGCGTCGTCCCATCCACGAGGCCCCGAGAGGGCTCACGCCTGCAGCTGCTTGCACCCCAGCCCCCGAAGACAGGGGGTGGTTATCGGTCCGGCATGCCGAACTCAATCCGAACCAGCACAAGCTAACCCTAGAGCTGGTGAGGTTTCGGCAGAATTCACTCACCAGTTTTCTGGCACCTCCTCAGACCTGTGGCAGTGTCCACGTGGGTCATGAACGAGTCGTTCGTTCAGAAAAGCGTTTGTGGGTCTATCCCCTAGTCGTCCTGTGAGGAGATTGTCATGAAGAATGTGATCGCGTCCCTCGTCGCCGTCGCCGGCCTGTCCGTCGCGGCCTCCGCCGCCTCGACTCTGACGATGCTCGTGTCCACCAACGGCGTGGACTTCAGCAACAACGTCAACCTGATCCCCAACTCGGGCATCCAGCGCGTCGAGATCCTGACCACCGTGTCCAACACCGGCACGGCCGCCATCGGCTTGGGCTCCATGCAGTTCCAGCCCACCGTGTCCAACTGGCGCGCGACTGACGCCCTGGTCCCCTTCACCTCGTCCTTCGGTGGCAACACCACGGTGCCCTCGGGCGCCGTCGCTGACGCCCCCGGCGTGTACGGCCGCATCAGCCCCTGGGCTGCCGCCGCGAACGTGAGCAGCTCCCGCCTCTTCGGCCACGTCCACAACAACCCGGACGGCAGCGGCCAGACCTACCTCCGCATCGCCCAGGCTCAGATCACGAGCTGGTTCGGCGGCACGGGCAACACGACCGCTGGCTCGGGCGTGAACATCAGTCAGCGCTCCAACGTTCAGCGCACCACCAGCGACCCGGCCTTCAACCCCAGCCTGACCAACGTCCGCGTCTTCCGCTTCGCGGTTGACGTCGACACCAACGCCGGCGAGCGCGTCCTCGCCGTCGAGGCCCCGATGGCCGGCATCGGCAACCGCCAGTCGGACAACAGCCGCATGCTGTACTGGTACGCGGACATGACCGAGAGCGCGGGTTCGATCCGCGAGGTCCCGACCATCAACAACGCGACGATCACGGTCATCCCGACGCCCGCGACCATGGCGCTCCTCGGCCTCGGCGGTCTCGCCGTCAGCCGTCGCCGCCGGGCCTAAGTTCTGAATCGGGGATAGCCCCGCTCATCTGAACGTGACTCGCCCCTCCCTGGGAAGCCAGGGAGGGGTTTTTCGTTTTTGGGTGCGCGGTGCGGGGGTTGGTGGTGCGGGGGGATTCCGTCGCCGTGTCCGAACAGAAGCGCAGCGCGAGCGGCGGCCGCGAGTTCGTGGAAAGCAGGGGATCGCGGTGCTGGTGGCAGCGGCGGGATGACGCCCATTCGGCGCGGTGACAGTCCGGCGTCAGGCTTCCCCGGTAAGCGAGTTGCCCTTCCCACTCTCGGCTGAACTGTTATGCTCGGACCAGGGGAGCCTCCGGCAACCCTGAGCAGGACGCCGCGCGGAAGCGTGGCAGAGGAGAGAGACATGTCGAAGACGATCGCGTTTCTAGCGTGCGCGGCGGGTCTGTCAGTAGGCGCTTCGGCGGCGAGTTCCCTGAGCCTCCTGGTTTCGACCGACGGCGTGAACTTCAGCTCCAACGTGTTTCTGGCGCCGAACTCCGGCAAGCGGACGGTCGAGGTGCTTGCGACGGTGTCGTACACGGGGACGGGCGCGATCGGTCTCAACAGCCTGATTATCCAGCCGACGCTGTCCAACTGGCGCGCGACGGACGAGCTTCTTCCTTTCGCGGTGCCGTTCGGCGGTAACACGACGACACCGCCCGCAGCGGTGGCCGACGCCCCGGGTGCTTACGGGCGCATATCGCCATGGGCCGCCTCGTCGGACGTGTTCTCGCGCCGGCTGTTCGGTCATGTGCACCTGAGCAGCGGCGGGGTGAATCAGCCGCCGGCGGGCTCGCACCTGCGGATCGCACAGGCACAGGTGACGAGCTGGTACGGCGGGTTCGGCAACACCACTGGCGGATCGGGCGTGAACCTCAGCCAGCGGAGCAATGTCGGGCGGGTGGCGAGCGACCCGGCGTTCAACTCGAACCTGACGAATGTTCGCGTGTTCCGATTCGGGGTGCTGATCGATACCGCCTCGTACCCGCGGGTGCTGGATGTGACGGTCCCGCACCAGGGGCTGGGCAATCTCAACTTCACCACTGGCGAGCGTCAGATCTACTGGTACGCGTCGATGCAAGAGCCTGTGGGGAGCATCCGCGAAACCCCGACGATCTTCGGGGCGCAGATCTGGGTGGTGCCTGCGCCGGGGGCGTTGGGGGTGATCGGGGTTGGGCTGGTTGCCTGTGCACGCAGGCGGAGGTGAGCTTCGCGCGGGTGAATCGCCGCCAATCCGGGACTTCGCCCCGAGCGGCTCAGTCCCGGCGTCGTATGCGGCTCAGTACTTGAGCACCGAGTGCACCTGGCCGAACTCGGTGACGCGGTCGCGGCCTTTGAGGGCGACGAGCTCCATGAGGACGGTGATGCCCAGGATGCGGGCGCCCGCGCCGGAGAGGAGCTCGCAGCAGGCCTTGAGGGTGCCGCCGGTGGCGAGGAGGTCGTCGACGACGAGGACCTTGTGGCCGGTGGTGATGGCGTCGGCGTGGATTTCGACGCGGTCGGTGCCGTACTCGAGGGCGTAATCGACGCCGCGGACGGCGCGCGGGAGCTTCGATTTCTTGCGGATGGGGACGAAGCCGGCGGAGAGGGACTGGGCGATGGCGGTGCCGAAAATGAAGCCGCGGGATTCGGCGCCGACGACGAGGTCGATGCCGAGGCCGCGGTACGGGTTGGCCATGAGCTCGACGGCGAGGGCGAGGCCGCGGGGGTCGGCGAGGAGGGGCGTGAAGTCCTTGAAGACGATGCCCGGCTTGGGGAAGTCGGGGACATCGGCGATGAGGGCGCGGAGCTGGTGGAGGGGGTCAGTCATAGTGGAAAGCTCAAAGCTCAAATAGCAAATGGCAAATGAAAGGCAGGCGGCCGATGGTACCCGGTCAGGTCTCGACCTTGACGAGACTCGCGGCTTTGGTGGCGAGTTTGCGGGCCTTCTTTGCCGTTTTGGCGACGGCGAGGGCGACGCCCATGCGGCGGTACTCGCGGGTGGTGGGCTTGCCGAAGATGCGGACGTCGACGCCGGGGATGGCGAGGGCGTTGGGGAGGCCGGGGTAGGACGGGGGTGTGGCTGACTCTTTGGTGGCGAGGATGACGGCGCTGGCCGCGGCTTTTTCGTAGCGGATCTCGGGGATAGGTAGGCCGAGGATGGCCCGTGCGTGGAGGTCGAACTCGCTGAGGTCCTGGGAGATGAGCGTGACCATGCCGGTGTCGTGCGGACGGGGGGAGAGCTCGCTGAAGATGACCTCGTCGTCCTTCACGAAGAACTCGACGCCGAAGATGCCGGCGCCGTGCTCGCCGGCGATCTCGTCGGTAACGGCCTTTGCCATCTTCTGGGCCTTGCGCACGGCGGCGGGCTCCATGTCGCAGGGCATCCAGGATTCCATGTAGTCGCCGCGTTCCTGGCGGTGGCCGATGGGGCGGACGAAGAGCGTGCGGTCCTTGGGGGCGAGCTTCTTGCCGGCGACCATGGGTCGCTGCCTGATGGTGAGCAGGGTGATCTCGTAGTCGAAGTCGATGAACTCTTCGACGATGACGCGTTTGGTGTCGCCGCGCATGCCGGCGACGGCGTAGTCCCAGGAGGCGGCGATGTCGGCCTTCTTGCGGACGACGGACTGTCCCTTGCCGCTGGAGGACATGACGGGCTTGACGACGCAGGGGAGGCCGATGCCCTTCTTGCTGGTGATGGCGGCGTCGAGTTGCTCCGCGGACTCGGCGTAGGCGAAACGGGCGGTGCGGAGTTTGAGCTTATTGGCGGCGACGTCGCGGATGGCGTCGCGGTTCATGGTGAGGTAGGCCGCGCGGGCGGAAGGGACGACGGAGAAGCCGGCCTTCTCGAGGTCGATGAGGCGCTCGGTGCGGATGGCCTCGATCTCGGGCACGATGTGGTCGGGCTTGTGCTTGCGGACGATCTGCTCGAGGGCGTCGCCGTCGAGCATGTTGAGGACTTCGCAGTCATCGGCCACCTGCATGGCGGGTGCGTTGGCGTAGCTGTCGCAGGCGATGACGCGGCAGCCGAGGCGCTTGGCGGAGATGGTGAACTCCTTGCCGAGTTCGCCGGAGCCGAGGAGGAGGAGGGTGGGTGGGGGCATGGGGAATGTCGGATGTCGGAAGTCGGAAGTCGGAAGTCGGAAGTCGGAAGTCGGAAGTCGGAAGTCGGAAGTCGGAAGTCGGAAGCGGGGATGGTAACGAAAGGGGGCACACCGGGCGGTAGCCCGGTGCCACGTGCCACGGCCTAACCTTGTCGTAATGGGGACTGAGCCACGCAGCACACGGACGGGCAAGGGGCTGGAGGTCGTTGAGCCGATCGGCAAGCGGGTGCTGATCCGCAAGGACGAGGACAAGAAGCAGACCAAGAGCGGCATCCACCTGCCGGACAAGATCGAGATCCCGACGCTGACCGGGCGGGTGGTGACGATCTCGGCGCAGGTGGAGCGGGACCCGGACTACCCGATCGCGCAGTACGACCGGGTGCTGTTCAACCCCAAGCACGCGATCCCCGTGGACTTTGAGGGGGACAACCGGCTGTTCGTGGTGCCGGTGGAGGACATCGTGGCGGTGTTCCGGCGTGAGGGCGGGGCGAAGGCGGAGGGGGCCTGAGGCGCGTCTGGCTGGGCGTGTTGGTTGTCACTGGGGGGTGAGTGGCGGTCACGTTTCCCACGATGCTGAGTGAACTGCCTGAGGTGCTGGCCCTGCCGCGGCCGGCGCGGGTGTTTGATATCGCCGTGACGCCGCCGGGGTCCAAGAGCCTGACGAACCGGGCGATGCTGCTGGCCGGGCTTGCTAACGGTGAGTCGGTGCTGCGGAACGCGCTGATCGCGGGCGAGGACGCGGAGGTGATGCGGGCGGGGCTGGTGGCGCTGGGGGCGTCGATCGAGGAGCGCGAGGGTGAGGTGCGGGTGCGGGGCGTCGGGGGGCGTTGGCCTGCCGCGGGCGTGACGCTGACGTTGGGGAACTCGGGGACGAGCGTGCGGTTTCTGAGCGCGGCGGCGATGCTGGCGGAGGGGCCGGTGACGATCGACGGGACCGCGCGGATGCGCGAGCGGCCGATCGGGGAACTGGGGGAGCTGCTGACGCGGCTGGGTGCGGGGGTGGAGTACCTGGACGCCGCGGGGTTCCCGCCGGTGCGGGTGACGCCGCCGGCGGGCGGGGCGGGCGTGAGCACGCTGGAGGTGGCGAGCTTCCAGTCCAGCCAGTTCATCTCGGCGCTGCTGCTGATCGGGGCGTGGTTGCCGAAGGGGCTGACGCTGCGGCTGACCGGGCCGGTGACGAGCGCGGCGTACATCCAGATGACGCTGGGGCTGCTGGCGAGGGTGGGCGCCAGCGTGCGGGTGTCGGAGGACCTGCACGTGATCCGCATCGGGGGCGGCGGGCTGCCGGGGTTTGAGTACATGGTGGAGCCCGACGCGACGGGGGCGACGTACTTCTGGGCGGGGGCCGCGATGGTGCCGGGGGCGCGGTGCGCGGTGCGCGGGCTGGACTCGGGGTCCTTGCAGGGCGACTCGCTGTTCCCGGAGGTGCTGGGGCGGATGGGGGCAAGGGTACAGCGGGGGCCGGGGGTGATCGAGGTTGCGGGGGTCCGGCAGTTGCAGCCGATTCTGGCGGACATGAGCGACATGCCGGACGCGGCGATGACGCTGGCGAGCGTGGCGTGCTTCGCGAACGGCACGAGCATCCTGAGGGGGCTGAAGACGCTGCACATCAAGGAGTGCGACCGGATCGCCGCGGTGCGGACGGAGCTGACCAAGCTGGGCGTGAGCGTGCAGACGCCCGTGCAGGGGGACGCGGACGCGATGACGATCACGCCGCCGGCGGGCGGTATCGACTGCTCCCCCACTGCCGCGGCGGTGGAGTTCGAGACGTACGACGACCACCGCATGGCGATGTCGCTGGCGCTCATCGGGCTGCGGCGGCCGAACGTGCGGGTGCGGGGGCCAAAGTGCGTGGGGAAGACGTACCCGGGGTTCTGGGGGGACTTTGCAAAGTTCTACACTTAGCGACCCAGGAGTCGAAGGCACGATCATGAAAAAATGATCGTGGCACATGCATGCGGTACATCACACTCATCACCACCGGCGGGACGATCGAGAAGACCTATGACGAGGGCACGGGGACGCTGGAGAACCGGCGGTCGATCGTGCGGCGGATGCTGCGGCGGCTGCGGCTGGAGGACACGCACGTCTCGTGCCAGGAGCTGATGAGCAAGGACAGCCTGTTCATGACCGATGAGGACCGCGCATGCATCGTCACGGCGGTGCGGAACGCGATCGCGGCGAGCGCGAAGCCCACGGGCGTGGTGATCCTGCACGGGACCGACACGCTGGCGGTGACGGGCGAACGGCTGGCGGCGGAGCTGTCGCCGTGCCCGGCGCCGGTGGTGCTGACGGGGGCGATGCGGCCGTTCGAGATGACGCGGAGTGATGCGCTGCAGAACCTGACGGAGGCGGTGTTCGCGGCGGGGGTGCTGCCGCCGGGGGTGTACTGCGTGGCCCACGGGCGGGCGATGGCGTTCCCGGGGGTGGTGAAGGACCGGGCGCGGCACACGTTCGTGAAGGTGGACTAGGCATTTCTCTCGCGGAGGACGCGGGGGCGCGGGGAAAGACAGGAAGACCAGAAGGCAGGAAGGCAGGACGAAAGAAATGCGACTGTTGCTTTCTTTGCGCCTTTGCGTCTCTGCGTGAGTCATCCGAGCAAAACGGGGACGGAATAGGCCGCACAGCCGGCTTGCGTGATCTTGCGCGGGTGTTCAGGCGCGGGTTTGAGTGGCCGATGTTGTCTCGTGGACCGCTGGACGCAGCGTCCGAGAACGTTGGCACTTCAGACGGGAAGGTGACGCGTGGATATCGCCAGCCTGCTGGGCATCCTGATCGGCTTCGGCGCCATGGGCTTCGTGTTCTACGAGGTGTCCCACGGGCACTTCATGATGTTCTTCTCGCTCGAAGGCGTCCTGATGGTGGGCGTGGGGTCGGTGTCGGTGACGTTCATGGCCATGCCCATGGACAAGGTGAAGCAGATCCCCGCGTACATCCGGCGGTTCATGTTCCACAAGGCCGAGTCGACGGTGGAGACCATCAAGCTGCTGTCGGGGCTGGCGGAGAAGGCGCGGCGTGACGGCATCCTGGCGCTCGAGAGCGAGATGCCCAAGCTGAAGGACCCGTTCCTAGCCGCGGGGCTGAAGATGGCGATCGACGGCGTCGAGCCGCACATCATCGAGGCGACCAGCCGCATGGAGCTGATGGCCATGCAGGACCGGCACAAAGCCGGTAAGAAGTTCTTCGACCTGCTCAAGCTGTACGGCCCGGGGTACGGGCTGGTGGGGACGCTGATCGGTCAGGTGGGCATGTTCGGGCAGCTGGCGAGCGCGGACATCGGGAAGCTGGGCGGGGCGCTGGCTGTGGCCGTGGTGGCGACGCTGTACGGCGCGATCCTGGCGAACGCGATCGCGGGGCCGATGGGCGACAAGCTGGCGGGCCGCAGCCAGGAGGAGATGCTGGCGCGGGAGATGATGCTGCAGGCGATCCTGAGCATCCAGGCGGGCGACAACCCGCGGGTGACCAGCGACAAGATGCTGGCGTTCATCCCGAGCGCGACGCGGAGCAAGATGAAGCTGGCGGCCTGAGGCACGCCCTGACACGGCCCCACGAGGGAGAACGCTCATGGCGGAAGAGGCGCATAGCGAAGAGAAACACGGGTCGGGCTCGCACGGGGGCGGCGGGCACGGCGGGGGCGGCCATGGCGGCGGCGGCGGGCACGAGGAGGGGCACGAGGGTGCGCCCGAGTGGCTGATTTCATTCGCCGACAACGTGGCCCTGCTGATGGGCTTTTTCGTGATCCTGCTGGCGATGAACATGGGGCCCAAGAGCACGCCGGTGCAGGGCGGCGTGCCGGATTCGAATGGCGGCGGCGGGCCGGACATGGCGATGGAGACGATCATCTCCATCCGCGAAGCGTTCAAGAACGCGCACTGGGACCCGACGGACCCCAACGACGCCAAGATCATCAAGTACATCACGGACAAGAAGAAGCGCGGGGAGGCCGTGGAGGATGGGCTGCCCGGCAAGCACGCGAACGTGGCGAACATCAAGCCGGGCGAGTGGAAGCGCGAGGCGGTGTCGGTCTCGTTCGACGACCGCTCGGCGGCGCTGAACGCGACGGAGCGGGAGAAGATCGCGGCGATCGCGGAGAAGCTGCGCGATACGCGATGGATCATCGAGGTGCGCGGGCACGTGAGCCCCTTCGAGGAGATGCGCGACAGCGTGAAGGGCTGGAAGCTCTCGCATGAGCGGGCTGAGGTGGTGGCTTTGGCGCTGATCGAGGCGGGGCTCAAGCGGGAGAACCTGCGGCTGGTGCTGTGCGGGAGCGCGGACCGGGTCGTGGGCCGCACCAGCGATCCGCAGCTGGACCGCAACAACCAGCGGGTGGAGGTCATCGCGACCAACGAGACGGTGGCCGGGGACTACTATGCGGCTCCGGCTTCGCACGAGGGCGCGGCCGCGGGTGTGGGCGAGGAGCACGGTGAGTGACGCGGCGCCCAACCAAGTGCACAACGAGGTGAGGCCGGTCGCGCCGGTGCTGACGCCGGAGCAGCTGCGGGAGCTGGACGAGGCCCGCAGGCGGTGGCGAAAGGTGGCGCGGGCGGGGCGGGTGGCGATGGTGGATGGCTGCTTCCTGGCCTCGGGGGCGGCGTTCAGCCTGCTGTTGGGGCTTTGGAGCGTGGAGTCGGCGGTCGCGGGCGTGATGCTCGCGGGGCTGGCGGCGGTGGAGTTCATGGGGCGGGCGCGGCTGAAGCGCGCCGAGCCGCAAGCGGCGCTGCTGCTGGGGTGGAACCAGCTGCTGATCCTGGGACTCATTGGGGGGGCCTGCTTCTATCAGATCTTCTTCAATGCACCGCCACCGGCAGCACCGTCTCCGTACCTGACGGACCCTGCGGTGAAGGACCTGCTGGAGGCCAACGGGTACGGCGGGCTGCTGGAGGCGGCGCAGGACCAGCGGCCGCTCCGCACGCTGGTGTACTGCGGGGTGGCGGTGTCGGCGCTGCTGACGCAGGGGGTGCTGGCGCTGTACTACTTCTCGCGCCACAAAGTTGTCGAGGCGTACCTGCGGGCGACTCCGGCGTGGGTGGTGGAGGTGCAGCGGCGGGGGGCGTGAGTCGCTGACGCGATCGCTTCGGATTCACCCGCGCGGCTGGATTTCGAACCCGGGACTTCGCCGCGGCGGCTCAGTCCCGGCATCGGGAGAGCGGCTCAGTCGCGGCGTCGTGGAATTGCGATGGTAAAGACCTAGGCTTGCATGGTCCTTTATGGTCCACGTCGCCCTGCGCATGCTGTTTGGAGACCGGGCCAAGTACCTGACGCTGGTGCTTGGGCTGGCGTTCGCCGCGCTGCTGATGAACCAGCAGGGCGCGATCTTCATGGGGCTGCTGAACCAGGCGACGGGGCCGCTGCAGAACGTGACGCAGCCGGACCTGTGGGTGACGGACCCGGGCACGAAGTGGGTGGCCGAGTACCGCTCGCTGAGCGACCAGAAGGTCGGGCGGGTGCGGAGCGTGCCGGGGGTCGAGTGGGCGGAGCCGTTCTTCAACGCGTGGGCGGTGGTTGAGCTCAAGAACGGGGACTTCAAGCGCGTGCAACTGATGGGCGTGCCGCGGACCACGCTGGTGGGGCGGCCGGCGGTCGTCACGCGCGGGCGGATCGAGGATCTGTGGATCCCCGACGCGATCATGGTGGACGAGAACTCGGCGCCGATGCTGGGGAACCCGGAGATCGGCGATGTGCTGAAGATGAACGACCGGCGGGCGCTGGTGGTGGGCTTCTGCAAGGCCAAGCGCGGCTTTGAGAGCAACGCGATCGTGTACACGACGTTCGACCGGGCGCAGGAGTACTCGCCGGTGGGGCGGAAGCGGACGAGCTACATCCTGGTGAAGGTGAAGCCGGATGCGGACGTGGCGACGGTGCAGGCGGAGATCAACCGGATTGCGGACGTGGCCGCGTTCACACCGCAGGAGTTCAGGAAGCGGAGCATCGAGTTCATTGTGACGGCGACGGGGATCGGCGTGAACTTCGGGATCACGATCACGCTGGGGTTTGTGGTGGGCGTGCTGCTGTCGGCGTCGGTGTTCTACCAGTTCACGCTGGAGAACCTGCGGCACTTCGCGGTGCTGCGGGCGATGGGCACGCAGACGCGGGCGCTGGTGGGGATGGTGCTGGTGCAGGCGCTGGTGGTCGCGGTGGTGGGCTACGGCATCGGCGCGGGCGTGGCGGGGGCGTTCGCGATCATGTCGCAGAAGATCGAGAGCGACCTGGCGACGTACTTCCCGTGGCAGCTGCTGGTGGGGAGCTTCTTCGCGACGCTGTTCACGATCGGGGTGGGGAGCCTGCTGAGTTTGCGGCGGGTGCTGCGGATCAATGTCGGGACTGTTTTCGGAGCCTAGCGCATGGCGAAGTACATCACGTTCATCCTCTCGGCGGTCGGGCTCGCGGTGGGCGTGTGGGCGGTGTCCACGGCCAAGCAGGAGCCGCCAGTCGTGCCGCTCGCACGCGAGGCGTCGGTGAACCCGTTCAGCAACGGGGTGGCGGCGCTGGGGCTGGTGGAGCCCGCCGGGCGCGAAGTTGAGGTTCTCCCGCCGGAGCCGGGGATGGTGATGGAAGTATTCGTGCAGGTGGGCGATCGCGTGGAGGCGGGTGCGCCGCTGTTCCGGCTTGATACGCGTCGGCTGGAGGCTGACCTGATGCGGGCGCAGGCGGCGGTGGCCACGGGCAAGGCCGAGATCGCGCGGTGGGAGGCGCTGCCGCGGGCGGAGGACCTGCCGCCGCTGGAGGCGGCGGTCACGCGCGCGGAGGCGATCGTGCGCGACCGGCAGGACACGCTCCAGCGGACGCAGGAGGCGCTCCAGCGGAACGCCCTCAGCGAGCGGGACCTCTCGGCCGCACGCTTCGCGCTCGAGGCGGCACAGGCGGAGCTTGTCACAGCGCAGGCGAACCTGGCTCGAGCAAAGGCGGGCGGCTGGCAGCCGGACCTGGTGGTGGCGCAGGCGGCGCTGGGCGTGCAGGAGCAGGAGGTCGCGGCACTGAAGCTGCTGATCGATCGGCTGACGGTGCGGGCGCCGCGGGCGGGCATGGTGCTGCGGCGGGAGGTGGAGCCGGGCGAGTTCATCACGAACGAGACGCTGCGCCCGGCGATGATCCTTGGAGATCTTTCGAAGCTGCACATCCGGGCGCAGGTGGACGAGGAGGACATCGCGCTGGTGGGTGGATCGCCGCGGGCGGTGGCGCGGACGCGCGGCGCGGCCCCGGTGCAGGTGCCGCTCACGCTGCTGCGGGTGGAGCCCTATGCCCGCCCGAAGACCGACCTGCTGGGCATCAACACCGAGCGTGTGGACACGCGGGTGATCGACGTGGTGTTCGAGGCGGGCGCGCCGGAGGGCGCGGTGTACCCGGGCATGGGGGTGGACGTGTTTATCGAGGCTGTCGCGCGGCCGGCGGGCGGCGCCCCTCCCGCTCCTTCGGCCGGTGCGGGTCGGACGTCAGCTCCTCGCCCTTCCTGATTCGCAGGTCGGGCGGGGGCGTCGCCTGGTTGGAGTCGGGATCGAGCAGGGCGGTGATGTGCTTGCTGAGCGCGGTGGCGTAGGGCTCATCGCCCAGCAGCCCGACGCGGATGCTGACCATGGTGAGCATCTCGCCACGCCGCCGGATGCGGAACCAGATCTCGGCGTCGGTCTCGTCGACGGCCTTGATGTAGACGAACGCGTTGCCTTCGTCGGGGACATCGGAGATCGGCCGCAGGCCGAGCTGCGAGATGGCGGTGCGCACGGCCACGACGGTGTCGTAGAAGCGGTTGGGGTAGTAGGTCTCGAGGGCGCCGCTGTTGAAGGTGCTGGTGCCGTACTCGGCGACGGCGGCGACGCCGGTGATGACGGGGGCGGTGCAGCCGGGGAGCAGGGTGAGGATCGCGGCGGCGGCGAGGAGCGGGGCAGGTCTCGGCATTGGAGGTAGCGTACCGCGCCGGTAACGGGGAGGTGTGAAACGGTTGGTCGAGGTGAGTCGCCGCCAACCCGGGACTTCGCTCAGAGCAGCTCAGTCCCGGCGTCGTGGTGTTTGCCGTTACTCCTCGTCGGCACGGAGCTTGGCGACGACGCTGAAGTCCTCGAGCGTGGTGGTGTCCTGCGTGATCTTCTCCACCCCCGCGGCCACGTCCCGCAGCAGGCGGCGCATGATCTTGCCGCTGCGGGTCTTGGGGAGGCCGTCGGTGAAGCGGATGACATCGGGGCGGGCGAGGCCGCCGATCTCCTTCGCGACATGGGCGCCGAGCTCCTTCTTCAGCGAGTCGTCGGGCTTGCCCTCCTTGAGGAACGTGGACTTGAGCGTGACGAAGGCGCAGATCGCCTGGCCCTTCATGTCGTGCGGCATGCCAACCACCGCGGCCTCGGCGACCGCGGGGTGCGACACGAGGGCGGATTCCACCTCCATGGTCCCGAGGCGGTGGCCGCTGACGTTAATGACGTCATCAACCCTACCCATGACCCAGAAGTAGCCGTCCTCATCGCGACGGGCGCCGTCGGCGGAGAAGTAGTACGGCTCGCCGGTCGTTGGGTCCTTGATGCGGGACCAGTAGCCCTTGATGTAGCGGTCGCGGTCGCCGAAGACGCCACGGAGCATGCCGGGCCAGGGCTTGCGGGTGACGAGCAGGCCACCCTGGTTGGGGCCGAGCTCCTGGCCCTGCTCGTTGACGATCGCGGCGTCGATGCCGGGGAAGGGGAGCGTGCACGAGCCGGGCTTGGTGGCGATCGCGCCGGGGAGCGGCGTGATGACGTGCCCGCCGGTCTCGGTCTGCCAGTAGGTGTCGACGACGGGGCAGCGCTCGCGCCCGATGTGCTTGTGGTACCAGATCCACGCCTCGGGGTTGATGGGCTCGCCCACGGTGCCGAGCAGGCGCAGCGAGGAGAGGTCGTGCCGGGCGGGGTGCTCGTCGCCCCACTTCATGAAGGTGCGGATTGCGGTGGGCGCGGTGTAGAGCTGCGTGACCTTGTGGCGCTCGACGATGTCCCAGAAGCGGTCGCCCCCGCCGCCGGGCAGGGCGGGGAAGTTGGGGGCGCCCTCGTACATCAGAGTTGGCACGCGGTTGGCCATGACGCCATAGAGCACGTAGGAGTGGCCGGTGACCCAGCCGACGTCGGCGGTGCACCAGAAGACCTGGCCCGCGTCGGGGATGAGGTTGAACACGAGCTTCGCGGTGTACGCGGTGTAGAGCAGGTAGCCGCCGGTGGTGTGGATGATCCCCTTGGGCTTGCCGGTGCTGCCGCTGGTGTAGAGCAGGAACAGCATGTCCTCGCTGTCCATGGGCTCGCAGGGGCAGTCGGGGGATGCTTCGCAGACGCCGGCCTCGTAATCGTGCACGTGAGCGACATTGGCCTTCAGGGTGCTGATGGTCGCGGCGTCGCGGGTGCGCGTGCGCTCCAGCACGATCACGTCGCGCACGGCGTTGCCATTGTTCTTGAGAGCGGCGCAGGCCTCGGTGACGTTCTTGAGGAGCGGGACAACCTCGCCGCGCCGGTAGCCGCCGTCGGCGGTGATGATGACCTTGCTGGAGGCGTCGGTGACGCGCTCGACGATCGCGTGGGGCGCGAAGCCGCCGAAGATCACCGAGTGCACGGCCCCGATGCGGGCGCACGCGAGCACGGCCACGGCGAGCTCGGGCACCATGGGCATGTAGATCGTGACCACATCGCCTTTCTTGACGCCGAGCCGCTTGAGCATGCTGCCCAGGCGCGAGGTCTGCTCCTTGAGCTCGCGGTAGGTGAGCTCGCGGACCTCGGGGTCGGGGGCGTAGCGGCTATCGGGCGCAGGATGCTGCGTGCGCGGCGTGACGGGCTCGCCCTCCCAGATGAGGCCGACGTCGTCGCCGTGCCCGGCCTTCACGTGCCGGTCGACGCAGTTGTAACAGGCGTTGAGCGTGGCGCCGAGGAACCACTTCGCGTCCGGCGGGTTCCACTCCAGCACCTTCAACCAGGGGCTGAACCAGTCGAGCATCGCCGCCTGCTCGGCCCAGAAGCCCTCGGGGTCGCGGATGGAGCGGGCGTGGAGCTGCTTGTAGGCGTCAAGGCTGGGCACATGCCACTTGGAGAAGCCGTGGGAGGTGGCGGGGCCAGGCGGGAAGGTGCGGGCCTCGTTGAGGACGGAGTGGATGCCGTCGGTGGTGGTCATGGGTGCAGTGTATGTGGCGCTGGAAAAGGCGGGAATACCGAACACGGAGGCACGGGGAGCACGGAGGGAGAGCAGGGAGGGGAGGATTGTTGGAGTGATCGTTGAGGGGGTGAGTGGGTGTGGGAGTGAGGAGGTGAGGAGGTGAGTGGATTGTGACTGAGCGGACGGGATGGTTCGTTGAGGGAGGATGATCAGTGATCATCTTCTTTGTTCAGGTCTTCCCGCCTTGGCTCGTGTTCCGCCTTCGCGTCCTTGTTCTCCTCGCCTTTCCCCTCTCCGTCCCTCCGTGTCTCCGTGTTTGGTACCCGCTTCTTCGGCTCGCGGCGGAGGGTGCTGGGCGTCATCTCGTCGGTGAAGAAGAACGCGTCGCACTGCTTGGTCCAGTTGGCGGTGCAGGGGGCGTAGCCCAGCGGGCGGGCGGTGAGCGGCTCCTTGAGCCAGGCGCCGCCCGCCTTGCCACTCGCCGTTTTGAGATCGAGGTAGGCGAAGCCCAAGCCCGCCTCGTGGAGCATGGCATCAAGCGTGTCGGCGGGCGCCTTCTGGATCGGGTTGGAGCCGGACCAGGGGCGGCCGATTTTGCCGTGGTGGGCGAGGAACATGACGCTGTACATCGCGTCGCCCAGCTGTTTGCGGGCGGTGTGGCCCATGGTGATGGTCTTGTCGTAGAACTCGGCGTTGCCATTCAGCGCGGCCTTTGGGGCGTCGTAGATGTTGTGGTAGCTCGCGGCCCACACGATGACCTTGCGGCCCTTGTAATAGTCGTCGGCGAGCCAGGCAAGGTTCTCGCCCATGGCGGCGTCGCGGATGTTGCCCGCATCGCGCGAGCGGACGCGCTGGATGCGCAGCTGCTCGGTGAAGGCGAGCTGGTTCTTGAGGCAGCGGCGCATGAAGTCGATGTCGCGGGGGGCGTGCACGCGGGTCAGGATCTCTCGCTTCTCGTCCAAGGTCTTGATCACGCCCTCGACCGCCTTCATCTGCTCGGTAGGGCGCGAGGTGGGGCCCTCGTCGTACTCGGCGAGCCACTTGCTGAGGTTCTTCACCGCGTCGCGCTGCTCGGTGGGCAGGATGTCGGGTCCCGCCTTGCGGAAGAACACCTCGACCGCGCGGGGGAAGTCGTCGCGGGCGTTGTGCGAAGAGAACTGGCTGTCGAAGCCGGCGAGCTCGACCGGACGCTCGGTGCGGTTGCTGTCGCGCACGTACTCGAGCAGCTCGCGGCACTGCTCCGACGCGGCCCAGATGCCGAACAGGCCGCGCTGGTGGGCCTCCGAGAGCGGGGCGTTGTTGCGCATGCCCTCGTCGACCCATGCCATGTCGAACATGCCCGACTCGAACGCGAGCACGTCAAAGCCCATCTTCTGGTGGAGGAACTTGATGAGGCGCGACTTGGCGAGGAAGCACGCGCCGTCGCCGTGGGTTTGCTCGCCGAGCAGCACGACGCGGGCGTTGCCGATGAGCGGGATGAGCGGCTCGAGGTCGGCGAAGTCCTCGTCGGCGGGTTCGATGGTGCGGATGGGGACTGCGGCCTCTTTGAGGAACGCGACCTTGGCATCTCGCGCCGTAGGTGCGGCGGTGTCCTGGGCGAAGGCGGGCGGGGCGAGAAGCAGGGCCAGGACAGGGATCAGCACGGCAAGGAGGGTGCGGCGCATGCATCCGGTATAGCGAGTCGGGGCGGGGTTGTCGATGGTGAACTGGCGCAGGTTGCCACGGTCTCCGGAACCCGCGGAGCGGGTGGCTTGCAATAGCCCAGGGTGGAGCGAGTCCTCGAGCGGAACCCTGGGTTCCGGAGCGCAGCAGCCGAGCCCCGGAGGGGCGGCCCTTCACTATGTTGGCGCTCATGCGGTGATGTATCCTCCGCGAATGGGGCACACGTTCTCCTCATTGCTCTCGCACCTCGTCTTTTCGACGAAGAACCGCGATCCATGGATCCAACCCGAAATGGAGCAGCGCCTGTTCTCCTACTGCGCAACAGTGGCGCAGTCAGAAGGCGGGCGGATCCTCTGCATGAACGGCATGCCCGATCACGTGCACCTGCTGCTATCCCTCAAACCGACGGTGGCGCCATCGAACTCCGTGCGGGCCATCAAGGCGAACTCGTCGAGGTTCATTCACGAGACGTTCGCGGATCACCGGCGGTTCGCGTGGCAGGGTGGTTACGCGATCTTCTCCGTGAGCGAATCCGTCTCGCCAAAGGTGCGGGGGTACATCGATGACCAGAAATCGCGCCACGGGGCGATGCGCTTCGAGGACGAGTACGTACAGCTGTTGGACCTGCACAACCTGCCGTATGAGACGCAATACCTGTTCGATGATGAATGAGGGCCGCCCCTGCGGGGCTCCACTTTGGCCGCCTGCACACCCAGGGTTCCGCTCGAAGACTCGCTCCACCCTGGGCTACTACAAGGCACCCGCTATGCGGGTTCGGAGCCGGGAGGAAGTGTGGTTCTGACGCCTCGAAGAGGCAGTAGGGCTGACACTCCACCTTGCGGCGGCTCGTACATTCCGAACCGCCTCACGAGCGCGTGGGTCAGAGCGGCGGGGGGCGCGTCGAAGTTGCGCTCGTGGAACAAAAGCGAGATGGCCGCCCAGCGTCCGTACCGGAGGTGAACCGTCGCGGTCCCGTGCTGCAGATCGGCGGTCAGCGGGTGCGAGTAGCTGATGCCCGCGATCCGCTCCGCGGGGATCAGACGCGTCCTCCACCGCCGCTGGAGGCGGAGGCCGTCGGGTGCGATCGCGATGGCGCGGAGTTCGCCGCCACGGAGGAGGTCGAAGGTCTTCAGGAGCCCGACGGCAAACGCGATGCACATGAGCAGCGGGACGAACGTCATTGCAAGCTGGAACGAAGGGCCGTCCCAGCGAAGGTCGGGGTCCGTGAGCATCGCGATCAGAGGCGCCACGGAGATCAGCACGGCCGATGTAGCGGCCACGCATGCCCACTCGAGGCAGACGAGGGGGCGTGATTTTGGTATCGCAGGGAAGAGCGCGACGTGAGTCCGTGCGTCGAAGGGCGCGCTCGCCGATTGCACGGCCTCATCGAACGCTCGAATGCCGGGGATGGGCCCGAAGAGCCGCTCGAGGGTGCCTGTGAACGCCTGGTCTCGCGTCCACTCCGGCGGTGCGAACCACGAGGTCAGCCCCTGCGCTTGAAGGACGTACAGGTGAGAGATGCGGGGCTTGCCCCTAACCTTGCTGCGGCTGAAGCGAATCCCGAGCACCTCCGCACGCGCCAACCGGCGGGGGCGCCCCACCCACGTGCGAATGACCAGTTCATGCGCCGTCGCTGCGACGTACCGGGCCGTCAACGCAATGGCGCCCGCAAGCAGCAGACCGATCGTGCAGAAAGGAAACAGGACAGCGAAGAGAAGGCCCGGGGCCGCATCGGCGCCCGCGGGCCGGTCACGCTCGATCCCTAACGCGAACATCGCGCTGAACCCCCCCACCACGAGCAGGCACGGCCACACCATCGGCCATAGCCGCCCCGACCACTCCACGCGTTCGCCGCCGGGCTGGTCCCCCATGGCTGAATCCCCGCCGCGTCAGTCCTCTTCCAGCGTCTTCTTCCGCCGCAGCACGTGATGGTAGTGCTGCGCAAACCTGTGCGCCTCGTCGCGGAGGGCCTGGCAGAGGCGCAGGCCGGGGTTGTCGCGCCCCAGGCGGATGGGCTCGGTCTTCTGCTGCACGAAGATGAGCTCTTCCTTCTTCGCGAGCGAGATCACCATGGGCGGCTTGACGTCAAGGTGGTCGAAGACCTCGAGCGCGGCGTGCAGCTGGCCCAGGCCGCCGTCGATGATGATGAGGTCGGGGTAGAGCTCCTGGCCGCTGCCGGCCTCGCCGTAGCGGCGGCTCACGACCTCGCGGATGCTGGCGTAATCGTCGTTGCCGCCCTCGACGCTCTTGATGCGGTAGCGGCGGTACTCGCCCTTGAAGGGGCGGCCGTCGATGAAGCAGACCTTGCTGCCCACGGTCTCGCCGCCGCGGAGGTGGGCGATGTCGATGCACTCAATCACGCGCGGGGCGACCTCCATCCCGAGCGTGCGCTGCAGGCTCTTCACGGCCTTGTCGGGCTCCAGGATCAGGTTCTCCGTCTCGGGCTGCCAGTTGTCATCGCGGTCGGCGCGCTCCTCGAGCTTCTCGATGGCGCGGATCTGGTCGCGGATAGCCGCGGCCTTCTCGTACTCCATGCGCTCGCTGGCCGCCTGCATCTCGGCCCGCATCTCGCGGAGCATGACGCTGCGCTTGCTTTCCAGGAAGCGGCAAAAGCGGTCCACGTCGGCGCGGTAGGCGTCCTTGGTGATCTTGTCGGCGCAGGGCGCGGTGCACTGGTTGATGTTGTAGAGCAGGCAGGGGCGGAAGAACTTGTTGCGGGGGTCGCCGTCGACAATGTCGAGCTTGCAGGTGCGGAACTTGAAGCCGCGCTGGAGGTACTGGATGGCCTCGCGGAGCGCTCCGGCGTTGGTGAAGGGTCCGTAGATGCGTGCACCCCGGATCTCGGGGTCCGAGGGGTTGCGCGTCACGAACACGCGGGGGAAGTCCTCGCGGGTGGTCACCGCGAGGTAGGGAAAAGTCTTGTCATCCACCAGCCGCACGTTGAAGCGCGGGTGGATGTCCTTGATGAGGCGGTTCTCGGTGAGCAGCGCTTCCCACTCGGTCTCGCACTGGAGGTACTCAAAGTCCCACACCAGTTCGCGCAGCTGGCTCTTGACGTGCCCCAGGTCTGCGGACGGGACCCAGTACGACGACACACGGTCGGGCAGGCGGCCGGCCTTGCCGACGTAGAGCACCACGCCCTTGTGGTCCTTCATGAGGTACACGCCCGGGTGCGGCGGCAGGTTGCGGGCCTTCTTCAGCAGGCGGGCCAGGCGCGCGTCGGTGCTCTCGGTCCCCCACGGCGGGGGCGTGTCGGCGGGCAGGAAGCCCTCGGCATCCGGGGTTGGGAGGGACGGGTCGTCGGGCACGGTGAACTGTAAGAACGAGATTCGCCAGTGCCCGGAAAGGCAGTTTCATCCATGTGGCACAAACTAGGGTGGTGCCGGCTTCAGCGGGGGAGGTTTCGCTTCGAAGTATCTCGCCATCTCGGTCAGCAGCGTGTCGCCTTGAAGTCGGAGGGAAACGATCCTGAGCCCCAACCAGTGGTCCCAGAAGAGCTCGAACTTGTTGGAGCCACAGTTAAATTGTTGGGCCGCCATATCACCGAGGACGTCCTCCCAAGGCCTGCCAAACTGTGCTTCGAAGCACGCCTCCAGGACAGCTTTCACTGCTGCAATGTCTACATCTTGACGGGGATAATCCCGGTCCAGATCGAGCGTGAGGTGGCCTGAGGCGTCGCGGTAAAGACGTTCGCGCATTACTTCTTCGAAGCGGCATCCGTCGCCGGCGGAGCAGGTTGTGCGGCCTTCACCTTCGCTTCCAGGCGGCCGAAGTACTGCTTGACCACATCCTGCATCTCGCGGGGGATCTGCTGGGTTTCCATGGCCTCGGCGGTCTCCTGGGCGCCCGCGGCGACGGCGGCGGAGAACTCGGCGACCGACTCGCCCTTCACCTGCGGGCCGTTGACCAGGCGCGTGCCGATGATCGGGCCCGAGGTGGTGTTGACCTTGGCCTTCTTCTTTTCGAGGGTGAAGTCCGCGGCCTCGGCATCGGGGCTGAAGCCGCCCTGGCTGTTGCCGGGGCCGCCCGAGCCGCTGCCCTGCTTGTTGGTGTTGCCGGCGCGCCACTTGCCCTGGCCGCCGTTCTCGCACTCGCTCTCGCCCTCGCACTGGCCGAGCGACTCGCCGAGCTCCTTGAGCTGGTTCTTGCACTCGCCGAGCGCGGCCGAGAGGTTCTCCATGTCCTCCGAGAGCATCTCGGCCTCGGAGAGCTCCTGCGCGAGCGCCTCCATGCCCTCCAGGCCCTCCTGCGAGAGACCTTCCTGCGACATGCCCTGCGCGGCCTGGCTCATGGCCTGCGCCATGTTCTGGCACTGGCCCTGGCACTGGCTCATGGCCTTGGCCATCTCCATCAGCTTCTTCTTCTGCGCTTCGCTGAGGTTCTTGGCCTGCTCGAGGGCCTTCTGCATGGCCTCTGGGCTGTTGGCCGCGGCCTTGGCGAGCTCGCTGGCGGACTTCTTGTCCAGGCCCTGCTGCTCGAGCTTCTTCTCGATGTCCTTCTGCTGCTGGGCGATCTGCTCCATCTGCTTGGCGAGGTTCTCAAGCTGCTGCTTGGTGAGCTCGGCCTTGTCCTTGTCCATGCCGCCCTCGTTCATCTGCTTGGTGAGCTCGGCGAGCTGCTCCTGGGCCTTGTTGAAGTCGCCGCGGGCGAGGGCCTTGCTGAACTCATCCAGCGGCCCGGGGCCGGGCTGCTTGAGCTGCTTCATGGCCTCTTTGATGGCGTCGGCCTGAGCGCCCTTCTCGCCGCTCTTCTGTGCCTCGAGCTTGTTGCTGAGGTCGGTGAGCTTCTTCACCGCGGCGCGCTTGATCGCCTCGGGGTCGTTGAGCTCGGGCTTCTTTTCGGGGGCCATCAGGTCGGTCTTGTCCTCGACGAAGCCGACCTTGGCCTTGGCGAGCATGTCCTTCAGGACCTTGTCCTTGTTCTCGATCTCGGCTTTCACGAGCGTGACCTGCTCGCGCTTCTTCTCCTCGGCCGCGGCCTTCTTGTCGTGGCCGAGCAGGTCGAAGCTGGGGAGGAAGAACCACACGAGGAGGGCCGCGGCGGCGGTGGCGATGGGCACGGGCCACAGCGGCGGGGTGTGGAACGGGATCGCCCGCTTCACGTCAACGCGCTTGGCGTTGTCCTCCGCGGTGTCGACCACGGCGCGGGACCAGGGGTCGTCGTTCTTCTGGATCGTCAGGGCGGTGCTGAGGGACTCGCGCAGGCCTGCCCGCTCATCGAGCTCGACCGCGACCTTCAGCGCCTTGCGGCGGCGGATCGCCGCCCACGTGAACGCGCCGACGATCGCGAACGCGCCCGCGCCGATGAATCCCCACTTCCACCACGGGGCGAACTGCTGCGACAGGCCGAAGACCTGCTGCGTCGCGCGGGCCAGCAGGATGGCCGTGACCGAGATGGTCGTGGTGACGGCCAGCGTCTGGAACACGTCCTGGAGCCACAGCCTCCAGGCGGCACGGCGGACAACGCGGCGGACCTCGTTCATGACTGGCTCCTGCGGACCCCGGGGACCTTCATAGGGTACCGCCCCGGGCCGGTTTCGGTGCGGCCTCTCTATAGATCGGACACCGCCGACCCCGAATCAGACGCTCTGAAGGGGGGAATGGTTCGGGCGGGTGGCCTGGGTTGCGCAGGGGTTGCAGGCCACTCGGGTTGCGGTCGGGGTCGCCCGGGTGGATGATGGGACCATGGATCCGCAGGCCCCCAGCCCTAATGCAGCCCCCCCGGGTGACACGAGACGTCCAGGGGTCGCTGTCGGGGATGAAAGGGTCGAGGCCGCCTTCGACCGGATGGAGTCCCACCCGCGGTCCCTGCGGTTCGCCTGGGCTTACGTGCTCGCTGGGGCGGTGTGGGCGGCGGGGAGCGTGGGTCCGATCTCGGTAGTGGAACTGGCCGGGGTGCCGCTGGCGATCGCCTTCCTCACCAGCCTGGACGTCGTCTGGCCGGTCCTGCGGTGGTGGGTGCGACAGCGGCTGGTCTGGCTGCTCGCGGCCTGGGCGGCTTGGGTGGGGCTGAGCCTGCTGTGGTCCCTCAAGCCGGAAAAGGGCGTGTGGGAACTGGCGAGCCTGCGGTTCGCGTACCCGCTGCTCGCGGCGTGGCCGCTGCTGCGGCACCGGCGGGCGGTGATCTATGCGTTGTGCATGGGGTTCCTGGCGACGAACGCGTCGCAGTTAGCGCTGTGGCTGGGGCACACGCTGGACCTCAAGTGGCTGATGTTCAAGGAGTGGCACCCGCGGAATGCGGGCTGGTGGGGGCACGCGACGGTGTGCGGGTACCTGTTCGTGGCCGCGTTGGGGCTGCATCTGCCCGCGGCCATGATGGGGCGGGGCTGGGCGCGATGGGCAGGGCTGGCGGGCGGTCTCGTGACGGTCGCGGGGATGATCGCGACGGGGGCGCGGGGAGCCTGGATCGCGGGCGCGGCGTTGATCGTGCTGGTCGCGGGGGTGGCGCTGGTGACGCGCCGGTGGTCGTTGCGGACGGCGGCGATCGCGGGGGTGGTGCTGGCGGTGGCCGTCGCGGGCGGGTGGCTGGTCGCGGGCGAGTCGATCGCGAGGCGCGGGCGCGAGGGTGTGCAGGAGGTGCGGGCGGCCCTCACGCAGGAGCAGTACGAGACGGACACCGGCGCCCGCATCAAGTTCGCGAAGTGGGCGGTGGAGATGGGAGTTGAGAAGCCGCTGCTGGGGCACGGCGCGGGCAGCTACTGGACGTGGGTGCAGCGGCGGCTGAGCGAGCAGGGCGTTGATCCCGCGAGCGTGCGCACCGCGCCGCAGGCGCACAACCTGTGGCTGCACGCGTGGGCGACGCTGGGGGTGGTGGGCGTGGTGCTGGCCGCGGCCATCGCGTGGATGGCGACGCGCGGGGCCTTCGCGGGTTTGACGCGCGAGCAGCTGGGGACCTACGACGCGGGGCCGGCGTTTGCGCTGGTGGGCATGCTGCTGGTGACGCCGTTCGATGTGGCGTACGTGAACTCGCCGCCGTCGGCGCTGCTGGCGGTGCTGTTCGCGTTGTCCTTGTGGCCGCGGCCTTTGCGTGAGCCGCTGGGGGGGCGGTACGCATGAGCCCTGTACCTGCCGACATAGCCGTGCACCGGCTGGCGCTGGGCCTCCTTGCGGCCACGCTCGCGCTGCTCGTGTGGTCGGGGATCCGGCCGCACGACTACCCCACGTGGGCACTCGAGGTCTCGCCCGCGGTGATCGGCCTCATCGTGCTCGCGATCACCTACCGCCGCTTCCGGCTGACGCCCCTGTGCTACTGGCTGATCGCCGCGCACATGGCCATCCTGATTGTCGGGGGCCACTACACCTACGCGGAGGTCCCGGTCGGGAACTGGGCCCGTGACACGTTCGGCCTCTCGCGCAACCACTACGACCGCGTTGGGCACTTCGTGCAGGGCTTCACGCCGGCAATCATCGCCCGCGAGGTGTTGGTGCGCAACCGCGTCGTCGCGCGACGTGGGTGGCTGGGCTTCCTGGTGGTCTCGATCTGCACGGCCATCAGCGGCGTGTATGAGCTGGTCGAATGGGCCGTGGCGGAGATTGACCAGGCAGGGTCGGCCGCGTTCCTGGGAACGCAGGGCGACATATGGGACACGCAGAAGGACATTGCGCTGTGCCTCATTGGCGCGACGGTGTCGGTGCTGACGTTGTCGAGGTTGCACCAGCGGCAGATCGAAAAGGCAGAACACGGAGCGAGGAACTGAGAATCCGAGGGATCGATCTCGATCCCTCCTCCGATCCTCTCCGTGAACTCCGTGTTCGGCCTTCCGTCTTGTCGTCAGTTCAGCAGGCCGACCCGCCCAGCACGCGGAAGAAGCTCTCGATGTCGGCGTCGGTGCCGTAATCGCCGTCGGCATTGAAGTCGCTGCTCCCGCATGTGGAGCAGCAGTTGCCCGCGAGGCAGGCGAAGAACGCCTCGATGTCTGCGTCGGTGCCGGAGTCGCCGTCGCCGTTGAAGTCCTGGCTGCCGCAGCCGGGGACCGTGCCCACGTACACGCTCGCGTCGTCGAGGTTGATCCAGCCGATGTTCTCGCCCCACGCGTAGCCGCGGAGGCGGCGGTCGAAGAAGTCGATGCGCGCGGGCTGCGGCGGGTCGGCCAGGGCGCCGCCGCCGAAGTTGATCCACCCGGCGTTCTCGCTCCAGGCAAAGCCGCTGAGGTGGCCGGTGGCGTTGTCGACATTGACGCCGTGGTCAAGGCCTGAGGTGTTGGCGTACTGGCCGGCGCTGCCCGGCCCATCACCCAGGGTGATCCAGCCGAGGTTCTCCGCCCACAGATGCCCCGCGAGGTACGAAGGCGCGATGGTCACGCTCGCCGACGACGAAGAGCCCCAGTTGATCCAGCCCGCGTTCTCGCCCCAGCAGAAGGTGTGCGCTGGGTCGATGGTGGCTTGAGCCCGCGCGTCGAACGCAATGGCTGCAAGACCTAGGGCTGCTGCGAGCACGGGTGCGGTGCGGATGGCGTTCATGGCGAGCCTCCGCAACTCAGGACACCAGGTTCGACCACGGGTTGCTCGAGCCATTGGCTGGGCGGATGTCGCCGGGGGGGCACATCGTGATGGGCCCGAAGGAGCTGCTGCCGAAGTCGAACGGCGGTGAGGCCGCGTCGTAGCCCTGGGCGCAGTTGCAGGTGCAGAGGCAGCGCGTCACGCTCGAGTCGACCACGACCGCCATGCTGACCGAGCCGCTGCCCCCACCGCCGCCCGCGAACTGGTTGCCGTCGATCAGGCAGCCGTCTGCGCCGGGCGCGACGTGGATGCCGATCGGGCAGTTGGAGAAGCTGTTCTCTTCGATGCAGCAGCGCCCGCCCGTGATCGTCAGGGCCGCGCTGCTCACCGGGCTGGGCACCGTGTTGGAGAACACGCAGTACCCGACGTTGCACTGCATCTGGCAGGTGGAGCCATGGCTGAGCACGCTCTTGCACTCGTCGAGGCAGCACTGGCTGCCGCAGGTGAACGCGGGACCCTGGTGGCTCAGCACATCGCAGCAGGTGATGCACGAGCCGTCGCCGCAGCGGATCGCGCCGCCGCTGCCGCCCACCACGGCACACTCCTCCACGCAGCTGCCCGAACCAACGCTGCACGCCTCACCTTCGCACTGCCGCCACTCGCAGTCGTAGACCTCGCTCCCCGGCCCGCAACGGGCGACCGAGTAGCCGGCGGGGCAGGTGCAGCGGCGGAACGTGCAGTCGCTCACGAAGGAACTGGGGCAGGTGCCCAGGTCAACGCACGCGGCCCCCGTCCAGCCGGTGAAGCACGCGTCATAGATCTCGATGTTCTGCCGCTCGGTGGCGGTGATGCAGGCCTGCGTGCCCTGCATGCCGCGGAAGTTGAAGCCCTGGCAGTCGAGGTCGACGTCGTCGCAGTCGATGCGGATGCAGCAGCGGCCCGGCTGGCCGGTGACGTCGCCGGTGAGGCAGTAGGCGCCGGGTTCGGTGATCACGAACATCGCGTCGGCGGAGGAGGGGCAGCTCTCAACGTTGCGCCGCGGCTCGGCGCAGCCGTTGGGCGTGCGCGTCACCTTGCGGTCGGTCAGCGAGAGCTGGCTGAAGATCTCCTGCGTGGTCTTGCCGGTGGACGTGATCGGCCCGGGGGGCGGGTCGAGCGGCCCGGCCTTCGCGGCGCGCGAGAGCATCGCGGCGCCCGCAAGACCAAGCCCGGCCAGGAGCAGACGACGGTCGGTACCAGATTCAGAATCCATTATTTGAACCCCTCTCGGGTGGACACGCTAGCAGAAACGCCGCAGGGGTCCAGCGATTTCGCGGACCGGCGTCGTTCTGACTTCCCGCGAGGGGCCGGTTTCTTGCAGCGGCACGACCACAATTCCAGAGTTTCCGAACTCCAGAGAATCAGGATTCAAAGGCAGGTCTCTCGCGGAGATCGCGGGGGCGCGGAGGAAGACAGGGGACCGGTTTGCAAGGCCCCTCAAAGTCTCAGGCTCTGTTCCGTTCTCCGCGCCCCCGCGCCCCTCGCGAGACCTGCCTTGACAAAGACCTGCCCTGAAACGAAACGGGGCCCGGCGAACCGGTGCCCCGTTCTCTTCTCGTTGTTCGTGTTCCGTTCTTGTCAGCAGTTCCCGCCGCCAAGGACCCGGAAGAAGGCTTCGATGTCCTGGTCCGTCGCGGCGTCGCCGTCGCTGTTGAAGTCGGCGCCGCCCACCCAGCAGGTCGGGCAGCAGTTGCCGCCGATGCATGCGAAGAACGCCTCGATGTCCTGGTCAGTGCCGGCGTCGCCGTCGCCGTTGAAGTCGCTGCTGCTGCACACGTGGGCAGTTGTCAGGGACGTCGAGGTGATCGCGTCCCAGCCCGTGTCCGAACTCGCCCCGCTGAACCCCGCGGCCTCGGTCCGTGCCCGGCAGGTGTAGTACACGGAGATGGTGTACTGCTTGTTGGGAAGCAGCAGGTTGCCCGGAAGCGTGAAGGCGCCGGCGTTGGGGGTGCTGTCCCCCTCGGCCACGATCTCGTCACCGTCGAATACAGCGATGAAGGTGTGACCGGTCACGCCGGTAGGCATGCTGAAGTTGCTGAGCGGAATGTCAAGGTCGTTGCGGATATCAACGTTCCGCAGGCCCGCGATGTTGGTAAACGCGGGCGGCAGGAGCGGGAACTGGTTGTTGCTCGAGTACTGGCGGAAGGCGTTCAGCGCTCCCATCGTGCCGCCCGAGACCTGGAACGCGTAGGTGCCGGTGGGGAACGCGGCGTTGCGGGCCGCGGCGGTGGTGTAGGTCGGCGAGGTGTACGAGAACTCCGAGCCCCGGTCCGTCATCGCCATTGGGGGCGTGATGCCGGTGGTGTGGACCGCGCTGGCGTTGGTGAAGTCGGCGGGGTTGCTGCTGACGATGCGGGTGTAGAAAGTGAAGGCGTACGCGGGCGTCGGGGTGGTGCCGTACTGCCAGTGGTAGTTGCTCGCGAACAGGTCGTAGCTGGTGATCGCCGCGCCGGCCTGGGTGGCGAGCGTGGCGGCAACGGCCGCGAGCAGGAAAGCTGAAGACTTCTTCATCGGACCTCCGTGACTTGGGCACGCATGGTCGTGGCCGAGGCTCACTTCCAGCGGTGCAGCCCAAGTTACGGGGTGGATGCTGGCCGGTTGATGGGGTATCTCCCCCCAATCAGAGCCCGGGCGTGCTCCTGAGAGCGTGAGAGCCGTTGAGCGGCCGCTAACGTGGCGCTCATCCTTGGGCCGGAGCCGCACACCTTGGGGAGTGCTCGAGACTGGCGCCGCAGAACATCAAGATGAGGACATCTCGATGGCACGCCGCAGTTGAGCTCGGCACTACCTCAGCACGGCCCCCCGCCCAGCACGCGGAAGAAGCTCTCGATGTCCTGGTCAGTCCCCGCGTCGCCGTCGGCGTTGAAGTCGCTGCCGCCCTCGAAGCAGGTCGCGCAGCAGCTCCCGCCCAGGCAGGCGAAGAAGGCCTCGATGTCCTGGTCGGTGCCAATGTCGCCGTCGCCGTTGTAGTCCGCCGTGCCGCAGGCGGGCGGGCGGTCGGTGCGGAGGGCGAAGATGTTGGTCCCCACGCCCGCGACCACCAGCGTGCCGCCCTCGCCCAGCGCGGGGGCGCCGATGTTGATGTTGGGCACGGGGATCGACCAGCGCTGCGTCAGGTCGGCATTGAACGAGTACAGCCGCCCGTTGCTGAAGGCGCCGTTGGAGAAGTACACCCGCCCATCGCGGTCCACCGCAAGACGGGGGGCGGCGAAGTCGGCGGGGATGCGGGCCTCAGTCTGGCTGATGAGCGCCCCGTCCGCGGCGGCGCGGCGCTCAATGAAGGCCGCGTTCTGCACCACCGGCCCCCACATGTATACGCTGCCGTCATTGCCCACGGCGAACTCGCTGCTGGTGGAGTACCCCGCGGGCGCCGACCAGCGGATGCTCATCTGCGAGCCGTTGTCGTTGATGGCGTAGAAGTAGTCCACCCCCGCGTTGTTCTGCACCCGCGAGAGGTAGATCGTGCCGTCGGGCGAGACCATCGGCGTGTTCTGAATGGTGAAACCCGCCATCACCGGGCTCTGGTACAGGAACGCGCCGGTGACCAGGTCGAACTTCTTGATCGCGTGCCCCCCCACCACCGCATCGGCCACGTACACGGCGCCGTTGTGGATGGCCCCGCCGCAGTTGCCGCTCACCGAGCCCACCCGCGCGGCCGTCCACACCGTCGTGCCGTCCTCGGCATTGATGCGCTTGATGGTGCGGAAGCTCGCGACCACCGGGTCGCCGTCATCGGCGAAGACCACGCCGTCGTACGGACCGGCGTCGATGAGGTCCTGGCTGCCGGTCGGCCACAGGTGGTTGCCGCTCGCCGCGTCAAGGGCCCACAGCTTGGCGCTCACCGTCGCGCCGTTGCCGCTGCGGGAGACGAACACGCGCCCGTGGCTGACGCCGGCGAGCCACGTGGTCCAGTCACCCTGATTGGCGGGGATGGTCTTGAACCACACCTCGTGGCCGTCATCAAGGTCCATGCACACCACGGGCGACCCCGTCTGCTCTGGCATGAACTGCGACTGCCGCACGACGAACACCCGGCGGCCCGCGATCACCGGCTGCCAGGCGATCATCGAGCTCCGCCCTCCCGTCCACAGCACGTCCGTTGCGCTATCCGGCCCCAGCTCGCTCGACAGGCCGTTGCGTCCCTGGTTGCCGCCCGCGTTGGTCCAGTCCCCGCCGCTAACGCTGAGCGCCAGCCCGGGGATGGTGGTGACAAGGGCGAGAAGGAACGCGCCGCGGGGTGTACGCATGGGGGCCTCCGTCGCGCCAGTGTACAGGCGTGTCAAGTAACCCTCTGGGTACCCCGTCCCGCCGAGACGGGCACGTCCTGTCGGCCTGCCCGCGGCACTCCCGTGGGCGCTCGAGGGACGGCGTGGCAACGCCGGACCTTGTGCGTTCCAGGACCTGACTGATTTGCAGCGCTCACCCGACCCCGAGCACCGCACGCCCCAGTCGGTTCTCCGATTGGCACATAAATCTGACATGGGCCGCACGAACGCAATCGCGGCTCAGCCGGGGGCGCTCGCGCATGGTCCGGGCTGATCACCGGCTCACGGCGATCACGCCCGCGCACAGCGGTCATCTGTCCCGCACCTTTGGCCCTGCACCGCCTTCGTGATTCCCCCGGCGGGGCTTGTTCATCCAAGGAGCTCGGACGATGAGAAACATTGCTGTACTGGCCGCACTGGCCCTGGCCGCGCCCGCGCTGGCGCAGCCGGTCACCCTTTCCTTCAGCCGCATCAACGGCAACGCCCCGGTGGACGTGGCCAGCCAGTTCACCGCCGTGGTGGACGACGGCCCGGGCGACACCGTGACCTTCCGCTTCACCAACAATGCCACGATCGCCAGCAGCATCATGTCGATCTACTTCGATGATCGCGCCGACCTGCTGGCCTTCGACTCGTTCGTGACACAGACGGGCACCAACTTCACCAGCGGTGGCGTGACCCCCCCCAATCTTCCCGGCGGGCAGAACCTCACCCCGCCCTTCCAGGCCGATGCCACCCTGAGCGTGGGCGCCTCGGGCAACCCGAACAACGGCATCAACGCCGCGGGTGATGTGCTGGTGGTGTCCTATGACCTGCTGGGCGGCAACAACTTCGCGGACGTGCTCGCGGCCCTCAACAGCGGGGCCCTGCGCATCGGCTTCCACGTGCAGTCCATCGGGGCCACGGGGGACAGCGACGCCTTCGTCAACAACCCGCCCAACGGCGTGATCCCGCTGCCCACCACCGCCGCCCTCGCGGCCGCGGGCCTGTGCGGGCTGGCGGTGCGGCGCCGCCGCTGAGCGGCCACACCATGATGGCGCACTCGCGCTGTCACGAGTCGGACATACAAGGGCCCGCGCGATCATCAGCGCGCGGGCCCTTTCCGTTGCTTTGCTGCTCAACCCACGCGGCGTTCTGGGTCAGCGGAGCTTCTGCAGCGTCACGTGCGCTTCCTGATCGATGTACACGACGATCTCTGGCTTGGACTGCGAGCGGATCCTGACGCGGAGCGAGTGCTGCCCGGATGACGGCAGCAGGTCACCGGGCCTGAGCACGCACATGCGGGTCTCGCGCGAGTCCACGTTGGAGGTGACCTCGCCACGCTTCTCGGAAACGTTCACGCCGGTTGTTGATTCGATCTGGTAGGCGCCATCAACGATGGCCTTGACAGCCCCCGCCGAGGTGTACGTGCCGCCTCGCTCCGCAAAGAGCTTGGCCACCTCCGGCGGCTGCTCCGCCTTCCACGACGCCTGCACTCCCAGCGGCCCAGCGGGAAGTGCCATCCGCACATGCTCGATCGCGGTGAGGAGCCCGGCCGCCTTTCCGTCGAACTCCACCTTCGGCGACGTGAGCGAGAAACGCGCCCGCGACTTCAGACCCTTCATCGCCGCCAACTCCTGCTCCCAGGCGGCCCGCTTCGACTCCGGAATACCCGCCTTGTCGCCGACGAACTCCGCAGAGAGCACCGACAGGTCACAGGCAGCCCACCCCCCGCTCACCTCCGCAACCGAAAGCGTGAACCGCAGCGCTACCTCCGGCTCCAGCGGCACCGGGTCCTGCTTGTCGGCGAACGCTTTCCGCTCGCCCTGCTTCAAGCGCAGCTCGTACTCGCCGATCTCGCCGATCTTCGGGCGTGGCGTCAGGTCGGCACGCGGCTCGATGCCCGCATCGATCACCTTCAGCGTGGGCTCGGGCGGCGCCTTCGACTCGCCCGCTGGCGGCTGCTCGCGCCGGACCTCGCTCACGATCACGGTCCACGCCTGCGTCTCCGTGCTGGAGACCGGCCGCCCTTCGACCATCTCCACGGAGGTGATCTCCCGCTGCACGCGCCCAGCGGTGGGCAGCAGCGTCTTCGGGTTCACGCGAACGAGGCTTGAGTACGACACCCTGGGGCTGTTCATCAGCCTCCCCACTGCCACGCCGCCCATCACCTCTGGGAACGCCCCCTGCTGTCGCGAGCGCCGCACTTCAAGCTCGTCGCCGCGGGACGTGAGCTCGAAGGTTTCGATGTCGTCCGCCGGGGGCTCCTCGAGCGTACGGTCGCCGAAGTACAGCGCCGGCGCCGACCAACGCGCTCCCGTTCCAACCGGCTCCGCGGGGTAGGGCCCGAACAACGCCGCGATGGGGAGCAGGATGTGCTCCACGCTGGTGCCGTGGGCCTCATCCTTCAGCCGCAGCCCCGTCGGGAGCGCATGGTCAGGCAGCAGGAACTCGCCCTGGGAACCCTTGAACCCCGCCTCGATCATGCGGCTGAGGGCGTCCGTCGCCCGCTTGCCGTCGGCGGTCAGGAACGCAAGGTCCTGCACTTTTACGAACACGCGGTAACCGCCCGGCTCCTTGCCCGCGACTGTGAGCTGGACCTCGAAGCGCTCCCTCTTGAGCACGTTCGTGCTCTTCTTCCCGTCGGCTTCGCCCTTCGTGCTGCTGATCTTGACGTCAACCTCGCACTGCAGCCTGGTGCCGTCGGGGATGGCGTAGGCCAGCACGCGGGCTGCCTCACCCGCGCCGGGCTTCATGAGCTTGACCGCCGGCGTGCCCCCGCCCTGCTTCTCACGCGACAGCTGCCCCGCGGCGGCCGAAACCAACAGCCCGAGCACCAGCCCAGCAACGAAGATTCGCATGTGTGTTCCTGATAGAAAAGAATCACCCACCATGAACAGAGATCATGGCCGCTGGTACACCATCCGCAGCACGTTCCCGCTGGCGCTGTACTCTGCGATGCTCATGTAGGCGCGGATGAGCAGCAGGCCGCGCCCGCAGCCGCGTTCGAGGTTTTCATCGAGCGTGGGGTCGGGGATGCTGGCGGGGTCGAAGCCGGGCCCGCGGTCCTCGATCTCAATCTCCGCGTGGTCGTCGGCGACGGTGTACTCGAAGCGCACGGGCTGGTCGGGCAGGTTCTTGTGGCCGTGGACGAAGGCGTTGGTGAGGGCCTCGTGGACGGCGAGCCGCACGGCAAAGAGCGAGGCCTTGGGGTAGCCGCGCTTCTCGAGCTCGGCGACCAGGTCGTTCTGTGCGCTGTCGATGGCGGCCCGCTCGTTGATGAGCTCGAGTCGGAGGTGCGAGGGTGGGAGCGCGGCGGCCATCACGCGTGCATCGTGGTTCGGTGGGCGCGGGGGCGCGCCGGTTGGCTGTCAGGCCAGGCTCTTGATCGCCTCTTCCGCGGTGGGGTGGATGCTGAAGAGCTTGTTGAGGCGGGTGATGGTGAAGACCTCGTAGATCTGCGGGTCGATGTTGCTGAGCCGCAGCTGGCCCTGCCGCTGCTTCACGCGGTTGTTGATGGTGATCAGCGTGCCCAGGGCCGCGGAGGAGAGGTGCTCGACGTTGGCGAAGGAGAGCAGCAGCTTGGGGTTGGGCGTGGCGTCGACGAGGGCGGCGATCTCGTCGCCGATGACCTGGATGTTGCCCTCGTCCAGGATGTTGCGGTCGAGGAACTCCACCTGCGTGACGTCGTTGATGCGCTTGACCCGGATGCGTGACTCGGGGGGCATGGAGGCTCTCCTGTGGCCGCGATTCTAGCGGGTTCTGGGCGTTGGTGGGTCCTGCCGCTGGAACGAAAAAGGCCCGGGCAGGAGCGCCCGGGCCTTTGGGTTTGACAGCAGGATCAACTCAGGGGGTCGTGTAGTAGCGGAACGCCTCGGAGTTGCCGGGGAACGCGCGCTCCTCCTCCTCGTTCTGGATGAGGATGGTGGGCTTGAGCAGGATGAGCAGGGTCTGCTCTTCCTTGCTGGTGATGCGGTTGCTGAAGAAGCGGTTGAGCACCGGCACCTTGCTCAGCACCGGCACGCCCGTCTCCACCTCCTGCTCGGTGACCAGGCGCTGGCCGCCGAGGAGGATGGTGCCCTGGTCGGGCACGGTCACCGTCGTCTGCACGCGGGTGACGGTCACGGTGGGACGCTGGATGAAGCTCTGCGTCGCCGCGGAGTTCACCAGCTGGCCGCCGGCGACGGCGGAGATCGGGGTGTTCTGGAACCCCTCGACCTTGGCCACCGCGGCGTCGATGTTCAGCGTCACATAGCGGCGGTCGGCCGAGACGGTGCCCTCCACCAGCATGCGGACGCCCTCGGTCACGGCGTCGACCGTGGGGTCGAAGCCGACCGCCGACTCGCTGACCACCGGCTGGAGGTCAGACACGAAGGCGATCTGCGTGGCGACGTAGATGTTGGACGTCTGGCCGTTGGTGAAGGTCAGGCGCGGGGCGGTCAGGGCGACCGTGCGGCGGTCGGCCTGCGTGGCCTTGATCAGGAAGTCGACCTGGATGTCGTCCAGGAACTGGCCCGCGATGCCCATCGCGGGGGCCGAGCCCAGCACGCTGTTAGCGAAGGAGCCGGAGGACAGGCCCTCAGTCAGGCCCAGGCTGTTCTGCCCCACGCCGATGGGCGAGAGGTGGCTGGGGCGCTGGCCGTAGAAGTTGCCGGCGGCCTCGTTGCCGGTGATGGTGCCGTCGGCGTTGAGGTCGACGTCGGGCCTGCTGTAGACGCCGCCCTGGTACCCGCCCTGGGTGAAGTCGAAGAAGTCGGACGCCTGAGCGTCGCGGCGCTGGCCGCGGGCGGCGCGGACCTGGTTGTTGTTGGCGTTGAAGTACACGTCGATGTCGAAGCCGACCTGCTCGAAGAAGTCCTGGCTGACGAGCAGGAAGCGGGTCTCGACGTTGATCTGCATGCTGCGCACATCGCGGAGCTTGCGGAGCAGGCCCTGCACGGCACGGTGGTTGGCGGGCGTGTTGGTGATGATCAGGCTGCCCTGCAGCTCCTGGATCGCGCCGACATCGCCGCCGTTGGCCTGCCAACCCGTGGTGTCCACGTTGGTCGTGATGATGTCAACGATGTCCTGCGTGCGCTCCTGGAGCGTGCGCCGGGGCGGGGGCTGCTGGTTGTTGTCGCGGAAGGGCGACTGGCCGCCACCGCCGCCGCCGCGACCGCCCTGGTTCTGCAGCACGGTCTGCAGGTCGAACTCGGGGGCGTTGGCGTAGTCGGGCACCTCGATGAGCAGGTCGCGGATGTCGTAGATCGACAGGACCTTGTTCTTGTTGATCTGCTCGCGGCTGCTGATCGTGAGCACGCCGTTCTGGATCGCCCAGGCGGCGCCGCTGGTGGGGTCCTGGCTGACCTTCTCCACGATGCGGTCGAGCACGGTCTCGATGCTGACGTTGGTGAGCTTGAGCGTCACCGGCGTCTCGGCGTCAATGCCCTTGGTCTCCAGCTGCGGCCAGTCGACGTCCATGTTGACGTTGGCGACCTGCTCGATGTAGGTGAAGACCGCCGAGAGGGGGTTCTCGGTGAAGTTCGCGGGGATGCGCTTGGTCTGCAGGGTCGCCAGCACGCGCCGGTTCTCCTCAGCGTCGGCGAAAGCGGCGGGCTCGCCGCGGCTGTAGGTGATCTTGGGCCAGTCGCTGGGGTAATCGAGGATGTTCAGCGGCGCGATGAGCGCGTCCTGGTTATCCAGGCTCTGGTTGGCGTAGGAGTAGCGCTTGGTGCGCTGGGTGTCGTAGTAGATCGTGTACATCTTCGCGTCGGTCAGCACGTCGCGAAGGATCAGGCCGGTGGGATTGATGGGGTCCAGGAACAGGATCTGGTCCACGACCTGCAGGGCCTCGTCGTACTTCATCTCGCGCTGCAGGGCGCGGACGCGGGCGAGGGACTCGTTGATCTTGGCCTCGCGCTCGAGGATGGCGACGCGGCGGGCCTCCTCGGCCTGCACCCGCAGCTCGGTCTCGGTGATCTGAATGCGGACGCGGTCGGCCTCCAGGCGGGCCGTGTCGATCTCCGTCCGCAGGGCGTTGGCCTCGGCCATCCGCTGGTCGTACTCGCTCTGCGAGAAGTACTGGGCGCTGCTGTTGATCTCCAGGCGAGCGGCGGCGACGAGGTCGACGGCGGTGTTGAAGTCGCCGGTCTGCAGGGCGCGCCGGGCCCGCTCCATGTTGTTGATGAAGCCGGCCACCGCGTTGTCGTGGCGCAGCTTGTTGCGGGCGGCGATGTCGATCAGGTCGGTGGGGTTGCCCTCGTGCAGGCGGGTGCGGGCCTCGGCCATGCGGTTGCGGGCCATGTTCGACTCTTCGCCCGTGAGCCACTGGCCGTACTCGGTCAGGGCGCGGTTGTACTTGGCGGCGGCGTTGTTGTACTGGGCGGCGTCGAAGTGCTGGTTCGCCTCGGCGAGGATGGCCTGCGCCTCAAGGCGGCGGGCGCGGTTAATCGGGTCGCTCTCGGGCTGCACGGGCGCCGGCGCGGGCTCCGTCAGGGGCGTGGTGGCCGGGGCGGGTGCGGGGGCCGCGGGCTGGTCCGGGACCGGATCAACCGGCTGCGCGGGGGCCGGGGCTGGGTTGGACGGGGCGGGCTCGGACGGGGGCGTTGCGGGCGGGGTCTCGGGCTGCGCCGGCTGCGGGTCGCGCGGGCGGATCACGCCCGGCTGCATCATGCCCGCGCTCGCACGGAACAGCGAGCCCTGCTTGGTCTCGAGGTCCACGATCTTCGTCTGGTAGGAGACGATCGTGTCCTCCTGCACCTCGCTCAGTTCCGCGCCGGAGCGGTACACGGCGTCGAGGGCCGCCTTGGCGTCGGCGTAGCGGCCGGCATCGAAGTCGCCCTTGGCCTGGGCGATCAGGCCCGCCACGTGCGGCACCATCTCGGTGCGCTTGGCCTTCACCTGCTCCATGAGGCCCCTGGCCTCGTCGTCCTGGGCGCGGGTGGCCTTCGCGTTGGTCGCCACCGCGGCCAGCTGCCGCTCGGCCATGCGGAGGTCGCCGCGCTCCACGGCGTCGGCGGCGGTCTGCAGGCTCAGCTCCACCGGCGAGAGCGCCTTGATGCGGCGGTTGGCGTTGGTGAGGATGTTCAGGGCCCGCGTGCGCTCCTCATCGGAGAGCGTCAGCCCGCCCTCGCTGGTCAGCCCCGCCACAAGCGTCTTGGCCTGCACGAACTTGCCCGCGGCCACAAGGTCCGCCGCCTTGTCGAGCGTGGCCTTGGCCCCGCTGCTCTGCTTTGGAGCATCGGTCGTGGTGTCGGGCGTGCTCTGCGCCATCGCGTAAGGCGCGGCGTACGCCGCGACGGCCAGGCCGGCGGCGGCGAGCAGGGTGCGGACCGAGCGTGGGGAGCTGTGCATGCGTCGTCTCCAGAAACTCAACCACTGACCGCCGGAACTTCCGGCACCGGAACACCGGCCTCGCGCCGGGAGCGCCGGCCACAGAACACTGAGTCCGCTGGCCTGCATCCAGGCAGCTTCGCAGCGTCGCGCCGGTTCACGTGTTCCCCTCAGCCCAAGCCCTTCACAGGCCGCGTGCCCGGGGCTGCGTACGCGGCAGCGACACCCGGGCGGCGCATCAAGGCTGGCAGGGAACGCCCCTCCGCCGCGTCCATCCCGCGCACCAGCGCGGAGCAGTCACAGCGTTTCGGGCACGTGCAAGTCGGTATGGCTACCGACGCGCACCGGTTCCGGCCGAGTGCGGAAGATAATGACTGGCGCGGGGGGATGCAAACCGGAAGGCAAAAGGTCCAAAGGGCAAATCGGCAAAGGGCAAGTCAGAACCCCGTACCGATCCCTTCCGGCAATGCCATTTGCCCTTTGCCATTTGCCCAGTTGCTCTTTTTCTCACGCCAGCCACCGCGCCGAGTGCACGCCCCCACCCCCACCGCCGCCACTCTCACTTCCGCCCGTACCCCCGCGCAGACGCCGCGGGTCGTTGCCCGTAACCCTCCGCCCGACCGACGCTTGCGCCGCGTCCATCAGCTTCTGCAGCAGCTCGTCGCTCACGCGGTCCGCGGCCACGATGACCGCGTCCTCCCACGTCACCTCTTCCTCCGGGGCGTCGTTGGGGGTGGTCGGGGTCTCGGGGGCCTTGGTGGTCCCGGCCGCCTCCGCAATAGGAGCGATAGGACTCATAGGACTCACAGGACCTTTGGCGTCCGGCGGGTCCAGGCTCACCAGTTCGTCCACGGCGTCGAAGGCGACCTCCTCGGCCTCGCGCAGGTTCGGCGCATCGACTAAGACCTCGGCGTACCGCGCCGGCTTGTGCTCGTACTCGCACCGCACGATCACCCGCCACGGCGTCACGCCCAGGTCCCGCCCCTCGTCGTCGATGTTCGTGTCCGGATCAACATTGAGCAGCAGCGACCACTCGTCCTTGAGCCGCTCCACGATCTCCTCCTGGCTCAGCAGGTCGGGCTTGTCGCTGGGCACCATCAGCACCCCGCGGTGCTCGTGGGCCGCGGCGTCGGCGCCGGCGGGCTCCTCCACCTGCTCGAGGTCGAAGGCCGCGAGGATCTTCTCCACCTTCTCCTTGATCCCCGGCTCACACCGCAGCGTGATGATCTTGTGCTCGTCGATGAAGATGTAGAAGAACGGCTCCTCGCTCATCGCCCCGAAGCCGCACATCCCGTCCTCGAAGAGGAAGTCCCTGAACCGCCGCACCGCGTCCGTAAACCGGTCCAGCCCCACCAGGTCGTACGAGATGTAAGGATCAATCTCGCGGTACGCGTCGTGCCCCAGCACATCCAGGATCGGGTACACCCGCCCCGGGAAGAGGCTGAACAGCATGCGGCACAAGGGCTCCACCCGCTCGGCGCTGATCACCGCGTCGTACACGTAGCGGTCGGGCCACTCCTCCCACTCGCCCGACTCGTCGTCCCCGTCCGCAGGCTCAAAGTGCACGCTGTACCCCTGCCGCGGCGTCAGCGGCTCCACCGGGTACGCCCCCAGCGGGAACTGGAAGTTCCCCGATGTGATCCGCTGGATGCTGGGGTCGGCCTTGCAGGTGATCATGCGAGGGGGGAGTGTAAGTCGCGTGAAGGTGCCACGACCGTGCCCCCCGTGCCACGACCGTGCTCTGACGGTCGTGGCCTTCAAAGCCGGTCATCGGGAGTTCCCGGACCCTGCCCGCGCCCCCCCTCCCCAACGTGATGGTGCCAAGAACCGCGTTCACAGAGCCGCAGCGGGGCTGATTCGGGGGGCGTTGTGGTCTGAAGGTGCTCCATTCACACGTGCGAATGGAGCTCACGCACGTGCCGATGCTCCTCAGCCACGTGCGTTTGCTCCTCAATCACGTGCGAATGCTCCTGAGTCACGTGCGTTTGCTCCTCCGTCACGTGCAAACGCCCCTGGAGCACGTGCGTGAGCTCCGCCCTCACGTGCGAGCGCCGCCCCATCACGTGCGAGGCCCGACCCCGCGGTTGCGTGTGTAACGAGCCCCGAACGCAGTGAGCGGGCCCTTTGTGCCGCCCTGCGTACAGGGTTCCACCCAGCACCTGTCACTGCGTTCCGGGCTCGTTGCGAACGTCCCCCGCGCGCCCGCACAAAATCGGCCGACCCGCTGGTGTCGGTCAAGCGGTCCAAGCCACACGGCGACGCCCTACCGACACCTTCGCGGAGCGTCCCAAGTGGCCTTTGCCTCGACATCCCAGCGCCAGCCGGAATCAGTGCCGTGAAAGTCCACCGTGATGTCGCTGCGTCTCTCGATGCTGCCCCAGGTGTACACCTGCGTTCGGGTCCACACGGAGGGCGTGTGTGCCTGCTGATCCAACCACACCTCGTGCGATGCGCGGACCAGCCGTGATGCCGGGGGTGGCGCGACGTCGTACATCCATGAGTACCGGTGATGGGCAGTGCCGCGATAGATCACGGTCTCAACATCTTGGGAGTGTTCAACGATCTCCCTCATCCGGTTCGGCACGTACGCGTCCCGCACCAGCCAGGAACCGGTGACCGTTGCAAGCTGGCACGCGAGCGAAGGCGGGAGCAGCTTGCCCCACGCCCCGGCACCGCACGGATACTCAGCCGACGCCGTCGTCGCCCCCTTCTCGGCCGAGTGCGACACGATGTACTCACGCGCCACCGTGCCGTCGGAAGACCGGCCCCACATCGGCGCGGTGTCTCCAACCCGCCGCACGTCCTGGCGGAGCCGAGTTGCGGACATCAGCGCAAGCGACTCGTATTCGGGCGTGCCGTCCGTGCTCTCAACCACCCGCACCCGGGCGAATGGGTGGCTCATGAACGTCGACATCAGTGCACGGCAGGCGGCCTTCTTGTCACTGGTCATACCGGCCACACTCCGAGGCGTTTGGGGGCGCGGGCTGCATCGCCCGGGTGATGCAGAGAGCTCTCACCCCCCCGCACTCCGGGCACGGCGCATCACTCGCGATCCCGCTGCGGTCGTAGCCGCACGTGAAGCAGCGGCCCTTGCGTCGACGCCTCCGCCCACGCGCGAACGCGAAAGACTCCACTACCCCCAGCAGCACGCCCGCCGCGAGGAGGGTGTTGAGGGCGAAGCCGAGGGGGAGGATCACCATCGGGAGGAACCGGCGGTCACCGGGGAGAGACGTCCAGGGGGCGGGCACGTCGATGGCGGTGCTGACGACAACCTCACCGCCCACGGTTTCCATCATGAAGTCGTGACGCAAGGACCGCAGGGGCCACCCATAGTCCGTCACGATCCGCCAGCGGACTTCGTCTTCGGTCTTCCACGGCGCGACGAAGTCCCGCACCGTGCGCCCACGGTCGGCGAACTCCCAAATTTGGTGCCACTCCGGTGCGCCCGGCGGCCGCTCCTTCGGGATGTTCGGAGTCATTGGAGGCGGCAGCTGGTTCCGTTTCAGCCCGAACCCCCACGCCACCCCCCACGTCACCGCCGCGCCCGCGAGCAGGCACACCCCCACGCGGGCAAGCTTGATGGCCCAGTGCTTCCTCACGCCTTCCCCCCGCACTCCGGGCACGCCGCGTCAACTGCGATCCCGCCGCGGTCGTAGCCGCACGAGGGGCAACGGCCTTTGTTGCGCCGCCTCCGCCGCCGCGTGAACGCGACGCCCTCGATGAGGCCCAGCGTCACGCCGGCGTAGAGGAGAGTGTTGAGGGTGAAGCCGAGGGGGAGG